>JAJONP010000099.1 GCA_021323555.1 Gammaproteobacteria bacterium | reverse complement strand
AAACTTCTAAGGATGGCCCACTTGAGACCTAATAACAATAGCCAACCAGAGTATCCTAAGGGAAAAATGGCTCTCCAAGAAAGAGAGTAGCGCGGTTTCATCGTCCTAGCGCCACAAGACGATGCAAGGCGTTAGAATAAATAAGAAGGATTTATTTTTCAGGAGGGGGCATTTTTTTAACTAATTCCACTTGAACAGCGTAGGCTTCTGTAATCAATCGTCTAATCACAGCACTCGCGCACTCGCCATAGACAGAGGCGAGAAATTCTAGCTCGATTCGCGTTTTATCCGAGATTTGAAAGGATTTATAAGAATATTTCTTTGAAGTCATCCGAGTAGCCTTTATTTAAACAAATTTCATATTTTTCATGAGAAATCTTAACTTAAATAGAATAGGCTGCAAGCCGCCACGGCTTGCAGGTTTTCTTAAATGGTATGTTTCATTTTCGGTAATCTCCGTCAATGATTTCTCGGCAGGCTTCTTCTACCGCGTACCATGCAAGCATATTTTTAAAGGCATCCATGGATGTAACTTGCTTTTGGCCGTTAAAATGGCTTAATAACTCAAGGGCAGTACAGCCTTGCGAGTCAGCGTTGTCGTTTAATCTCTCCCATATTTCTTCCTCGTGTTTGTCATGAAAAGCTACTGTTTCCTTGTAATAAGTCATGCCTGAAAACCCCCCACTTATCCCATGGTTCACGATGTCTTTTATTTCATCGGGCCCATATTCGTTGAGTACCCATTCTGATATGGTTTGCATTTTAATGTGTCTCCTAAATAAAGTTAGTTTGAACCATGATTATATATCATATATATGATATGTCAATACGTTTATGTTATTTTTTATTAAATTATTTTTTATAAGATTCACTCACGTCCTCTAAGAGAACAGGCAGATAAAAAGTGAATGGCCCGAGAGGAGGCCCTAGCGGGTATAAGGATGAAGTGAATAATAAAAACACACTACCGGCATAAGGTTGAGTCACGTCTACGCACCTTCATAAGAAGGGCACAATGGTATAGAAACCCCTCTCTGCAACCGTAGCAGAAGGGGAAAAAAAATAATGCCATCAAAGCCCCGCTGTGTCTGGCTTGCCAAAAGCGCGCTAAGACACAGCGTGCTGGGCTACAAGGAAATCACGCATCCAGGCGTACGCACCACCTTCCTGCACCCGATTGACCTGACCTCTTCTTGACAGCAAAGGAGAACCATTAAGCGCAAATACAAATAGCCCACATAAATTTTTAGGCATTTGAATAGAATATTTTGCAAGGGCCCTGTGCTTTCCTGTAAACTCTGTCACGGCTCGTCCCTTTTATTTGTGTGGTGAATAAATTCACCTGTTTATTCGCATACTTCTGAACTCCTTTTAAAGTTAGTGGGAAGGGCGGGCCCCTCCTGATAAAATGCGATGATGGACAGGGTGCGTCACTACAGCACATCGCGAGATGTCCGTAGTGAAGCACCTTTTTTAAAATTTTAAGCCCTTGAAAATAAAGAGTATTTATCAAAAATCTGTCACTTCAACCGTAGGACAGACTGAACTAGTAGCCTGAAAGAACCCTCTCTGTGCTGTTGGCTTCATGGATATGTGGATAAGTGCGCCACAAAGCGCTACTCTTCTACCACACAGAGTAGTGCTTTGTGGCGCACTTACCCACATACCCACAAGGGCCAACAGCCTACAACCATTTTTTATTTTTTTATTAAAGCTAAAAGCTTAAAAGCAACCGCATGGCTCGCCTTTCACAGCAGCCGATATTATTTTTTATGGCCGGAGCGTGCTCCTATATAAGCCGCAGCCACGGATGAACGACTGTGGCCTGCTATCTCCGCTATTTCTTGACGCGCCACTTCATCCCATAAAGAAGTTGGCTTATCCACTGGATCCTCCCTACTACGTTTAATAGGGCTTTTGATGCCTGTAATAGCATGATATACCTCATTTAATCGCTCGTGCCTCAATCCATGGCTCACAATGCCGTCCTTACGACTAATGCCTGATTGATGGCAGACATAATAATACTGGTTACGCCATGCTTTAAAAGAATACTCCGCAGGCACCATAGAGCCCCTTTGACCGACAACAAGCGCCTTAGCGCGGTTCAATACATCCCGCTGGTAATCGGTTTGAATGTCAATGACACGAGAACGCCCGCCTTTCGTGCCCCAATTCACCGCTAGATAATGCCCTCTATCGGCTTGATGAGGCTTTAAGAGCGCCGCTTCTTTCATCCGTAACCCAAAGGCACGCTGTAACTCCATCTGCAATGCTACATGCTTATTCTTCTGAGCAATCGCTGCCAGTTTGGCATCGAGCGATTGCTTTTGTCCACTCCATGTCTTGTCCCGTTCAGCCGCTAAATGGCGTAGCACCGTGTTGGGGTTTTTCACATAGCATTCGGATCCGCGTATCATCCCTTTTTTGCCTATCCATTCTGCAAAGACACGAAAAACACTGAAGCGATTTTGAATCGTGGCGGCCGACAATCCTTTGGTTTCCCACGCTTGGCCTAATGCCAGGATGTGCCGCTCTTTAAAGCCTCGTACATCGGGCAGCTTAAAACCCAGTGCCCGCAGTTCTTTAAAACCCCTTTCCAATATTTCACGGCGTGCGGCTTGCGTGGCAAAACTGACTGCCTTGCCCCCTACACTGGCCGCTTTATTGTGTTCTCGCAGCACTGCGTTTAAAGTGGATTTCCAGCCCTTGGTTTTTTCCATACCGTTCCTTTTTCTCTTTTTTTAACTCCATGGCTAATCACATTACTCACACGGTTCACTCCCCTACCCTCTTCTGATCTTCCTTTTTTCTTTAACCCTTCACTTGTTGGCAATACTTGAATGGTATTCTGACACTGACCTTGCAACATTTCGGCCACAAGGAAAGTCCTGTAAAAAACAGGTAGATTTGATTCTAGTCGGTAAAGCCGCCATCCTCTCACGATGGACAATAGGACACGCTGTAGGCCTCAGAAGTGGGTAACCCCGCTGCCATCACGAGGCACTCCTGTTGTATTCAAGACAAGTCGCACGATGTTTTGATGAAAACACCCTCTTCACCGCTTGTGGATAAGAAAAATCCATTGAATACAGGGCTACACGCAAAGGCAATCACTCCGCTATTGCCTAATAAGATCAGCTCGAAATCTATTGGAAGACCCACACTCTAAAAAATTGTGACACCCAAAGAAAACGCAGCCATAAGAAAACTCTATTAAATACAGATTTGCACTCAGAGACAATAATTTACCATTGCCCTAAAAGATCAGATCGGAATCTGTTGGGAGACACCATCCGAAAGACTGTGTGGCCCCAAGGAACACGCAGCAATTTGCGCTTAAACAGACGTGACAAAACACTCAGGACTAGAAATTTTTCCCAGCACCCTAACCGACCACTGTCGGATCATCATTACAGGCGGATAAAAATTCGGTACCTGATACCTCTTTCAGTAAAGACCCTCGTATAGGTTCAGAAGTAAAATACGATTTTTAGGCAAGACCTTTACAGGTTTCTTAGGAGTTGCACCTAGTCATCAGTTGCCTTCCGACACACTATAAGCCTTTTTAAAAAAGTTTAAAAGCAAATAATAAGAAAGCAATAGCTTTAAATGGCATAGACAGAAATTGGCTAAAATTATTTCAAAAATAGTATTCAACTTTACGTTCCCCCGCAGTTCACTGTTGAATTTTATGAGAAAAATCCTATTTAACAACGGGTTAATGGATGACAATTAGCACTCTCTGTTGAATTTTTTCTTGTCAGAAAAAAATTCAACAGAGAGTGCTTAGAGAATAGTAAGAGAGTTTCACGTAGAACAGTACTAAACAATAAGTTTCAATAATCAGTTGATATTATGGTAGTTTCATTTATTATGTATAAAGTTAAATTATATTAAACCGCAATGGAGTATTTTAAAATATGGAACAATTTAAAGAAACTATAACTCCTAAAGAATTATCTGATTGTTTAGGGGGTATCACCGTCCAAGGCGTATACAAGGCTCTTAAAACACATAATATCCAAACACAACTAACAAATAATCGAAGAAAGATAATTTCTTCAGAAGGTATAAGAAAGCTATTTGAAGAAAGAGGTTTTGAATATCCAAAAACAATTATTTCCTTCCAGATAGTAAAAGGCGGTGTTGGAAAAACTTCTTTATCTTTTTGTCTTGCTGTCAGAGCAAGTCATTATGGCGCTAGAATACTTGCCATTGACTTAGACCAACAAGCCAATTTAACACGTTCATTCAGCATTGAAGCTAGAGATAAACCTGTATGGCTTAACTTATTTAGAGATAAAATACCTGTTGAAAATTCTATCGTTAAACTAGCTGATAGTCTGCATATTATCCCCTCAAACTTAAATAATTCAAGGCTAGATACTGAATTAACTCAATCCTCTGCTAATCTAAAGGATTTACTGAAAGACACTATAGCTACAGTTCGCAATAATTATGACTTAATCATTATTGATTGCCCACCAGCCATTAATAAAATAAATACAGCAGCAACTTGTGCATCAGATTTGATAGTAGTGCCTATTAATCCTGATCCTTATGCTATGGATGGCTTAGATTATACAATTTCTGAACTTAATCGAGTAAAAAAAGACTTTAAGCTCAGTTTTGACTATCGAATAGTATGGAATAAATACGATGCAAGAGAACGTCTTGGCGCTATTTATATGCATGAATTAACAAAACGCACAGACATGCTTAGCAAAATTTTACCTGTAGTATGCCGCATTGACGCTTCCATGAGAAACGCCATATTTGATTCAAAATCTATTTTTGATCTATCTAAAAAATCCACCATCCGAGAAGACATTGACCAATTTACAAAAGAAATATTAGGTATCAATCTCTGGAAAGACACTAAACAAACAACCTTATAGCCATAAAAATAAGGAAGGTTTAAGAATGGCAAACTTAGACGAAATTCTAAAAAAAACAAAAGATAAAAGTGAAAAAATAAAAATTATTCGAAAACCACCAAGTATAGCCACGGATGATAGGCCGTACTTTATCGCTCAAACAGAACAAATAAAAAACATTGAAATTAGTCACAAATTGCCATTAATTAGTAACCAATTAGTAACCGATATTAGTAACCAATTGGTAATCAATAAGGAATCAATTAGTAATCAATCATATAAAAATAATGTGACTAAAAAAATAGATAAGGAACCAATTAGTAAGCGGATTAGTAACCGCAATAAGGAACCAATTAGTAACCAATTAGTAAGCGGATTAGTAACCACACAATCTATAGTTTCAAAGATAAGTGGCCACCAAAGAAAGATACTTTTTTATATTGTTGAAGACTGCATTTATAGAGGAAAATTAATTTCAGGATTTATAACGAATGAAATATTAAGAACCATAACAAATACTACTTCTCATACTGTAAAAACAGCTATCCAACGATTAATTAAAAAAGGTCTTTTAAAGAGAGAAACTGGACAGAGAGGTCAGGGCGGTTTTTCTTCTTTTTCTATTACTCAAGAGATTAGAGAAGCTATATTAAAAGAGAAAAGAAATCCATCAGTTAGTAACCAATTAGTAAGCGGATTAGTAACCGCCATTAGTAATCAATTAGTAACCAATAAGGAAGCGGATAGGGAACCAACATCTTCTAGTAGTAGTAGTTTTTTAAAATTAAAAGAAACTACTACTAGCTTAAATGGTGAGTGGAATTTTGATATAACTTCTTATGCGCGATTAGGCTTTACACAAACACAGATTAAACAGTTGGCCTCCTTAGGTAATATCTCCGCTTCGGAGGTTGAAGAATCGTTAATAGAATTTAGTTATGACATAGACAACAACAAATTACCGCCTATCAAAACAAGCAAACTAAATTTTTTGATGGGTATTTTAAGAACAGGCCATCGATACATTTCTGAGAGCTATTGTAATGAGCAAGAAAAAACAATCAAGCTCATGGCTGAAAGAGTAGAAAAAAGGAAACAAGCTGTTTTAGAAGAGAAATTTATTATTTGGGAGGATTCACTTTCAAAGGAAGGAAAACAAGAAATTTTGCACAAAATACTTCCGCGTCATTTAAAGATACAATATCAATCCTATGGAATGACCGATCCTATTAAGCGCGTACTATTTGGTTATTACATGCAATCTGTCATAGAAAAAGAAGGTATATTTAAAAGCTAACCTCACATCATGATTTTTAAATAATAAAAGCCATGAGTATGATATTATTTTATGGATAAAATTTTTAATTTCAAAAAGATCAATAGATTTTCAAAGTAGGATAGGGAGAGCAGTTTTGAAAAAAATAAATAATGATCCATTAATAAAAGAAAAAAAAAGAAAGCTTCAAACTTTTAGGTTACGCATTGAAGTGATAGAAGCCTTACGTGAAATAACAGATAAGATTAATAAGAAATCCGCTATAAAAATTCCAATGGGAACAATTATTGAACTGATCATACTGGATGCTAGCAAAAAAGACGTGAGTGAAATTATAGACCTCATTAAATTAAACCAATAAGTTGGACGTCATAAATAATTTTGTTGTAACAATGTATTGACATAGTTATACATAAAAGTTATTTTGTTCATGTAAATTTTAAAAAACGCACCAAAATGAGGATGCCTTCCTCATTTTGGTACTAATTACAAATCAAAACTCAATCTAATCGGAGATCAAGTTATGACCAATAAAAGTATAACCATTTCAGTGTGTGCAAGCAATCTAGTTATGCCTCTTTCTTATCTGATCAAGGCGGCTTTAGAGGAGGTTACCAGGCAACATATTGGAAAGAAATCTGCGGACTTCCATGAACATTACCGTTGGCAATTTTCTATGGTAGTAGGGCTCAGTCTAACAGCCATGCTGGTTAGAGGGAACCAAAAGCAATCTTGTGAAAAGTATTTATGTGCTTTTTTAAGTTTCAGCGATGATTTTACGCAACATATGGAGGAGTTTGATCACATATCACAGCTAGTCGCAGAGACGGTTTGCGATGCCATAAGTGCTTTTCGATTTATTGGATCGCCAAGATATTTCGATGATTTTATACAAGCAGTAATCAATGTGGTTGATCCTTTGCGTAAAAAATCCATTAAGGAAAAAGAAAAAGTAGAGAAGTTGCTGAAAGAACTGTTTGAAACATGCAAGTAATCGTGTAGGCAACTGGCTTGCGCGTGATTTTCTTGTGTGCGTGCAAGTCTGTATGCGTTTTATTACTATCCTTTGAGGTTGTTTTCAGAGCTAATCATTTTAGCAGGCGGTCATGCAGAAAATATCACTCAAAAAT
>JAJONP010000098.1 GCA_021323555.1 Gammaproteobacteria bacterium | reverse complement strand
TTTACCTGTGTTTATCCTATTAAAGTGAATCAGCAACGCCGTGTCGTTGAAGCGATTTTAGATAATTCAAAAACGCGAGTCGGTTTAGAAACAGGCAGCAAACCCGAATTATTAGCGACTTTAGCGCTTTCTGCCCATCCTGATTCTGTGATTATTTGCAATGGTTATAAAGATCGTGAATATATTCGCCTGGCACTGATTGGTCAGAAGCTGGGACATCGTGTCTGTATTATTCTCGAAAAACAATCAGAATTATTTTTAGTCTTAGAAGAAGCAGAAAAATTAAATGTAGAGCCTTGCATTGGTATTCGCGTTCGCCTGGCGTCTATTGGTGCTGGAAAATGGCAAAATACCAGTGGCGAAAAAGCCAAATTTGGTTTTTCAGCGACACAAGTTTTGCGTGTGATTGAATTATTACGCGAAAGAAAGCAATTACACTTATTGCGTGCCATGCATTTTAATTTAGGCTCGCAAATTGCCAATATTGCCCATATTCACAGTGGGATACGTGAATGCGCGCGTTATTTTGCAGCATTAAACGCGTTAGGCGCACCTATTACAATGGTCGATGTAGGTGGTGGCCTCGGCGTAGATTACGAGGGCACTCGTTCACGCAGCCATTGTTCTATGAATTACAGCGTACAAGAATATGCGAATAATATTGTCTACGTACTGGCTGAAATATGTCAACAGCACAATTTGCCTCATCCTGAAATTATTACGGAATCTGGGCGCGCCATCACAGCGCATCATGCCATGTTAATCACTAACGTAATTGCAACCGAAGAAGCGTGTGATCTTACTCATTTAGTTGCGCCTGAAGAAAACGAAATCCCATTTATTAAAAATTTATGGGAAGGTTATTTGAATTTATCTGAAAGTACTGCGTTAGAAGCGTATCATGATGTGTGTCTTTGGAATTCAGAAGCACAGACTATGTTTTCCCATGGGTTAATTGATTTAAAAAAACGTGCCTATGCAGAACAAATCTATTATGCCACTTGTGCAAAAGTACGTGGTTATTTGAAGCCCGCAATACGTGCGCATCGCGAAGTCATTGATGAGTTACATGAAAAGTTGGCAGTGAAATTTTTCTGTAATTTCTCGATTTTCCAATCGCTGCCTGATTCATGGGCAATTGATCAAGTGTTTCCCATCCTGCCATTATCTGGCTTAGATAAAAAGCCGACCGAGCGTGGTATTGTGCATGATATTACCTGTGATTCTGATGGGCGCATTGATTATTATGTCAATAATTATGGTCTTGATAGCACGCTGTCATTACTGCCACACGATCCTGCAGAGCCTTATTTACTGGGTATATTTATGGTAGGAGCCTATCAAGAAATTTTAGGTGATCTACATAATTTATTTGGAGACACACACTCAGTCCATGTCGATTTAACAGAAGATGGCGGGTACAAGCTAACGCAAGCGATTGAAGGTGACACAGTCGAATCTGCATTAGGTTACGTGAACTTTAATCGCAATCAGCTCATTCGTTCTTATCGCGAGCAATTAGAAAAATCTGTTTTGAGTGAAGCCCATCGAGAAGATTATTTAACAGATTTAACAAAAGGCTTGCAAGGGTATACGTATTTCGAGGATTAATATGAAAGATTTCGATGCCAATGCGGCGGCTTCTCAAGATTCAGGCATTTTTGGATTGCCTTTTACAGTTGAAGAATCTGAAATGGTGCTTTTACCTGTGCCCTGGGAAGTGACGACTTCATATGGCAGAGGAACTGCAAAAGGCCCCAGCGCTATTTTAAAAGCCAGTAAGCAGATTGATTTATTTGATTTGGAGCTAGGCAATTTTTTTGAAGCAGGCATTGCTCTCTTAGACGAATCCTCTGATGTTAAAAAATGGAATGAAGAAGCGAGTCAATTAGCCAAAAAAATTATTGTCTCAGGTAATGGTTCTGTTAAAGAACTTTCTACAGTCAATCAATATAGTATTCAATTAAATAAATTTGTTTATAAAGCGACTCAAACGCTTTTAGCACAAGGCAAACGTGTAGGTATTATTGGGGGTGATCATTCCGTGCCTTTCGGCGCTATCCAGGCATTTTTAGAAAAATATCCCCAGATGGGGATCCTGCATTTTGATGCACATGCCGATCTGCGAGAAGCGTTTGAAGGTTTTACCTATTCTCATGCTTCTATTATGTATAATGTGATAACTCAAACAAAATTAACGCGATTAGTGCAAGTCGGCATTCGAGATTTTTGTGAAGAAGAATTTAATTTTATTCATCATCACAAAGAAAAAATCACGACTTTTTTTGATAACACACTCTCTGAAAGAAAAATGCAAGGCGAGTCTTGGGCAGTGTTATGTGACGAAATTATTCAGCATTTACCGCAAGAAGTGTATGTCTCTTTTGACATTGATGGCTTAGACCCTCGTTTTTGTCCACACACAGGCACCCCTGTGCCCGGCGGATTAGATTTAAAAGAAGTATTTTATCTAATTAAAAAAGTTATCCAATCCGGACGTAAAATCATCGGTTTTGATCTCAATGAAGTGGCGCCTGGACAGGCATCCGAATGGGACGCTAATGTGGGTGCTCGGCTGCTTTATAAGCTCTGTGGATGGACGCTTTATTCATCTGATGTACCCTTAATTTGAAGAGAGATATGTCAAATTGGCATTTATAATGACAGGACTTTATATATACTTTCCCACTATTCGTATTTCCCACTTTGTTTAAATCCCACCACTACACTATACTAAATAATGAAAGTTTTTATAGAGGCTTGCCGCCATGAGAACAGAAGTATTGAAGACAGTGAGACCTGATGCAAAAGGGCGTATTTTATTAGGAAATTTAGCCGAGGGCATTAGTAGTTTTGCTGTTAAAAAAGATAAATATAATCGCATTATTTTAGTGCCTTATGTGGAAATATCTGCTCAAGAAAAATGGCTTTTTAGTGACAAAATGGCTTTAAATCAAGTAAAAAAAGGATTAGAAGATTCTGCTACGGGGCGGGTAAAAAGTAGGGGCAGTTTTTCTCATTACGTTAAAGCCAAAGAATAAGAAATATGTCGTATCATTTGTTATTTACAGACCAAGCCAATGATGATTTGAATGCTTTGGAAAAAACTACCAATTTTAAAAAAAAAAGACTTAAAGCAGTTCGTAATGAAGACATATTCGAAGCGTATGCTGAAAATAATACACCTGCTGCTTATCGTATTTTTTGGCATTATGGGCCAGAAAAAAAAGATATTACGATTATTGCAATTACATCGCACCCCTAAAGTTTATCTAAATAAATCTGGAGATAAAGCAGCAGCATTTTGTGGTGGTTGGCTTGGCAGGCATGCCTCTATCTCTATTGGAATGATAATGTTGTTACCGCAGTCAACCGCTCTCTGTAACCATATTTCTTTTCTAATAGTAGAAGCACTGTTACTTATATCACAACCTTGTCCGCTTATTAACCCTCTCATTCCCATGCCACAAAATGTCCCAAATCCACTTAAAAGTGAACCTACTCCAAGGGTACTAAGTATAACATTTGTGGCCGCCCTCGTTGGCCGTGCATAAGCTTCTATTGCTTTAAGTGCCTGTAATTTATTATTTAAGAGATCGACTTTTTCGTTAAAAGGCATCAACTTTTTCTTTAATTCATCTGTATTTCCCGTTAATAAATACGAATCCATTTCCTCGCACAATGAATCCAACGCTGTTATCATTTCATCAGCAAAAGTTGATTTGCTCTCTTCCTGCAGTGCATTCTCTTTTTCAGGTGGTTTTTTCCAAAATTGATTGAGGTGGCGTGCGATATTCTGCATTTCTTCGCAATTTTGTATGATGTCATTACCAAATTTATCTTGTATTAAGTGAGGTGAATGAAATCTCCTGCGCGGAGGAGGCATAAGCGCTCCAGGAAATGTAGCGTAATTGGGTTGATCGCTGTTGTTAATTCTAGTATGGCTCATATTAACTACTCCTCGTAATATCACTATAATTAAATATAAAAAAATTAACCCTCTCAAGTCATGTTCATCTGAGCGGGAGCAGCTTGTGCCTGCTTTAATAGCTCATTTTCTATTGCGATTATAATGTCATCGCTATAGTTTATACATGTTTTCATCTGTGAGTCATGAAAAGGATCAGATTGACCTGTTACACAACTTTTCCCTATCTGTAATGCTATGTTTCGCGTGATCCAACCCAACATAAACATATTCATGAATGCATTCCCTGCCTGGTATCCTAAATGATTTTCTACTTCCTTTGCCTGCGCTGATTTTAATCGAGCAATGACTTTTTTAAAAGAAGCCAGGGCTTCTTGAAGTTTGTCTCTGTCGCCTGATTCTGCGTGTGAATTCATTGCTTCACACAAAAAAGGTATCATGGCCGCCATCACTCTTGCAGAATTCTGCTCGACTGAAGGATCTGACTCGTATTTTTCTTCTTCCGGATCTTCTGATGGGCTTCTCGCTTCTAGCAAACTCACCCAAGATTTATCTGGACGACTTGCTAGCACGCGTATTGTATTGCAACGTTGTACTACTCCATTTCCAAATAGCTTTTGCACCAATTCAAGCGATTGGAATAATGGCTTTTGAAGAGGGGGGTTATAGAATGAACCGTACATGAATTATTCCTCGTTGTAGTAATGTTAATTTTTAAATCACATATTATATTTCAGATTTAAAAAAAATCAATAAAAACAGGCATATTGGTAAAATCAGCCCCAAAGTAGCCTATACTGAAAATATAGTTAGCAATAAAGGGGTATGGCTTATGTGCTATTTACATTATTTATGGGAATTTATTGCAGCGGTTTCAATTTTATTTTTACTGACGTCTTGTGTGAGTATGCAATCGCCTAATCAATCTGGCCCTAATTATGCCGATAGGCTTCCGCAGCAGATAGAGACTCACAATAGGAAAGTTGTTCTTGTCGATCCTAATGTACACGCGTGGGGTGCATATGCGCCAGATGGCCATTTGGTTCGTGCAGGTATTGCCACGGCGGGCGGTACAGTTTGTCCGCCTGATGCAGATGAAATAGATTGCCGCACAGCTTCAGGAACGTTTCATATTACATCGATTGGCGGTGAAGATTGTTATTCCAAAAAATATCCCAAACCGAATGGCGGTGGTTTAATGCCAAATTGCATGTTCTTTAATGAAGGGCAAGCATTGCATGGTTCACCTGACGATATTGTTGTTGAAGATAATATTAGCCATGGGTGTGTTCGTATGCGCCTCCCTGATGCAGAGTGGATGGTAAATCAATTTGCGCATATTGGAACGAAAGTCATTGTTGTGCCTTATAGCTAAAATAAAATGGTTGTGGTATTTTGCGAATCCCTGTTTTAATGAAATTAAATGTATATCATTCCCTCACTTTCTTCCCTCGCAAAAAACCCGTCTAATCCACATTACTTACACTTACTTTCTTAATCTAATCATAAATTTCTGGATCACTCATGCCTTTATTTTCTCTCGCTTTTTTGTGCGGTGTTATTGCGTTGCAACATTTTTCCCATTTACCCGATAAAAGTTGGGTAGGAATCATTTTGTTATTTATTTTTATACTTATCTTTTTTAGAAAAAAATTATCGAATTTTATTATTTTAATTATCGCGCTGGCTTTAGGTTTCTCATGGACACTCTTTTATGCGCATCATCAATTAGCTTGGGTTTTACCAGAGACATTCACAGGAAAGCCGCTCACGCTCACGGGCTATATTGCAAGCATTCCTACAGTAGACACTTATCAAACCACGTTTTTATTTTCACTCAAAACGATAAAATCAGAAAATTCTCTCGGAGGCAAAAAAAAGCGAGCCAACGGCTTGATTCATTTGTCTTGGCAAAATCCCCATCCTGCCTTACGTATAGGTGAAAAATGGCAATTAACAACTTCTCTTAAAAAAATCCATGGTCAAATGAATCGTGGGGGATTTGATCATGAAACCTGGAGCTTCGTTGAAGGTATTCGTGCAACGGGCGCAGTCCTTTCAGGAAAAACAAATTCTATTCTGTTACAGGATGCCTGGTATCACTCTCCCATCGGTCGAATGAGAGAATATTTTCGCGATGCGATCAAAAAAAATCTAAAACCAACACAGACATCTCCCTGGATTACAGCACTTGCAATTGGCGAGCGCCATGCCATTCCTTTTGATGAGTGGCAAATATTAAGGAATACAGGCACTAATCATTTAATGGCGATTGCAGGATTACATATAGGGCTCATGGCAACATTGACCTATACTCTTTTTTCATGGGGGTGGCGGCGTCATAAAAGGTTACCGTTAAAGATACCTGCTCAACAAGCAGGTGCTATTGCAGCATTAATCATGGCGCTTATTTACAGCACCATGGCAGGATTTTCTATTCCAACGCAACGTGCCTGCATGATGTTATCTCTTTTTTTATTGCTATTACTTTTGCGTCGAAAAATAATGCCTTGGCAAGTCTTGGGTATTGCTTTGCTCGGTGTTTTATTGCTGAATCCACTCACTGTGTTGACAGAAAGTATTTGGCTCTCATTTGCCTCTGTAGCGCTCATCATTTATGGCATGCATGGTCGATTAGCTCCAAAAGGGTTATGGTGGAAACACGGCCGCATCCAATGGGTGATTGCATTGGGGTTAATTCCTCTCAGTATCTGGCTTTTTCAGCAATGTTCATGGGTTTCTTTCATCGCAAACAGTATTGCTATCCCCTGGGTTGGTTTTTTAGTTGTGCCACTGACTTTATTAGGCTGCTTTTTATTATTATTTTCAGCAAAAACAGGCGGATTGATTTTATTAGTAGCCGATAAAATATTAACTGTATTATGGGGAATACTCACCTATCTTTCACATATTTCCTGGGGTTCCTGGTATCAAACCATCCCTCATGTGAGTTATATTGTAATGGCGTGTGTAGGAATGATTATTTTATTAGCGCCTGCGGGTTTTCCTGGGCGATACCTTGGAATCCTTTGGGTTTTACCTTTGTTATTGTATAAACCTGACTATCCAAATACAGGCGATGTCTGGTTTACATTACTGGATGTGGGGCAAGGATTAGCGGCAGTTGTGCAAACGCAGCATCACACATTAGTTTTTGATGCAGGCGCGCGTTTCAGTGAAAATAATGATATGGGAAATACAGTGGTCGTTCCCTTTTTACGGACATTCGGTATTCATCATTTAGATAAATTAGTCATTAGTCACGGTGATAACGATCATATTGGAGGTGCGTTTGCGATTCTTAAACAAATACCAACGTTCAGCATTGGGAATGGGACCATGTGCAATTTGAATTTCTCTACCCGCCTGTCGAGAAATTAGGTTTAGATAATAATAGTTCTTGCGTATTACGCATCACAAGCGGTCAACGACATATTTTATTGACAGGAGATATTGAAAAATTAGCCGAATATTATCTAGTGAATTTTTCAAGCGACAAATTAGCGGCTGATATTCTAGTAGCACCGCATCATGGTAGCAAAACTTCAGCCGTGGATGAATTTATTCATGCTGTTAATCCTTCTATCGTACTATTCCCTGTGGGTTATCGAAACCGTTATCATTTCCCCACTCCGTCTGTAGTGGAAAAATATCATACCTTAGGCGTTGCAGCCTATGACACCGTACATGCTGGCGCTATTCAATTTAAAATAAACGCCAGACAAAATTCTATTTCGAAGCCTGTTTTACATCGGTCGGAGCATCGTGCTTATTGGTTATCTCCTAAGGAGTAGAATTAGGCTGCAATGTTTCCTCTAATGCTTCGCGAAAACATGAAAAATATTCTTTCTCTATGACATGAGGAGTCACTGGTGTGTTTTCAATTTTTCCGAATAAAGAAAAGGATTCGTGATTAATAGTATACTCAATATGCTTAGCAACATGTGTTTCTGGTATTAGCGATGCCTCTACATCCACTTTTATTTCTTGAAAAGACTTAGCAAGTTTTTTGGCCAGGCTTCCGAATCGCGTCTCCTGACTATTTGCATCACGCGAACACGCAACGACGTTGCTAATGAGATGAATTTTTCTCTCTTTTTTATTTTTTTTCTTATTTCCTCCAAGACTATGTGGCTTTAAATGATTCCACTCATCAGGAGGTAATTTATTTTCTTTGTCCTCTTCATCTTCTTTAATCAGCCCCGTTGCACGAGTATATTTCGCAGCTGAGATACGCATTGTAGCGTTTAGTGAAGGACGAGGCTGTTGTGAGCGATGTGTATTGGGATAGAAAGCAAAAGATTGCTTTTTCGTAGATTCTGTCACCTCAGGCGCAGACTTATATTCAGGAGATTCAAAAAAGGATTCATCTACTTTTTCTGCAGTGATTCTTGTATGTGAAGATATCTTTTTGTTAGTCAAAAAAGTCACGAAACCATACGTACTATGAGCATACATAGGCGTTTTTTTAGTAGGGGTATGTCCTTTCAGTGGCGATCCATTGATAGAGCGCTCTGTAATAATGGTGCGCCGATTAGAGGATATTCCTCTAATTTTTTTATAATAATTTTTTTCTAAGGGTTCTAGTTGAGTGGAATTTTTTAGATGAATTTTCTTAGGATTGATTACTGCATCTGTTTTTAGCGCAACTGTTTCACCTGTTTCAGTAACAACTTCTGTAAAATGAGCAGTACGCATTCCCCACAGCCCATCAGGATTTCCCTTTTTTGCATAACCTTTTTGACCAAATTCTCTCTTTTGAACTAAAGGAATACCATTTTTTTTTCGCACGGAATTTCTTGTTTTACAAGGCATCTGTTAACCCCTCACTCGTTTCATTTTGTCCTTTATTAGGACTATTTTTTAATAATAGAGCGAAATGATACCAGAATAGAAGATTAAAAATAAAGCTAATAATTAAAAATAGATATTAATATATACAAACCGATGATTAATAAGACAATTTTAGGTAATAAGAAAGAAGGATACGCGCTGTATCTTTAGAAAACTGATATTTTATTTTAGTTTATATTGTGAACTTTCTGAGGATTTTCATTTCATTTAACAAACAAGAGGATAGAAGTGACAAGGATGCAATCAATTAATAAAAAAATAGCTAGACTTTTATTTTTAGAGATTCCAAGGGTTAATGACCTGTAGGGTTGGATACTGAAAATCACGCTCATTTCGAGTGACCAAGCGCAAATCATAATGCAATGCAGTAGCTGCAATTAGGCTGTCAACCACGGGTATAGATCGTTTTGTAGAAGCTAACAGACGTCCCCATCGACCAGCTATAGAATGATCAACAATTAAAATACGTTCTGAAAACCATGTGGGTAATTTTACTTCTAGCCATATCCGCAATTTTTCTTTATGCTTTTGATCTTTTACTTCTTCAATGCCTCTCCGAATTTCGCCTATACTCAAGACGCTAATATAAAGAGAGCTATCTGATATGTTTTCAAACCATTTTAAAACATGCGCATGAGGTTTTTGACGAGTGAGTTCAGAGATAACATTTGTATCTAATAAATAACTCATAATATTATTTTCCGAGCCAATGATTTGTCACGTTTTAAGCGAATTTTAATTCCTCGCAAAGGCGATTGTTGCATAAATTCTACGAAAGACGATTTTGGTTCGAGTAATTTATGATATTCTTTTGTAGATATAATAATTGCCGTAGGTTTACCCCGCAGGGAAATTTCTTGTGGCCCATGAATAATAGCTTCTTGGATAACTCGACTAAAATGCGCTTTTGCTTCCTGAAGTTGCCAACTTTTCATTTGTCACCTCAAATTTTATATAAAAAGACTAGACTGACTAGGCTTATGATAATTTAATATTTGAACATAAGCAATTAAAACGCAATAATAAATCTGAATACAAGTTCAATATGTATTTTGATTCCGAAAATTGGAGTACAAGAATAGCTGCCGAGAAGAAGTTTTAATAAAAAAGACTTGAGAATACTGCAATCCCGCTTTATGATGCCCAGCAACAGTGCAAGGATAGATAGTGAGATTTATTTGTAAGATCAGTGGGAGACAACACAGCGAAAATGGTACCGAATGTTATAGAACTGCGAAGTGATGTAGGGTGTCACGAGTGATAATAGAAAAAACTTGAGAATATGAGACCCTACCTTTATGATGCCCAGCAACAGTGCAAGGATAGTGGGATTTATTTGTAAGATCAGTGGGAGACAACACAGCGAAAATAGTACCGAATGTTATAGAACTGCGAAGTGATGTAGGGTGGATTAGACGCGCTTTTTGCATCGTAATCCACCAAATAAAATGGCATTATCAAAAAGCTATAAGGTAGATTTAATTTGGTGAATTACGATGCAAAAAGCGCGTCTAATCTCAAGACAGTT
>JAJONP010000097.1 GCA_021323555.1 Gammaproteobacteria bacterium | reverse complement strand
AGAGCACTCGCTTAGATTTGAGCTTTTTCTCAAGGCAACTAATTCTAGCTTGCGGTGGATCAATTTCTTGATAGATAGTGTGAAGTAGTTCTACGGCGTAGAAATTGCTGAAATCGAGTGCTGCGTAGTGACAGTTTTCTATGTACATAATAAACCTCCTTTAAGATTAGATGAAAATTTATAGCAATACCTCTCTTACTTAAATTAAAACACGAATAAAAATAAAGTGGTAGCTTATAACTATTTGAAAAATTTGATTAACTAATTTTATAGGAAAAATTTATTTATAATTTTTAACTCTTATTTTATGGCTATATTTTCATAATAAATTATGTTAGTGTGTAATGACTTATGGAAAAAAGGTGCAGCTATGGTCACAGAAATTGACGAAGGAAAAGGCTTAGTGAAAGTCTATTGGAAAAACATTCGTAAAAGAATAGCCGCTGTTGCGCCAGGGTTTGCTAAAATCGTTGATGAAATAGATCCAGGTAAAGATTTTCCACTTTACTTAGCCTACTATCCTTATGGCACCTTCATTGCCGACACCGAAAGTCCATTTCTACACTTAAATGACGGATCATTTCTAAGATTGACAGACCCAGCACTTCCTAAAGACGTGGCTAGAGATCTTGGATATGGAAAACTGGATTTACCCCTTGGTATGGTATTAGATAGAAATCTTGAACTTTTTATTGATTTTGCAGAAGAATCTATTTCAATACCCAAAACAATTTATAAACCAGGCATGATTTTATCTTTCTTAAATAATTTAAAGCCTAGAGAAAAACAGCCTGAATCTTTACCTAATAGTGTTTATGCAATAACTTCTGGTTGCCGCTCTACTTTTATGCTTCCAAGTATTGAGTGTGCTACCCACTATGCTAATTTGCAACGCGATTATAACTTAAGGACGCCTGTACCGAAATCATTATATAAGCATTGGCAAGTATTCCAAGAGCTGGCTAATAATAAAATTTTAAATTGTGATTGGCGAAGCTGTATTATTTATTTTTCAGAAAGCTGGGTTAATAAACTAACTAAAGATCCTAGCTGGGCCAAGTTGAAATTATATTTACATGAACAAGCATGGGATTTTTTTCAAGAGGATTTGCTTTATCCTCATTATGATTTTATTTTCTCTGTAATACAAAAAAAACGCGGGCTAAAAGCCAGCCCTTATTTTGCTGATACCGCGCAATATTTATTTTCAATCGCAACCGGCGCATCTATTGGTTATCAGCCTGCACACGATGATTCTTTATTACCATTAGATTTTTTGCAAAAGGTTTTTATTCAATCTTATGGCTTAAAAAAATACATTCCTTCAATAATCCAGCCAGGTTGCTTCAATTTAGAAAACACTCGTTTGCCCATCTACTATAGCTTACACTATCCGGCTACGCATGTCTTTTCTCCAAAAACACGCCGAGGAGCTAGTACTCTTTATGAGCTTCGAGAAATTGCACATATTGTTACAGAATTTCAAGCAGAACTTGCTACTAACAACCGCCTATGCGAAGGAACAAAAATACAAAACATCGCTAAGAATGTAGTTTTTAACTATTTTCATAATGAACCGGATTTACATAAGATTATCCAACCAAGTTGCAAACTTGAGAAGTTAGATAAAAGGTTTAGCTATGTAGCTTCAAGCGCTCTAACTACAAATGAAGCAAAATTTGCTAGTGATGCCCGATTTGTTCGGGGCTGCATCAGCATGGAAAAGGTTAAATCAAGTTAAATCTTTGACCTGTTCAAAGTATATTGTTGAGAATAATATATACAAGCAGCAAACAAAAGAATACTCACTGAAGCACTAATATTCCAAAGAATGTCACCTCCAAAATGATGATAAATATTAGCCCCTAATGCCGGTCCTACTACAGCACCAAAAGCATAAACTGTTCTATATAAGCCGAAGCCTGTGCCTTTCCTATGGGCAGATGTATTTTCATAAATAACAAATTGAACGATAGTGAAAAAAATCATCTCACCAAAAGTGTAAATGATACAAGCCACTATTGCGCAACCAATATTATCGGATATATTTAAAAAAAGAAAAGCACTACCCATGAAAAGGATACCTATCCCCATTAATAGAACTTTATTATATTTTCCCAAGTAAGTGACGAGTGGCGTCTGAAATAAAATAATTAAAATTGGGTTTAATGCAACAAGATAGCTAATTTCTTTATAGCTAATAATATGAAACCTTTCCTGTAAATAAACAAGAAATGTTACGTTTTGCTGTACTACGACGAGACTTGCAAAGAATAAGCACGCAAAGGCAAGGAATAAAATAATATTGGTTTTTTTCTCTTTATTCTCTACCTGACAATTAGTATCTGTAATAATAATATTTTTCGTATGAAAATTTAATTTATTAAAAAATAAAAGCCATATAGAAATAACAAGGAATAAAAAGCCAGAAAAAAAGAATATACATTGAAAGCCAACCCATGCCATTACTCCGAAAAATAAAACCGCCAAACCTAAGCCTAAGTTTGAACATGTATATAGCAAATTAATGCTCTTTAATCTTTCAACTTCACTATTCCCACATAGCTCAACAACCCATAAGTTATTGGCTGTTAGAAAACCATAAATCGCCAACCCTAAGAAGAACAAGTCAATTATTAAAATATGTACATTAGTGTTATAAGATAACAATATAAAACATATTCCCTCAAGAAAAAGACTAAAAATTAATATAAATTTGATTGAGACCAGGTCAATTACCCTTCCCGCTAGAACACCACCTAAAATCCGCCCAATGCCATAAGCAGAAAGCATTAAGCCAACAACAGGCACTCGGACATGTAACGTATTTACAAAATAAAGAGTAAGGAACGAGCAAACTCCGCCAACAAATGACTCGAAAAAACATAAGAGGATTCCTGGCCAACTCTCTTGGGGCAGCCCTGTGAAGCTTTTTAAATAGTTTTTAATATATAAAGGTATTTTTTCCATAGACGAGTAGTGTTATTCCTCAGAACATCATACTAATTTTAACAACTGTAACATTGAGCCATCTAATAAAGCCTCGCCATAAGGCGGAATATATAAAGTAGTTAGGCTTGTATACTTCTCTTTGGGTAATTGCTCTAATTTTATATTGCGGATAACTGGTTCAAAACTTGGGTATTGTGATGCCTCGTAGAGTATTACCATATGGTCCAGAGGATACCACTTTGAAAGATATTCTTTTAAAACCGTAGCACCAAATTCATTATCGATGACTTGAGTATGGCCCAAATTTCCTATAATACCAACTTGCCAGAGGATCAAGTGACTTGAGGGATCAAACCTACGCTGTCTAACTAAAAAATCTGTTGTCTCAAATGACTGGCAACCAGACGAACCCGGGTCTATTTTCAAATCTGCAAATAAACAATCTTCTGCCGAAATCCCCGGTAGTATTCTTGTTCTTATTCCAAGGCCATCCGCTTTTTTTATAGCATCTAGTCCTGGTTCTGCAAAAACTGATGGATGTCCATAAAAGACTACGCACAGGTCTTTCTCTTCCATTAAACATTTTATAATATATTCTGAAATTGCCTGATAACTTTTACTTCTCAGCAAATGCTTCTTATAAAGCGGGCCCAAACTTTCAGCATTTATATTTTGCTTATGAATCCACGCTTCCATTGCTGGATCATTTAATAGATAAAGTACTTTTTTGGATTTCTCTATATACACCTTAGCTTCGGTTGTAAGATGAGAAAGGAATTTAATCCCCACTCCCACTAGCGTTAGCTGGAGATCTATCATAAGTCTTCACATTGCTTTATAAACCGAAAGACTTTATTTGCATCAGGAAAAAAATCAAAAACTCTATTTGCATCACAATCAACATTACTATTTTGCAAAAAAATTTTTAACTTTTCAGGGTTTTTATCTTGGAGAATATTTTGGATACTTTTATCCCCCATTAATATGGCTGAATCCATTAAATGATATGGTGTTTGAGCAAGCCTTTCAAGAAACTGTATTACGTCCATAATTTCTCCAATATGTTTTTATTTTTATTATACTTTAATTAACTTCCCTTACCAATATAAATCCTATTTTTCTTACTTATTAATTTAACAACTTCCAATAAATTTATGACGGCATCTTAAAATTACGAACACATAATTAAAATCAATAATCACGGCATTCAATTTTAGAACATTTACTGTGGTATTTCACAAGGTAAGGGACTTCGTACATAGGGTACCGCCTCTTCATCACAAGCCCCATATTTTAAAAAATTTTTACGCGCTTTATTTAAGCTTACTCTATTTGAGCCGCCACAATAATCCGCATCTTCAAACTGAACGCCATCATCCTCCCAAAAACAGACCGGGCAAAGACTATAAGAACCGGGTGGCTCGCTCTCTAGGGTATAGTAACCACAACAAGGACACTTGTACTTTGCTTTCATATTAAATTACCTTTAAAAAATTTTTATTTCAACCTATCAAAATATTCCCTTCCCCCCGTAGGTTTAAACGCTGTTCCAGCATCTTGAGCGATAGGATTATGAATTACTACGGTACCAGAACCCTCATCCCAATATGCTGTTCTTCCATTCGATAGTGTACGCGTACTGGAAGGATTATCCATTACATTTTGGATATAATCTGCAAATTCTTCTTGGCTATTAATACCTGGGAATTCTCCCTGCTTAATAACATGTTTATCAAAGGCATGCCCATTAGCTATCCTCTCTGCAATACTGCCCGATGATTCTTCTGCAGCATCTCCCGCCATCTCCGACAGGCCTTTAACAATCTTCGCTGTGCCATAAACATCCATAGCATCTGATGCGCCGAGTGTTTCTGGAGTGAGGGCAACGCCAACAACATCAATCGCAACACCTTCAGCAACATCAAGCGCGCCATCGGCTAGCTCTTCAACAACTTTGGTTCCTTTGTTTTCAGGACCATCGTCATTAAACATTTGTGCAAATGCAGAAGTCATCATACCATTTTCAAAGTTGCCTCCGGTAGCGGCAGCAACTGTTCCGCCGACAATGCCTGCGGCAAGGCCTCTGGCGAAGATGGGGGACCAGCCTTTTCCTTGGGAATCTATGCCACTAATGGGGCCACTTAAGGCTTGGCTGGCAGCTGCGCTTAAAAAACCATTTTTGAAACTACCACCTTCAATAACGTTTAACCCACCGCCCACAGCGCCATGCACTAACGAAGCTTTTACAGGGCTTGCTGCTTCTGCTTTTGCGCCACCTAGGGCATTACCGGTTTCAGCCCAAGCGTATTCGCTCATTAGAGTAAATGCTGCGGTACGTAACCCTATCCCAACGCTACCCGTTTGCGCGTAACTAACCACACCACTAAATACTGCAGCAGAAGCAAAGTGTTCAAACATAGCGACACTCCACATTGCTGCAGGCATAGCAACCGCTAATGCACAGGCAGCAATTTCCAGAATTTGTCCGACAACAGGATTCCGTAATACTTGCCCAATGCCGTGAAAGATATCTTTAAAAGCATCGCGGATGGAATCCCAGAGATCACTGAACCAGCTGAAGCCACTGGGATCTACTGCTGCAATGGGGTTGTTGTTGCAGTAGCTGTAGCGGTTTAAACATTGGCTGTTGCTAGGGTCTTGGATGACAGGGTCGGCGCTTAGGAATCGGCCTAAGTGCGAATCATACATTCTGCCATTCATGTAGATGAGATCAATAGCACTGGCGTTGACTTCTTCTTGGCCGGTGAAGCCGTAGCGAATGGTATTGGTTTAGCCTATAGTAATATAAGCATCACAGTACTTTGCTCCTTTGTTTATCCCACGCTTAAAGACAAATCAATTGATATAATTGAATTATCTATTAAACTGTATATATGGGTTTGTATTTTTATTAATATTAAGACATCAGTTTATTCTTTGTTTTAGCTCATCTCTTTTTACATTAGTTATATCAAACCAAACTATCTCTCCAATATTTGGCTCGCTATCTAAAGTATCCCAAGATTCTTTAATTTTTTTTGTCAATTCATCAGGTTTACCTACCCAAAAAACAAATGAGCCATCTTTTTGTGGGATACCTGCATAAAAAATGTTTTGAGAAAGCATTTGAAAAATAAATTGCAAAGTAATCTCTTTTGTATCTTTAGGAGAAAGTCCAGGGTACTTTTTTTTTATCAGCCTAATTATCTCCCAGAGACCAATACAGTCTTCCGATAATAGCTGTAAGATTTTTTTTTCTAAATCCGCATAATCATTCATTTTAGCTCATCCTAAAAATTTCAGTTTTGTAATGTTGTCTAGGCCAGGGACATTAATATCAATAGTAGGAGGTCCAGAAGTAGATATTGGTCTATATCCTATATACCCTCCATCAGATAGTGAGTAAAGTTGGCCAGGGTAATTTGGCTTATTTAGTAACGTACCCCCGTCAGTAAGCTTCTGAAGCATGCTCTCTGCTGCTTGAACTCCTCCTGATAGCTCACGTATTGTTTCGTCGCTACCAGCCTCCCCTATTAATTCTCCGTTAGGCATCAAAATATCAGAAAGAGATACAGCACTTCCCGATCCTAATGCAAAAGGTAAGGCTAGTATACCAAATCCAGCACCTGCAGCTGCTACCGGATGATCTTGTATCAGCTTATTTTGAAGCGCTGCTTGCTCTTGCTGGCCTTCTACAATGTTTTCTGCGGCTGGTCCATATGTTGTTACCAGACTATTAAACCATTTTCCTATAATGCTTTCACCATCTTTATCTTGTGCATTGAAGATTTCTGCCATGGCAGAAGTCATCATACCATTTTCAAAGTTACCCCCGGTAGCAGCTGCAACGGTTCCGCCAACAACACCAGAAGCTAAACCACGTGCCATAATAGTAGCATTTTGTTCACCACTGATTTTGATGCTTTGAACAGGGCCTGTTAATGCTTCTGAAACTGCAGCACTTAAGAAACCATTTTTGAAACTTCCACCTTCAATAGCATTTAAACTCCCACCAACCATCCCATGTGCTAGCGTAGATTTAACGGGATTCGCAATTTCATTTTGGACGCCACCAAGCTTAGCGCCTGTCGCCGCCCATGCGTATTCGCTCAGTAAGGTAAATGCTGCTGTTTTTAATCCAAGCCCAATACTACCTGTTTGCGCATAACTAACAACCCCATTAAATGCGGCTGCACCAGCAAAGTGCCCAAACATAGTTAACGCTGTTGCACCTGGTCCTAATGTTCCCACTGCAATAGCTGCTACCGCAATTTCCAGAATTTGTCCGACAACAGGATTCCGTAATACTTGCCCAATGCCATGAAAGATATCTTTAAAAGCATCGCGGATGGAATCCCAGAGATCACTGAACCAGCTGAAGCCACTGGGATCTACGGCTGCAATGGGGTTGTTGTTGCAGTAGCTGTAGCGGTTTAAACATTGGCTGTTGCTAGGGTCT
>JAJONP010000096.1 GCA_021323555.1 Gammaproteobacteria bacterium | reverse complement strand
CCATTCACGGCCGAGGCAATCCCGTAGTTTAAAATCGATTTTAGGGCCATAAAAGGCGCCATCGCCGGGTTGCAGGGTCCAATTAACACCCTTGTTGTTTAACACTCGTTGCAGAGCCTCTTCCGCTTTATCCCAAACGCTATCATCCCCAATGCGATTCTCAGGGCGCGTGGACAATCTACAATGGATGTCTTCAAAACCAAAGTCTTGATACACCGCATAGACTAGATCCAATAATTTTACCGCCTCGGATTCTATTTGATCTTCCCGCACAAATAAATGCGCGTCATCTTGGGTTAGATGACGCACGCGCATTAGCCCATGCAAAGTACCGGAAGCTTCATTGCGGTGGCAAGAACCGAATTCTGCTAAACGCAACGGCAGATCGCGATAACTGTGTAAACCTTGCTTGAAGACCTGTACGTGCAAAGGACAACTCATCGGTTTAATTGCATAATCGCGATTTTCAGTTGAAGTTACCCACATTTCGGCACGATATTGTTCCCAATGGCCCGATTTCTCCCACAAAATTTTATCCACGATTTGCGGCGTACGTATTTCCTGATAATCGTATTCACGTAATTTTTGGCGTATATACTCTTCAACCTCACGATATAATTGCCAACCCTTAGGGTGCCAAAATACCATACCGGGTGCTTCTTCTTGCGTGTGAAATAAATCCAATAATTTACCTAATCTGCGATGATCACGCTTTTCGGCTTCTTCCAAACGATATAAATACGCTGCCAAGGCTTTGTCATCTGCCCAAGCGGTGCCATAAATACGTTGCAACATGACATTGCTGGAATCGCCGCGCCAATAAGCACCCGCTAATTTCATCAGTTTAAAAACTTTTAAATGACGGGTATTCGGTACATGCGGCCCGCGGCATAAATCGATAAAATCCCCTTGCTGGTATAAGGATAACGTTTCTGTAGGGGGAATAGCTTCAATAATTTCAGCTTTGTATTTTTCACCCACTTCGCGAAAAAAAGCGATGGCTTCATCCCGACCCATGACGCGCCGCGTAACATCATAGTCTTTAGCCGCTAATTCATGCATTTTGGCTTCTATGGCTGCTAAATCTTCCAGGGTAAAACTGCGTTCAAACGCAAAATCGTAATAAAAACCATCTTCAATCACCGGGCCTATAGTGACTTGCGCGCTGGGAAATAATTGTTTGACCGCTTGGGCTAATAGATGCGCCGTAGAATGACGCAATACTTCCAAGCCTTCGGGATCTTTAGCCGTAATTACCTTTAAAGTAGCGTCTTTTTCTAGGGTGTAACTTAAATCTACCAGCACGTCATTTACTTTGGCGGCTAAGGCTGCCTTGGCTAAACCCGCGCCTATACTGGCCACTACCGTGGCTACAGTCACAGGATGGTCAAATGGCAATTGACGTTGATCAGGTAGAGTAATAATGGGCATATTCAAACCTATTGCTAAAAAACGTGGTAGGCACGAGTGGGATCGAACCACCGACCACCACCATGTCAAGGTGGTGCTCTACCACTGAGCTACGTGCCTATAAAACGTGGTGTAGGGTATCATAGGTAGGAAATCAGCCGCAAGTTTGTTTGGACCAGAGGCTATCCCTCCTGCCATGCGGATCTTCCTTTTTAGGATCACTCCCCCAACTATTCAGCCAGCAGGCCTGTGCATCTGACCCTCCATATGCAATCCTGTCTCTAGCTACATTTACCAAGAAGCAATCGCTTCTGGTTTAAAACTTTCTTTAGCTTCCTCAGGAGTCACATAACCGTGAATCTCTTCATTCAGGATTGAATGTCTTATATCAAAAATATCGCCTATTACTCTTTAGCATTGTAAAGAACTAACATGCAATATTAACCTTAAGCTTGACGCTCCAAGCCCTTGCAATTATAAAGGCTTGCTTTATAACATATAAAAGTATGATTTAGATTGGCAAGAGAAGGCTGGATGAAATATGTACATAACCTCAGTTCGGGATAAGACTTGTTTTTAAGTTCTCTGAATAGCACATTTTTATACCAGGCTTTCTAGGTTTAAAGGAATAAGCTGCTAAGCCACTGACTAGATTAACCAAGAAATTAATAGGGCTACGATGTCTGGTATGCTCAATTTGGCAGATGGATTTGAGCTGTTCAATTACCGTTTCAACAATACTACGTTGTGCTAAAAAGAATTTTTCAAAAGCGCTTCTCGTTTTCTTCTTCATGTTTCTTCTGACTTTCGTTATAAATTTCAACCCGCTTTTTTACAAAACATCATCTAATTCTTTGCTAATATATCCCTTATCCGCAGCAGCTAAACCTTCTAAATTGCTCATCATAAATTCGTTTACTGTGACACACTTTGAGTGTAGGTGAATCTAGATAATATAAATTGGTTTTATCGCCCGCTTTAGACAATACGTAGCTGTTAAAGCAACCAGCACACTAGATTGAATTTCAATAAAACGATTATAACTGGCTAAATGGGGGAAAATACTTTTAAATCTGTAGAAACACAATGCATATAAAAATCTTTAAAGGTACGATAGCGGCTCATGTGAAATAATACCTGAATGCACATAATTTCACTGGCACACAGCTGCGATTGGCGGCAGCGTTGCCTATCAGGATTGGGTAAAACGTGAGCAGAAATATTTTTTGAAAAGTCCCTGTAAAAATCATCAATATCGCAGAAAGTCTCTATGATCGGCGTTGTTTTCATCTTTGCATCCTTCAAAATCGGTTAATTTTGTGTGCAAAATATAACAAAAGCCGATCTACTCCTCGATATTTTCAATGGCTTACATTATTTCCTTATCCCGAGTTGAGGTTAGAGATAGGATGCCCTGTATGTTCAAGCTGGCAGGCCGGCAGAGCGAAGGGGTAGTAATTTAGCTTCTGTAACGCACAAAGCTTGTTGCAAAATAATGAATTGGACAAAAAATGTGGGCGAGCTGGTGGATGTCCACGTTCAATTTCTTTACTGTGGGAGGTAAAATGGGCAGAATACTACCTTATCTGTTTTCAGATAACGATTTGATTTTTACTGGATTTAATCCCGAACTGGGGTAATTTGCTTTTATGGGAAGTTTAATTCATGTTAGTATTACCGCTTAGACAAATGTAAGTATTTTTCTCTAAATAGAGATAAGACTAAGGAGGTCTTATGAAATATCAATCCCTGGAAGAAAAAGATTACCAAGAAGCCTTTATTTTATTGAAACAAGCCGTTTTCAAGCATCTTAATGATGCTGAATTGCATAGTATTCTTAAGCAAAGCGAACTCAGGGAGCTGGAGGCCGGGGAGGTTTTATTTTCTAACGGAGAAGCCTCTAATTACGTCTATATAATACTCTATGGCCGGTTAGGTAATTATTTATCTATTACCCCTGATCTTGAACAAGGCCCTTATGGCTTTTTTCAGCGGGGCTCTTTGATTGGGGAAGTGGGAGTTATATTAAATTCACCACGAACTATGGGGGTTGTTGCACAGAGAAATACACAGTTGTTGCAGTTGCCTGCTGAGATATTTAAAAAATTTTACACAGAAGTAATTATAACAAATCAGAAGGAGCTCCAAGAGCTTTATTTTACGCAATTGGATCGAAGTAGAAAGATGTTTAGAAGAATGCGTAAGGAAATTAGTTACACTTTTAAGACATTAATTCCGCTCCAAAGAAATCTTCCTATACAAGAGATTATCAGGGGTCTCGAAAACCTCAATGATAATCAGCAACAATTTTATATTCTAAACGCCGAAGATCTGAAATCAATATCAAGCGAGCATGGCCGAATCCATTATTATCTAGAACAATTAGGAACTCTGTACAAGAATATATTGATTATTATGTCAGAAGATACCACAGACTTTATTGAATATGCACTCGATATTTCCGATAAAGTTATTTTGATTGCGAATGGGGACGAAATTCCTGCCAATAATCCCTCCTTCAATCAGCTCATTTCAACGCAGAATAAGTTCCCTCATACTGTAGAAGATCTTATCTTGATACAACCTAATAGAAGTGCCCCTCGGTACGGGCAGCGATGGACAGCTTTAAAGCCCTCTTTGAGAATTCGTTACTATTTTAGGGACAATGATTCTTTGGCACGTTTATATCGATATTTTTCTGGCCATCAAATTGGGATTGTTTTGAGTGGTGCTGTATATCGTTGCATGGCCCATATTGGTATACTTAAGGCCTTGATAGATTATAAGATTCCTATTGATGTTATAGGTGGCACCAGCATAGGCGCTATCATCGGCGCTTCCTTTGCTGCAGCAGCAGATATGGATCAATTTGATCTTTTAATGCAACAATTAGAGAAAAGTATACGCCGTCTTTTTTCGTGGAAAGAGTTAGGCATACCAATATTATCCATTTTTACAGGTCGAAGTAGGCAAATACTAGATGAGTTGTTGCCTGTTGATCAGATTGAGAATACGGCTATTCCTTTTTTTTGCATTTCTTGTGATTTATCGCACATGAAAGAAATACATCATTCTCAGGGCCATTTAGCGACCGCACTGCGAGCCAGTTCAGCGATTCCTGGGTTGTTACCGCCAGTTATTGCAAATGGTCACCTTTTAGTGGATGGTGGCGTTGTCAATAATTTACCAGTAGATGTGATGCGATCCCATGTCGATTATTCTGGAGCCATTATTGGCACAGATCTTTCTGGTATTGGAAGAATCATGGATTATATGCCCATTCATACATCCGGGAGACTTCAAACTATAAGAAAACTATTTTGGAAAAAAAAGAATGACATCAATATAGGAGATATTTTGCTAGAATCTTTGCTTTTTAGCCAACATACTAAGGAAAAAGAAAACATCAAGCTTGCAACTGCCTGCATCCAGCCACATTTGGCTACCTCCGCACTGCTTCCTGCAAAACAAGTGAAACAAGCTCAGTTAATTAAGGCGGGATATGACGCGACGGTTACTGTTATTTGCCATAATTTCCATTTTTCAAAATATTTACAAAAAGGATGACTCGTTATTTCTTTCGATATCAAGAGGTTTGATAAGAGAAAATAATCGTGGGGGGAATAACTATTCCCTTTGCTAATAAGGTGCGCTAGTTATATATAAGGGCGTTATGGCGCCTACATTGTAGAAAAGCTATATACAGAAGTACTGTATTATAGAGACTATATTGAATTATGGCATTGCCGGTACAGGTCATCATTATACTTTGGTATCACGGTCTAATCGGGCATCTAACCAGGCGAAATTAATGCTGTCCCAGCATTCAGGGATTATCGTTTCAGGTGAGGCGAGAGGAATTACGACAGCTTGTTTGCTGGCTTGGGCTGTTAAAGGAAAAGCTCGCTTTGTATTATTAGGCCGAACTATCTTAGATTCGTCACTGGATAGTTACAACGAGCAAATTATGCCGACAAGCTTATTGCTCAGCAAAGCATAGAAAAGTTTGATCATGTATTTAATACCAAAGTGGTAGGCTTAAAAAATTTATAGCTTTAACCAAGCAAGATCCCCTGCGTATAATCTGTTTATTTTTGTCTGTGGCAGCACGTTTTGGTAATGTGAGTCAGGCAGCCTATGCAATGGCCAATGAGTATTGATAAAGTAGCGCAATAGGAGCAGCACAACGAGGTAAACATGCCTCGGGAAATCTTTTAATTGGGGTCCATGGATATATATAGGTATAGCAACTCCAAAGGCTTAAAAAAATTACAGCTGCTATCCGCGCACGATTTTGTCTGCGGCATAGTCTTATATCGCGGTAAAGAAGTAGTACCTTTCGGGCAAAACCTATGGGGAGGTACTCATAGCCAAATTATGGGGATAAAATAGATATTTGGTAGGCACGAGTGGGATCGAACCACCGGCCCCCACCGTGTGAAGGTGATGCTCTACCACTGAGCTACGTGCCTATGAAACAGCCTTAGAATATCATAAAGGAAAATTGCCTGCAACGGGATCTTCGACGGATCCTTTATTAATTGTCAGGGTCTTAAACGGATATCACGGTACTGCTGTCTCAACCAGCATTTAATCTTTGTTTGGTGAAATGCTGTGATGATGAGCCTAGAAATTATTTAGGAAAAGATGAAAAAGCTGCCCCATCTCCGCGTTGATCTTGTTTTACTGCAGATACGCTTGGGCTTAGGCCACGGTACACTGGAGAAGCACTAGCACCCGAATAAATAACCTGGGCACTACTAAGAGCCCTAGCCAATTTCTTTAATTTTAGTCTCTCTCGTTGAGCATCATCAGCGGTCTTGACCAATGCTGACAGAGGCGGTAACACTAAGGCAGAATTAGATATAGGCATCTGTGCCGGTGAAGTTATAAACTCCCCCCTTAACGACTGTAGAGGTGGATAAGTAAAGTGGTCTACTATCGGCAGGAACATACTTGTAAAAATTATGCTTTTTGCTGCCCTGTAAATGTGTCCTATTATAATATTTACGGATTGGCTATCGGAATTATCTTGGAGATATTTTATTAATCCGCTAAAATTTTTATTGCCAATAAAGATAATAATATTCTGCACTACATCTTTATCTGTAAAACAAAGCGTATTCTCAATATAGGCATTATCTTTGTCCACCAGCTGTAACTGATAATCAACAGGGCCCTGAAAAACTGCAAGAGCAAGAATACCATCAACAATAGAATAAAGCTTTGGATTTGGGCTATTAAGAGATAAGGCTGAGGAGTTTAAACTTGAGGTAAGATTCTGTGGCTCATTTCGTTTACGTTTACGACCTTGCCCCCCGGAAAAATGACCTTTCAACGGATTATTGGCTGCCATAGATTTTCCTGTATAAAATGATTTTTCCGTAATTTGTTTTTTTAACTTACTTAATCCCGGCAAATACCCTTTTAATTGTTTCAATCGCTCTATCTATCAATGCTTCGCTGATCACTAATGGCGGTGCTAAACGGATCACCACATGATGCGTTTCTTTGGTTAAGATACCCTGTTGTAAAAATTTTTCCGCTAAATCATGGCCTTGGATAATCTTAGGATCAATTTCAATGCCTATCATCAAACCTTTACCCCGAATGTCACGAATGGCGGGATGAGAAATGGTTTTTAAGCCTTTCATTAAACGCTCCCCTAAAACCACGGCGCGTTCCGCTAATTTTTCTTCTTCTAACGTTTTTAAAGCCGCTAAACCCACTGCCGCAGCTAAAGCATAACCGCCAAAGGTACTGCCGTGATCGCCAGGATGGAACACCGACATAATCGCCTCGTCAGCCAACACCAAAGAAACGGGCAACACACCCCCACCCAAGGCTTTACCCAATATCAATACATCAGGTCTAACACCTTCATGATCAGAAGCCAAACGTTTACCCGTACGTCCTAAACCCGTTTGAATTTCATCGGCAAGTAATAATACATTGTTTCGTTTACACAATTCAGCACATTTTCTTAAATAGCCCTCTGGCGGCATCATAATACCCG
>JAJONP010000014.1 GCA_021323555.1 Gammaproteobacteria bacterium | reverse complement strand
TTTTTTATTAATGCATTTTTTTTTGGTGTTTTACGACGAAAAAAGCGCGTCTAATCCACCCTACCTGACTCAGGCTGGTCCCAATTGCTTTTGCTGCGCTGCTTCTTTATGTTTTTGAGCTACTTTAATTAAGTGCTGGATACGCCTGCGGTGGTCATTTTGATCATCGTTTAATGAACGAATACATCTAGTTATCTTCTCCACTTCATCAGTAACAGAGTGTTCTTCTGGCTGGGAAACAGGTAAAATTTTCTTTATTTTATCTTCTGCAAACCAAGAAGCAAAATTTTCTGCACTCTTATGACAATTTTCCGATTCTTTTGATAACTTTCCTTGAACAATTTCTAAATGTTTAAGTTCTTCTAAACACGTTTCTAGTCCATTTTTGTTTTCTTTGCATTGCTCTATTTTTTTAATGAGATTGTTAACATTTTTACTAACAGATTCGCTTAATGAATTAAGATGTCGATATTTATTCTCTAATTTTTTCACTTCGTTTGTTAGCTGTTCAGGCGAGGTATTTTGCGGTAAATCATTTCCCTCTGGAGCATCCGCTAATAGTTTCCAAAGTTCACTTTCTTCTCGATGATATCGCTCAACCACTTCTTGCTTTATTTTTTCATTTTTCGTTTGAACATTGGCTGCCCATTCCTGATGCAACGTACTAATCCTACTCATCAAGCCAGGATTTTCTGGCATTTGAGCTAATAATTCTTTTATTGAATGGTCTAAAACAATTCCAATGTATTTACCTTCATCTCTAGCTTTTTCTGCTGCCTTTACCACGCCCTTCAATTCTTTCAACCTCATCTCCATATATTTTTTAGGATCGCCATAAATATCTTTTAAAAGCGTACAGCTTAAAATAATCTCAGACGTAGGATTCAGCTCGTGACACCGTAAAATCATTTTTTCCATCGCTTGTTCTACGTTTTTAGGATTATCATTCACATATTGCACCTTGAAAACGATCCTTCCTGTTTTGTCTTTTTCACGAGAAATACTACAAGCTAAGCTATCGACATAGTTAAACGCAATATTTTCATCATTACGCTTCACAAGGCGCGCAATCGCATTCTCACATGCTGCCTCTCTACCCAGCTTCGCTTCCTCTTCTTCTCGTATCTTCACTTCTCCAGGATCATCCGAGGGATAAGGCAATTCCTTTATCCATTGATCACCCGCCGCTTCAACAAGCTTTTTATATGCCTCTGTGCTTGCTTGATCGCTAACACGTTTATGAGTATATTGCTCTAATCGTTCGATCTCTTGATCAATTTTGGCAGGCAGAGCAGCGAGTTGTTGATTCAAGTTCTCTACTTCATCTTCATCGCCTTTACTTTCGATAGCTTTATGTAAATCCTTTACTAACCGATGAGCCTCCTCAACGTTTACAGGTTTTCCTGAAACCCAATCATTCTGAAGCGCGCGTATATTGTCTTCAAACTTTTCTACTTTTTGTTCTTCGTTGAATTTTTTCGCTGTTTCTTTAAGCTGGATAATCGCTTTTTTGAGAATACCGCCAGGCGCATCAAAGCCTACTTCCATAATAGGGGCAATACCTTTGCCTGACTCACCTAATTGATGTAGAACAAGGCAAAGACTGCTATTCAGCCGCTTCGCTTTTTCACGTATAGCCTCTGCTTTTTCCTCAGCATTTAACTCTCTTGATGGGGATGGGGATGGGTCTTGTTCTACTTGGCGACGTCGATAAGGGTAATAATGACTGGTAGCCATGAAAAATACCTCTTTAAATTAAAGTGGGGGCATTATACTTAATTTCTGGGAGTCATTGCAACGATTTTATGCAAATATTATACAAAAATTAAAATGTTTTACCTAAACGAGGCTGCATTTGTTCTTGCATTTGACACAGTTTATGATCTGCCGCCGTGGGCTCATAATGCAGTACATCCAATGGCTTACCGTGTTTATGGCTTAGTATTTGCATCTCGACCCAGCTTGCTCGAACCATCTTATTAAAGCCTGCCAGTTCTACCGCCCCCCAGCCACGTTTATATACTTCTCGAGACATGACTCTCGCTGTTTGCAAGGCATCCTCAAGAGTGCGTTTTTCTGAGAATAAATCAGCAGGGGTTGCCACCAAGCAACTGCCCCTGTCATAAATACGATAATGCGGACTGGCTTCCTTTAATGACAACTCAACAAAGTCCCGGCTAGGCGGTTCTAAATTATAAGCGTCCCACAGTGTGAGCGTTGCAAAACGCTGCATCAAATAGTAAGCTTCTGCAGGCGTTGGCTCATAATTTTTGACTAAGTCTGAGTCGTGAGGCAAAATCTACCCTCCTATTTTTTTAAGAATATCCGTTAATTGTTCACTTGAAATTTGACCCGGTATAAACGCAATCTCTGTTGTTTTCGCATTCGGAGTCACGTTACTTTTAGCAATAAAGAGAACTGGCGTAAACATAATTTGCAAGTCTTTCGCTAACTGATAATTGGTCTTAATTTGCTGGTCAACGGATTTATCTTTCATATCAACTTTTAATTTATCAACGTTTAAGCCTGCGGATCTAGCAAGATCATAAATGGTATTTTCAGTTAAAGGCTCTATTTTTGAACCCATCAAGGCTGTATGTAATTCAAAATATTTACCTTGTTTTTGAGCCGCTAAAGCAGCACGAGTAGCAAGCTCAGACATGGCACCGCGAATAGGGAATTCTTTTAAAACAATTTTTAAATTAGGATTGGTTTTAACGATTTTTTCAATCGTTGCTGTCATATCAATGCAATGTGGGCACTGATAATCAAAAAATTCGACTAACGTCACTGCGCCATTCGGATTTCCTCCTATAGGGTCAGCCGCCTCGTGAAATAATTGATTTGCATACTTAGGCGTGTTTTTCTGAATTTGTTCGAATTTTTTGGTTTGATCTGCCATCTGTTTTTGCTGATAACCTTGAAGCGATTGAATAACCACTTCTGGATTTTTAATAATAAAATCGTGAACAGCCGTTTCTATCTGTTTTTCTTGCGCGGGACTCATAGTATTACTCAAAGATGTATCACTAAAAGCTATAGTGGACGCTAGCAAACTGGATAACATTATACTCATTCTATAATTCTTCTTCATTTTATATCCTTTCTGAAAAAATTAATTTTAAAGATAGCTTACGTTAAAATAGCCTTATATTAAAGTCAAGGGTATTTACTCTGTAACCATTTCCTCAATGTCATTCGTCGCGCCTCTTTAATTTGCTGAGCAAGCTCTTGACCCGTAAACAAAGCAGTAAGCGGGGCAATATGGCTATTTTTGGCTACATCAAAACAAGCAAGCAGCCAGTCTGATAATAGACGAGAAGAGCCTCCCTCAAAAGAACACGCCTCACACGCCAATAAAAAATTTTTAAACCGCTCAAAACGTCGGAAAGCATCTGTGCTATGCAACAATTCTAAAAGTTCTTCTGCAGTTAAAGCTTTTGCAGTTTGATAATGCGGTAAGTATTTAGAAACTAAAATAGCCAGCTCACGATAATGGGTCGGTATGCGATAACGATCACTCAATGCCTGGATTTCGAATTCAGACAATGCATGTAACAATGCGGCAAAACGAACTTGTGGGTTATGAGAAAGTGTGACTGCTTGCCTCAACGCTGTGAGTTCAGTTTCAGAAAATATCATTTGAGGAAATAACACACTAAAAGCCCCACAGGCTATTAATACTGCAAAGAAATTTTCTGGATAGGGTTCACCCAAAGCACGTTCTAATTCTTTCCAAACGCGCTCGGCAACAAGCGCATCCACTTCACCTTGCTCAACCATGGTACGCATTAGTTTTAATGTTTCAGGCGCTACGTCAAAATCAAATCGTGCATTAAAACGCGCAATACGCAATATCCGCACAGGATCCTCAGTAAACGCCGAAGAAACATGACGCAGAATCTTTTTTGCTAAATCTTCCCGCCCATGATAAGGGTCAATGATCTCGCCTTCTGGCGTTTGTGCCATGGCATTGATCGTCAGATCACGACGTCTTAAGTCTTCTTCAAGAGTGACTTGCGGAGATACATCAAATTCAAACCCAGTATAGCCCCGGCCGACTTTACGTTCAGTCCGTGCTAACGCATATTCTTCGTTTGTTTTAGGGTGCAAAAACACAGGAAAGTCTTTTCCAACTTGGCGAAACCCTGCGGCGAGCATATCCTCTGGCGTAGCCCCTACCACTACCCAATCTCTTTCCTTGACAGGAACGCCAAGTAATTGGTCACGTACGGCTCCGCCGACTAAATAAATTTTCATGGTCATAAAACCCATGGTAACAAATTTTTTCTAGGAATTAGATGTATTTTTCTTTTATACTGCGAAAATGATAGAAAGCAGCATTATACAAAAAATCGCTATTTGGGCATTGCCTGTCTTGTTTGCCATTACAGGACATGAAGTAGCTCATGGCTGGGTGGCATCCTTCTTTGGCGACCAAACCGCACGTTTATCAGGTCGGTTGACATTAAACCCAATCAAACATATTGACCCTCTAGGCACGGTTATTATTCCTCTAGTATTACTCACCATCAGCAATTTTGTTTTTGGCTGGGCCAAACCCGTACCTGTTGACGCACGCAATTTACGTCATCCGCGCTCTGATATGATCATAGTTGCACTTGCAGGGCCAACTGCCAATTTTCTGATGGCTTTGATATGGGCTATCATTGCTAAACTGAGTATGCAGCTCCCTTTGTGGTTTGGCGTACCCTTGGTAGGCATGGGATTAGTAGGTATTCAAATCAACGTGCTACTTGGCGTGCTGAATTGCTTACCCATTCCACCTCTTGATGGCGGCCGAGCACTCTATTATCTGTTGCCAGGTAAAATCGCCTGGTATTTTTATCTGTTGGAACCTTACGGGTTTTTTATTCTCTTGCTACTAATGTTTACTAATATATTGTCCTATATCCTCTTGCCACCTATTATTTTTCTGACCAACGGGATTGTTTCTTTTTTTAATTTGATGTAACTATTGTCAAAAATATAGCTTTGCTTTTCCATCAGCTTTACTCTATAATTTTCATTCAATCCTCCGGCAACTCTTTTTTCAACATTCGATACAGATTTTAAGATTTTTCTTTTCGGATGCCTTCTCTTTTTATATTAATCCACTTCCTCTAAAACACAATTCCCATGTTATACTCTCACACAAGGATAATAATAAATGGCAGCTAGAAAACAGGAGATTCATATGAACGATGATGAACGATTAGCGATTGTTGAAACAACTCTTTCAAACATTACTACTACTTTATTTGATATCAAGCAGGATATAAAACATCAATTTGATAAAATAGATGCTAAATTTGATAAAGTAAATAAAGATATGAAGCGTCAATTTGATAAAGTAAATGAAGATATGAAGCATCGATTTGATAAAATAGATGCTAAATTTGATAAGGTAGATAATAAATTTGATGTCCTTGAGAAAAAAATGGATGATAGGTTTCACATCCTCATCAACCGAAGCTGGTCTAGCTTTTTATGGTTGATGAGTATGATGGTTGGTCTGGCAGGACTTATTGCACATACGCAGCATTGGATTTAGTCCGTGTCTCTAACGCTTTCCGCAAGAAAAATCCTGTATACGATGTTTTATGTTTGGCGACTTCTTCAGGTGTACCTATCGTAACAATTTGTCCACCTTTATCACCCCCCTCAGGGCCTAAATCAATAATCCAGTCCGCCGTTTTAATGACATCTAAATTATGTTCGATAATCACAATGGTATTACCTGCATCACGTAATCGATGCAATACTTTGAGTAATTGTTCTATGTCAAAAAAATGTAATCCAGTCGTAGGTTCATCTAGGATATAAAGCGTGTTACCTGTGTCACGACGCGATAATTCGCGCGCCAATTTAATTCGCTGTGCTTCACCGCCTGATAAAGTTGTCGCGCTTTGGCCTAAACAAATATACGATAAGCCGACATCGATTAACGTTTGTAATTTACGTGAAACAACAGGAATAGCATCAAAGAAAACACGAGCATCTTCAATTGTCATTGCTAACACTTGCTGAATATTTTTCCCTTTATAAGTGATTTCTAATGTTTCACGATTATAACGCTTACCTTGGCAAATATCGCAGGTCACATAGACATCGGCGAGGAAGTGCATTTCGACTTTAATCACACCATCACCTTGACAAGCTTCACAACGGCCGCCTTTGACATTAAAACTAAACCGACCGGGTGTAAATCCACGTGAACGTGCTTCTTGTGTACCTGCAAATAATTCGCGAATAGGCGTAAATAAACCTGTGTAAGTCGCTGGATTAGATCTTGGCGTGCGACCAATGGGACTCTGGTCTATCTCAACTATTTTATCAAACTGCTCTAAGCCTTCTACATTTTTATAAGGAGCAGGCTCCTGCTGCGAAGTACCATTCACTGTACGTGCAACTAATGGTGCTAAGGTGTCATTAATTAACGTTGATTTGCCTGAGCCTGAAACACCTGTCACGCATGTCATCAAATGCAATGGAATTTTAACAGTGACATTTTTTAAATTGTTGCCCATCGCGCCTTCCAATAAAATAATTTTTTTAGGATCCATCAAAAGACGTTTTTCTGGAACTGCAATTTGCCGTTTACCTGATAAATACTGACCCGTCAATGAATCAGAGCGCTGCAGAATATCCGCAGGTGTTCCTTCTGCAACAATCGCACCACCATGTACACCTGCCCCCGGGCCTATATCAATGACATGATCCGCACTCAAAATAGCTTCTTCATCATGCTCAACCACAATCACTGTATTACCTAAATCACGCAAATGGTAAAGTGTTTTTAACAAACGTGCATTATCACGCTGATGCAATCCAATAGAAGGTTCATCTAAAATATACATCACGCCAACCAAGCCCGCACCAATTTGGCTTGCCAAGCGAATGCGTTGCGCTTCACCGCCAGATAATGTTTCTGCGCTGCGATCTAAACTTAAATAATCCAATCCTACATTAATTAAAAAATCCAAACGACTGGTAAGTTCTTTTAAAATTTTAACTGCAATTTCCGCACGAAATCCTGTCAATTGTAAATTTTCAAAAAATTTTCTACTTTGAATAATTGAATACGCTGTCACATCGGGTAATGACTTGTCCGCGACAAAGACATGCCGCGCTGCTTTTGATAGACGCGCCCCGCCACAGGCTTCGCATTTCTTATTCGCCAGATATTTACTAAGCTCTTCACGCACCATCTCTGATTCTGTTTCACGATAGCGACGCTCCATGTTGGGGATAATCCCTTCGAAGGGATCTTTTTTATTGAAACTACGGCCTTGGTCATTGCGATATTGAAAATGAACAATTTCATTGCCACTGCCATACAGGATGATAGTTTGAATTTTCTTAGGTAACTTTGAAAATGCTGTATTAATATTAAATTTAAAATGTTTCGCAAGACAAGATAACATTTGAAAATAATAAGGGTTTCTTTTATCCCAACCTCGAATCGCGCCCTCTGCTAAACTAAAATCGGGATGCGTTACAATCAAATCTGCATCAAAATTTTGCTTAATACCTAAGCCATCACAAGCAGGACACGCACCTGTTGGACTATTAAAAGAAAATAAACGCGGTGTTAGCTCTGCCAAGCTATACCCGCAATCAGGACAGGCGAATTTTTCAGAAAACACTTGAGGCACGTGATCAGGTTCATCCATTAAACCAACCCCTGCCAAGCCATCGGCTAAACGCAACGCTGTTTGAAAGGATTCTGCCAACCTTAAACGCGCATCCGGACGAACTTTTAATCTATCAACTACAACTTCAATGGTGTGCTTACGACGCAAATCTAATTTGGGTGCTTGATCCAATTCTACTAACTCACCATCAATACGTGCACGTACATATCCTTGACTACGTAATTCTTGCAATAGTTCTAAATGCTCGCCTTTGCGTTCACGTACCATCGGCGCTAACACCATAATTTTAGTTTCATCTGGCATGGCTAAAACAATATCCACCATTTGACTAATCGTCTGTGCTTCTAAGACATGTTGATGCTCAGGGCAACGTGGCTGACCCACCTTAGCAAATAATAAACGCAAATAATCATAAATTTCAGTAATCGTTCCAACAGTAGAACGTGGATTATGAGAAGTCGACTTTTGCTCAATCGAAATAGCGGGAGATAATCCTTCAATATGGTCCACATCAGGTTTTTCCATCAAAGATAGAAATTGCCGCGCATAAGATGATAATGACTCTACATAGCGCCGTTGACCTTCCGCATATAAAGTATCAAATGCCAAAGAAGATTTACCTGAGCCTGAAAGCCCCGTAATGACCGTCAATTTATCACGAGGAATATTTAAGTTAATATTCTTTAAGTTATGGGTGCGAGCGCCTCGGATCTGAATTTCTTTCATAATATATTTATCTTTTAAAAGGTCTATTCATTTATAATGGGCACTTATTATAACGAAAGAATACACAGATGACCCGCTCTAACTCTAAAACTTCTAAAATGAATCCTATTGAACGCCAGGCTGTTTTTTCTTTATCCACTATTTTATGCTTGCGTATGTTAGGGTTGTTTATGGCGCTGCCTTTATTTGCGTTATACGCCTCCCATTTATCTGGCGCAACGCCATTGCTGATTGGGTTATCGATGGGCATTTACGGTCTAGTTCAAGCATTATTACAAATTCCGTTCGGCGCTTTATCTGACCATGTTGGGCGAAAAAAAATAATTGCTCTAGGTTTATGTATTTTTGCAATCGGCAGCATGATTGCCGCCCTATCACATACCATTTGGGGTATGCTCCTCGGGCGAGCCCTACAGGGTGCAGGCGCTGTGGGTAGCACTATTATCGCGTTAATAGCCGATTTAACCCGCACAGCACAACGTACCAAAGCCATGGCTATTTCAGGCATCACAATAGGGCTTTCTTTTTCATTAGCCATGATCCTGGGACCTATTACCGCCGCCTGGCTCCAAGTCAATGGCATTTTCTGGTTAGCCGCTTTATTGAGTATCATTGCGATTATCTTACTATTCACGCTTGTTCCGACACCTGGACTTGTGAGACACACTCTTCCTACGCAAAACAAATCATACTCCCAACCCTTTCTCGCTCTACTAAAGCATAATGAGTTAAAACGATTAAATAGCGGCATATTTTTATTACATTTTCTTTTTACCGCCAGTTTTGTCGCTATCCCGATCAGCTTGCAAACGCTGGCTGGCCTGAACAGCAATCAGCAATGGATGTTATACCTGCCAGCACTCATTATTTCCTTCTTATTTTCAATCGCTTGTATCGCAATTGCTGAAAAAAAACACTGGGTAAAACCCTTTTTTATCGGCAGTATTATTCTGATTGGCATCGCTGAATTTTTATTATGGATTTTTGCACATCACCTATTGCTTTCTGCGCTCAGTCTATTATTATTCTTTTCTGCGTTTTCATTACTTGAAGCATTCCTTCCATCGCTCGTTTCACGCGCTGCTCCACCCGCCCACAAAGGCTTGGCTCTCGGTATTTACTCCTGTTCCCAATTTTTAGGAATCTTTGCTGGCGGCACGCTTGGTGGCTGGTTATACGGCACATTTGGTCTCATCTCAATTTATTTATTTTGCACAATATTGGCTCTTGTCTGGTCAGCTATTGCGTTTAATATGAAAAACCCTCAGTATTCTATCCAGGCATAAGAAATTTAATTTTATTTAGGAGAATTTACCATGGCAAAAGGCAGCGTTAACAAAGTTATCCTCATTGGCAACTTAGGCCGCGACCCCGAAATACGTTACACCCCCAATGGTGTAGCTGTTGGAAATGTCACTATCGCTACCACTGAACTTTGGAAAGATAAACAAACTGGCGAAAACCAAGAGCGCACCGAATGGCATCGCATCGTATTCTACAATCGCTTAGCTGAAATTGCAGGCGAGTATTTACGTAAAGGCAGCAAAATTTTTATTGAAGGACGCTTGCAAACACGTAAATGGCAAGATAAAAATACCAACCAGGATCGTTACACAACTGAAATTATCGCTGATTCTATGCAGATGCTAGACAGTAAAGGTAGTCAGAGTGGCAGCAATATGAGCCATAGCGATATACCAACACATGTCTCTGAAAAATCAGGTGCCGACATGGAGCAAACGCAAGCGGCAACAGCAGATAGTTTTGATGATGATATTCCATTTTAAAAAACGTCTCTGTATATTTTGTTAAATAGAGTGATAAAAGCCTATTCTAAATAGGCTTTTTATTTATAAACATACGTGAGGAATCTTTTCTGCATAATTGGATCAAAAAAATTATTATTTTTACTACTGCAATCATAATGCTTTGTTTTGGAGTAATAACATTGGCAAATCAGCTAAATACCCCCTATATCCCTAGAGCGCTCCTTTTCACACCCCCGAATGTGATGGCTATAAAAATAAGCCCCAACTCCGACTATCTTGCTTATGTGAAAGCAAAACCATCAGGCGTGATGAATCTCTATGTATGTGCTCGCACTGAATGTAACCAGGGTAATGCATTCAAACAGCTCACACATTTTACTACTCCAGAAATTTATCGGTTCTTCTGGACGGAGGATTCAAAGAATATTGTTTTTTTACAAGACACCAATGGTTCGAAATCTTACCAATTATATTCAATTAATATTGCATCGGGAAAATTAAGAAATCATACGAAAAATTTTAGAAACATTACGGCTAAAATTTTTAAAGTCAGTGGCCATCGAGTGGCGGTTGGGATCAATGATCGAAATCCTAAATATCATGATATTTTTATTCTTGATACTCACAATGGTTCATTAACTAAGATTTTTGAAAATAATCGTTTCTCTCGTTTTATTTTTGATGACAATCTCAATATTGTTTTGAAAGAAGAGATCCATCAGGATGGCTCTATCGATATCTATAAAGATAATGTGGTTTATATTCATTTTTCTCCTGAAGATGCATTCCATTCACGGCTTATAAAACTGCATCATTCGACTCTTTATTATATGGATTCAAGAAACTCTGATACGACATGGTTCAAATCAGTGGATTTAATCACTGGAAAAGAAACAAAATTAGTTCACAATCCTAAAAGTGATATCAATGAAATTGTTTTTGCCAATGGCTACCCTTTTATGTACTCAACAAACTGGCTTACAAAAGAATGGCATAGTTTTGGTTTAGGAAATTTTGATTTTCTTCAAAAAACGATTGGCACGAATTTCGTAGTAGCAAGCCAGAGCCAATTATTTTGGATCATCCGAGCCCATCATCCTCAAAAAATAGGAGCTAGTTTTTACCTTTACAATTTAGAAAAAAAACAGATTACTCCTTTATTTATTGCTAAAACTTATAATCAGTTAGCAAAGATGATTCCTTTTGAATTTAAAACGAGAGATGGATTACTCCTCACTGCATATATTACTTTACCCAATCAAATAAACTCTCTTGATTCTATAAAAAATCCCGTCCCTTTAATTGTTTTTCCGCACGGAGGCCCTTTTCAAGTACGAGATAACTTAATTTATAACCCTTCTATTCAATGGTTAGCCAGCCGAGGATATGCAGTACTCAGTGTGAATTTTAGGCTGTCTTCAGGGCTGGGAAAAAATCTCGTTAACGCAGGAAATGGAGAGTGGGGTCGGAAAGCACTTTTCGATCTACTTGATGGGGTAAAATGGTGCATAGATAAGGGTATTACAACTGAAAAACAAGTGGGAATGATGGGTCAAAGCTATGGCGGATATGCGACCTTAGCAGGATTGTCATTTACGCCTAAAGAATTCGTAGTCGGTGTTTCTATTGTCGGCCCATCTAGTTTAAACACCGTCATGCAAAAAGTACCAACTTATTGGGATTTTCCTAGTTATCCTTTATCAGACTCAGAAGCCTTTTTCACTAAAGGTGCTTTCATAAAAAGTATGGGAGGTGATCCTGATACCCCAGAAGGTCAGCAATTTTTAGCAAGTCGTTCACCTCTTAATTTTGCTAGCTATATTGAACGCCCTTTGCTATTAATCCAAGGAGATAATGACCCTATTGTCACTAAAAAAGAATCTCAACAAATTTTTGATAAATTAAAACAATCAAAAAAGAAAGTCCGCTTACTTTCATTTTCTGATGAAGGACATCAATTTAAACGCTACGCTAATATTGATGTCTATCTTGCTTATGCAGAAAAATGGCTGCATGATGTTCTTGGCGGTCGCTTTGAACCAGTTGATCCAAAGTGGATGAAAGCATCTAGTGTGACCATTCAGGATACTTGATGCATACTGTTCCGATTCAAGCATCACCCACGTAACTGCGAAAATTTATGTTAAGTACGCTCTTTAAATCTAAAAACGGCAAGTTTCGCCTTACCACGCTTGATTACTGTAGCCGGTTAAGCTTCAATTATAGCTTAATCGGCTACATGAACATTGTCTATTCTTTATAGGAACAGCCAATGACCTGAATAGCCTTGCTGGGGGTTATTGAGAAAACTCTTGGCTGGAGCTCTAGGCGAAGCATGAATATAATACTGGAATTATAGGCTTAGATAATATTCAACTTAAGCAACCCTTACCATTATTAAATAGAACATGAGGTAGAAATGCCAGATTTTGTAGAAAAAAGCCGATTAATTTCCCATGCGGACTCACCTATAGAAGTGAATCAACTTATCGAAGAAAAACTAGAACAGATCATTCAGGAAGGGGATAAACCTTATGTCACCCTACAACAACAAATTGAAATACTCTATCAATTAGCAGATTTCGATTTCGGGCGATTTCTTTTACAAAATCAAGGGATCAATGGTTATTGGACTCATTACATGCTAACCTACCCCCTAGAAAAAAATAATAGCCATCAAACTGATTTAGAAAAATTTTTACTAGAATGCGCACCTACCGTTTTAGCAACCCAAGAACGTTTTAAATTATTTTTAAAAGAAAATCAAAAAACTGTGGAGAATAATAAAAAACTTGCTTGTATCCCTTGCGGCATGATGGGAGAACTTCTGTATCTAAATTTTTCTGAAATAAACAGCATTCAGCTAATAGGGATTGATTATGACGCTTCCACATTAGAAGATGCGAAAAAATTAGCGAAAGAAAAAAATCTTTTAGAATTCACAACCTTTAAAAAATCAGATGCATGGGATTTAAATTTAAAAAATGAATTTGATTTAATCTCAAGTAATGGATTAAATATTTATGAACCAAACAATGAGAAAGTTATTGCGCTGTACCAACAATTTTATACTGCCTTAAAGCCCAACGGAAAACTGGTCACTAGTTTTTTAACACCCCCACCTGGCTTAGCAGATGATTGTGAATGGAACATGAAGAAAATTAACCCCCAAGATTTACTGCTCCAAAAAATAATTTTTACGGATATTCTTAATTTAAAATTTCAATGTTTCCGCTCTACTAAGCAAACAAAAGAACAGCTAGAATCAGTTGGATTTAAAAATATTTGTTTTATCCCTGATACAGCAAATTTATTCCCCACTGTTACAGCTATCAAACCGCAAGAATGATAACCTATGCGTATATAGTGCTTCCACTACAATATCCGTGATATTTACCACTTAGTTGTAAAATATACGGTATAATTTACAGAATAGATGGCAGGTCATTTATTAATTACAGGAATACCATGTATTTTCAAAGACATTTAAAAATACCAAGCCGATCATTTTTTCTTTTAGGCCCTCGCGCGACAGGCAAGAGTACGTGGCTGAAGAATTGTTTTCCGAACAGGTTACATCTCGACCTTCTTCGTAATGATACTTATTTCTCGCTTCATGGACACCACGAGCAAAAGTCAAAGAAGCATCACACCCTAAATTTTATTTTTTTGATTGCGGTGTCACGAGAGCCATTCAAAAACTTTTGCGCGACAAAATGAGTTCCGAAGAACGTGGTGTATTATTTGAAACACTTGTTTTTCACGAATTAAATGCACATATTGCTTATCACGGAACAGGCGGCGAACTTTTTTATTGGCGAACGGCAGATGGCATTGAAATCGATTTTATTTGGAAGCGTGCTACTAAAATCATCGCCATTGAAGTAAAAAGCTCAACCCGATGGAAAGATGAATTCAACATTGGTTTTAAAAGCTTACTTTCTTCTAAAATAAAGCCTAAAGCTTGCTATGGTGTCTATCAAGGCAATGAAATTTTAAAAAAAGAATTTGGATTTGTACTGCCATGGAAGATTTTTTTAAAAAAATTATATGAGGGTGAGATTTTTTAGCCGGATACTATAAATTTATTGCAATTATTTTTATAAAATATATCATACTTAATATTCCTTTCTTTATTCTCTCTTTTCCTCATTATTTTTCATTCACGATATTCCGCAAACAATTTCTATGATATACTTTTAAACAAGGATAATAATAAATGGCAGCTAGAAAACAGGAACTAATCTATATGACTACTGACGAACGCTTGACTGTTGTTGAAACAACTCTTTCAAATATTGGCGTTACTTTGCTTGATATTAGGCACGATATGAAACGTCAATTTGATGCTCTCGATAAGAGAATGGACAAGATGGATGAGAGATTCGACAGAATAGACGAGAAATTCGATAAGATAGATGAGAAATTCGATAAGATAGATGAGAAATTCGATAAGATAGATGAGAAATTCGATAAGATAGACGAGAAATTCGATAAGATAGATGAGAAATTTGAGAAAATGGAGGAGAAATTTGACAAAAAATTTGTCCGTATGGAAGAGAAGCTGGATAAAATAGATGAAAAATTTGATAGAAAAATAGAAGATAAATTTCAAATTCTCATTAATCGAAGCTGGTCTAGTTTTTTATGGCTGATGAGCATGATGATTGGGTTAGCAGGACTCATTGCACATGCGCAGCATTGGATTTAAAGAGAAAATCCATTTAACCAAATAATTTACCCGTTATAAAAGATCGAGCATTTAAAATATCTGCTACAGGCAACACTCGTCCATTGGGTAATTGGATCTTCAATAAGCGTAATCCTTTTTTTCCTGTTGCTATATCTATGCCATTCACATTTGCTTGTATTATTTCTCCCGGGTGATATTGGCTTGCATCACAATCAATGACTATCGCATCCCACACACGAATGACTTGCTTATTATAATAAGTGTATGCGATTGGCCATGGATTAAATGCGCGAACTTTACGTGCTAATTCCTCAGCAGGAGAATGCCAATCTAACAGTGCTTCTTGTTTCGTAATTTTTTTTGCATAGGTTGCTAATGCTTCATCTTGTATTTCGGGCTTAAGTTGAGATAGCTGATGCAATACAATTAATAGAGCTTTCGCGCCTAATTGAGCAAGTCTATCGTGCAATAGTCCACTTGTGTCTGTCTCGTGAATAGAACAAGTTGTTTTGTAAAGCATAGCGCCTGTATCCAACCCTTTTTCCATTTGCATAATAGTGACACCTGTTTCTTTATCGCCTGCCAAAAGAGCCCTCTGAATAGGAGCAGCCCCACGCCAACGAGGTAATAAAGAAGCATGAATATTAATGCAGCCTAAACGAGGCGCTTGTAGAACAGGAGAAGGTAACAGTAGGCCATACGCTGCAACAACCATAACATCCGCCTGCAGTCCTGCCAACTGGGTTTGGTCTTGCATTGCACGCAAATTTTCTGGCTGAAAGATCGGTAAATTGTGTTGTAATGCCAATGTTTTCACAGGACTAGCCGTTAATTGACGGCCACGCCCCGCAGGACGATCAGGCTGGGTGTAAACGGCTATGACTTGATGAGGTGAATCTATTAATGCTTGTAATGCAACAGCAGCAAACACCGGTGTACCTGCAAAAATAATTTTTAGCGAATCACACGTACTCACGATAATAGCCCATCTCGATAGATTTGTACGGCGGCTGCCGAATCATTTAACTTTTCCAATAATTTTTCATATTCCAAACACAGTTTGGCATCTTTATTTAACTTTAAACTTTCCTCAAAATAATAGCTGGCTTTCCCCCATAATTGACAACGTAAAGAAAGCCTTCCTAAGGTTAATAATAACAATGCTTGATCAGGATAATGTTGCAGCCAGCGCTCAGCCTGCGCTAATTGTTTGATAGGATTTTCTGTGGGCAATAACCCATATAATCTAACCAAATCCGCATCCCAATATTTTTTGAGTGATTGATTAATAAGTTCCACGACTTTTGAAGCATTTTCTGGATGGTTATCAGCTATTGCTTTTATTAACTCTGCCTGGATTTTTTTTTCAAGCATTAAAAGCTGTGCGCTTGTCACTGTTTTTGATTGGTATAGATGAGGCAATACTTTCAATAAATTTTTCCAGTCAGCAACAGGATCGATAGATTGATTATACGATTTATCTCTGTATTGCCACCTTAGCCAATTGCCTAAAAATACAAAAAAATCTTTTATATTAGCAAATAATAAATTCATAAAATAAAATAAAAATAAAATAATGCCTAATATAAAAATGATGATTCGTTTTGTTTTTTTAATGAGTATAGGTGATTTATCTAATGAGTTATCAAGTGCTACTGGAGGGTTAGATGCAGCTGCCGTAATGGGTGTAGGTATACTTTGCTTCAATTGCGATAATTCTTGACTCAATCCTTGCATTGTTTTTCTTATTTCATCCGTATTAGCTTGCAGTAATTGTGATTGATGATTCGATTGTATTGTCAACGCAGCTAATCGTTCGTTCGATTTGATAAGATACCAATAACCGTAACCACTTGTGATAAACAATAATAGAATAAAAAAAACAGCGCACAAAAGCCCAGTATGCCTTCTTATCCAAGGCAATACTAATTTTTTTTTAACAATAACAGAAGTGGGTCCTGTTATTTCATTTTCTCTTTCTGACATAAATAATCCTTTAAAATATCCATAATGGCATTAAAACTGGCATTTCTTGCTTCTAAAATGTTTTCAAATTCTAATTGTCTGGCGAGTATTTCCATTCGCTCACTGATTACGACAATAGGAACACTGCGTAATTCCGTCCATGCGGCCTCTAATAATAATTTCAAATTATGGAGTATTTCACCTGATGTGCAAAGAATAATATCTATTTGACGAGTTTGTAGTAGTTTAATATGTTCATCGACATTCACTTTTGGTATACAACGTTCATAAACAACGACACGTGTGACCTGCGCATCCCGTGCTATTAATGTTTTTTCTAACAAATCACGCCCGCCCTCCCCACAGATTAACGCAATTTTTTTGCCTGCCAATTCTTGAAAAGATGCATCATCTAATAACCCCTCGCTACGCCAATCATCTTTCGGATAAATATCGACAGGCAGCCCTGCCTGTCGTAACGCATCAGCAGTGCCACCGCCTAATGCTGCTACTTCTACGCCAGGAGGAAATTGAGGCCACTGTTCATGAATTGCTGGAGCGCTCCAATAAACAGCTTGTGGACTAATAAAAACAACCCAATCATATTGATTTAGACTGACAATGCCTTTCGCAAATACAGCCAAATTTTTTGGCGGATGAATTTCAATCGTTGGAAAATGAATAGCATGACCACCGGCTGTCTGGATTTGGTCACAGAGTATTTTACCTTGCGGTTTAGGACGTGTGACCATGATAGTTAAACCATTGAGACTCTGCATATTAGTTCTCATTTAAAATATATTCTGCGCCTTGTTGAATTAAATTTTCTGCAACAGCGATACCTAACCGCTCTGCCTTTTTTAAATCATCGCCTAAATCATCCGAGTGTTCTGCACGTAATAATAACGTACCATCTTCACGCGCGACTAAACCGCGTAATCGCATTTTTCCTGCGGAAAGCATTGCATAAGCTGCAATGGGCACATGACACCCGCCCCCTAGGCGGTTACACATCGCACGCTCTGCTGTTACGCAATGGTAACTTTCTGGGTGATTAAGCAAGGCAATCTGCGCTTGTGTTTCCAAATCATCTACACGACACTCAATCCCTAAAACACCTTGTCCTGCTGCGGGTAATGATTGCTCAATACTAAGATATGATGCAATTCGATTTTGTAACCCTAAGCGCTTAAGTCCCGCAGCCGCTAAAATAATGGCTGAAAATGCGCCTCGATCAAGATACATTAAGCGCGTATTCACATTTCCGCGTAAATTTTCAAAGTGAATATCAGGACGTAATGCATATAATTGACTTTGTCGGCGCAAACTGGAAGTGCCTATGCGCGCTTGTTCAGGCAAATCAGCGAGTGATTTAAATTGATGAGAGACAAATGCATCGCGCGGATCTTCACGTTCACACATCACGGGTAAACAAAGCTTAGGTGATAAAACCATCGGAACATCTTTCATAGAATGTACTGCGATATCTGCACGGCCATCCAGCAAGGCTTCTTCTAGCTCTTTTATAAACAACCCTTTTGTCAATAATTTTTCGTTTGTAGCAATCTTATCACCCGATGTTGTTAATCCCAGTAACTTAACTTTAATAGACGGATGATATTTCTCAAGCTGGTTTTTAACCCAATTAGCCTGCCAAAGAGCCAGTGGACTTTCCCGAGTAGCAATAATGAGTGATGAAGAGGGCATTCATTAACCTTTGTGTACGTAAAAAGACAAAAAATTATAAACTAATTAATTATTAAAATAAGGATAATATGAATCTCTTTTTTTCTCTACTATAGAAAGTATTTCCTAACAGGTTTGATATATAATGAGAGCTTTTTAGTATGAACAAAGACATGCACAAAATTCTACTCGGTTTCGACTTTGGCATGAAACGCATCGGTGTTGCAGTTGGCCAAAGCATTACTCAAACAGCGCGTCCATTAGTCACGCTTGCAGCAAAACAAGGCATGCCCTCGAAGGATGTGCTTAACAAATTAATGAAAACATGGCAACCTGATGCGCTTGTTGTCGGTATTCCATTAAACATGGATGGCACTGAACAGCCTTTAACTTATGCAGCGCGGCAATTTAAATTATTACTACAAGAGTGGTATCAATTGCCTGTCTATGAAGTAGATGAGAGGTTAAGCACTAAAGATGCACGCGAGCGATTATTTACTCAGGGTGGTTATAAAGCGTTATTAGATGGACAAGTTGACCGTGTTTCTGCACAATTAATTTTACAAACTTGGCTAGCAGAGTGAATAAAAACATGAGAAATAGCAGCGTTTTTCGTTTTACTTCTATATCAGGATTAATCTTAATCATTACTTTATTAGCACTCGCCTATTTTTTACAAATCCATAAAGGCATTAATCCTTGTCCTTTATGTTTATTACAACGTCTCATTATGGGATTATTAGGTATTATTTTTTTGGCGGGTATCATTATTCCATTTAAAAGAAGATGGCAGATCTTATGGGGAATAGTCGGTTTATTGATAGGAATAAGTGGAGTGTTGCTATCCAGTCGGCAAGTTTGGTTGCAAGTATCACCTCCTCATAGTTTAGGTGATTGTAGTGCAAGTTTATCCTATATTTTTAATGCCCTTTCATTACCTGACGCTATTAAACAAATCTGGCAAGGCGGTATGGAATGTTCACAAATGGGTTGGGAATTTTTGCATTTAAGTTTAGCTGCTTGGTCATTGATAAGTTTTAGCGGGCTATGCCTGCTGTTTATTATCCTACTACTCCGTGTAACCACTGATTGATTAAGAGTAAAAAACCTACAATTAAGCTGATCCGTAAGGGGAACTTGGCAGAAAAACGCAGTAACTTCTGCCAATACGGCATCTCTTTGACAATCATTTCTCTGTCAGAAAACCATGTTTTGCCATAAAAAATTTTTATTTCTTCGTTTTTTTGAATAGGTCGTAACGATTTAAAAATCAGTAATGAATGTAATTCATCAAAATAATAATCTGCATTAGGAATATCCGCATGATTATAGAGCAAGCCAAAACCAGTCGGGATAAAGGTGCTTTTTGCATTTTTTGATCGAAAATAATAGTTATTTAATCCTACATCTTTTCCTGTGCCTAAAATACTATAGCACTCTTCAATGATTTCATTTTCTTCAAAATCTTTATTTGCAAAAACGCCATAGCCATGAATAGCAGACGGTTTCACAACAATATCAGGTATAATAAGTGTTTTCATGGTTATTCTCAGATACTATGATACATATTATAGTAAGATAAATTTGATAATCGGGTAATAGTAATATTTTATGAAAATAAAAAAACACAGATGGATCGTATTGTTTTTATTCATTTTAAGCGCATTCAATTTTGCAATCGCTGATGAGTCTATAGGGCAAGTTTTACAGATCAATACGCGTTTTTTGAATGTTTATGGTAAACCTACCTGGCTGCTTATTGTTCGAGATGAAGAAACAGGGCGAGTATCGCCCTACTTATTTGATATACGCGAAAAAACTAATTTTTGGATAGCATTTACTTATGGGCACACTTATAAGGTCACTGCATCTAATCTTGTATTTGGTCCTTATGCAAAAGTAAAAAATTTCTGCCATTTAGAAAAAGGTATTTTAACAGGTCAATCTATGTTTATTACCTTAAAAGGTGTGTTAGCCCCAACCGAAAGTAGTTTTAAATGTTATGTACAACAATATGCAGGGGTGCCATTCACCATAGCGAGTGAACTTACAAGAACATAAAAATCATTTGTTATTTACTTATAGCAACCTCCGGCCTATCGGCCAGTTTTTGCGAAAAATTGAGGAAAAGGGGGTATGCTAAGCGTAACTGTTGACGGGCTTTTGACTTGCAGCAACTGACTTGTTACTAAATATCAATAAAAAACCCCCGCCTATTGCGGGGGTTAATTTTTAAGGCTTATTAGGTGAGATTACATCATCCCGCCCATTCCGCCCATTCCTCCCATGCCGCCCATTCCCCCCATACCACCGCCGCCCATGCCAGCGCCTGCGTCAGCTTCCTCTTTAGGAAGATCGGTAATCATACATTCTGTTGTAATCATCAAACCGGCAACAGATGCTGCTTGCTGTAATGCGGTACGTGTGACTTTAGTAGGATCTAAAATACCCATCTCCATCATATCACCGTATTCGCCAGTCGCCGCATTGAACCCAAAGTTTCCTTTGCCTTCTATGACTTTATTCACAATAACAGAGGCTTCGTAACCTGCATTCATCACAATCTGACGCAATGGGGCTTCAAGCGCTTTATGTGTCAATTGAATACCCATGGATTGTGCATCATTACTGCCTTTGAGATTCTTGACCGCTTGCAATGCACGGATAAGCGCAACACCACCACCTGGAACAACGCCTTCTTCGACAGCTGCACGAGTCGCATGCAACGCATCTTCAACGCGTGCTTTCTTTTCTTTCATTTCAATTTCAGAACCAGCGCCTACTTTAATAACGGCAACACCACCCGCTAATTTAGCGATACGTTCCTGTAATTTCTCCCTATCATAATCAGATGTTGTTTCTTCAATACGTGCACGCAATTGAGTAATGCGATCAGTAATATCTTTCTTTTCCCCAGCACCGTCAATAATAGTTGTATTATCTTTAGTGATATGGACACGTTTCGCAGAACCTAAATCTTTCAAGGTAGTAGATTCCAGAGTACGGCCTATCTCTTCAGCAATCACTTGTGCTTTCGTTAAAATTGCAATGTCTTGCAACATTTCTTTACGACGATCACCAAATCCAGGTGCTTTCACTGCGCAGACTTTCACAATACCCCGCATGTGGTTCACAACCAACGTAGCCAACGCTTCGCCTTCCACATCTTCAGCAATAATCAATAAGCTGCGACTGGATTTAGCAACGGCTTCCAAGGTAGGTAATAAATCACGGATAGAGGAAATTTTCTTATCTACAATCAAGATCAATGGATTTTCTAAATTAGCTGACATGTTTTGCTGGTCAGTAATGAAATAAGGAGAGAGATAGCCACGGTCGAATTGCATACCCTTCACTTCAGATAATTCATTGTCCAACCCTGAACCTTCCTCCACTGTAATCACACCTTCTTTACCCACTTTACTCATTGCATCGGCAATGATCTGGCCAATAGATTCATCGGAATTGGCTGAAATCGTACCGACTTGTGCAATGGCTTTACTGTCTTTGCAAGAAACGGACATTTTTTTCAATTCTTCCACCACAGCTGCCACTGCTTTATCAATACCACGCTTTAAATCCATAGGATTAAAGCCTGCTACGACTGCTCTCAAGCCTTCGACAAAAATCTTTTGCGCTAACTTAGTCGCTGTAGTTGTACCATCACCTGCGATATCAGAAGTCTTTGATGCGACTTCTTTCACCATCTGAGCGCCCATATTTTCAAATTTATCTTTTAATATAATTTCTTTGGCCACTGACACACCGTCTTTCGTGATAGTAGGCGCGCCATAAGATTTATCAATAGCCACGTTACGACCCCGCGGGCCCATTGTAGCTTCCACCGCATGTGCTAATTTATTAACGCCTGCCAGCATACGCTGACGGCCTTCATCACCAAAACTAATATCTCTTGCTGCACCCATTGTTAAATTCCTCTTATGTTGTGAATAAAATTTTTATAAAAATTTTAAAATTAAAAGTTACGCTTCTACAATGCCTAATACATCTTCTTCGCGCATAACCAAGTATTCTTTGTCATCTAGCTTAACGGCTGTGCCAGCATATTTTCCAAACAATACCTTATCATTGACTTTCACTTGCAATGCCTGGAGTTTGCCATCTACGTATTTACCACTGCCTACAGCAACCACTGTACCCTCAATTGGCTTATCTTTGTCTGCTGAATCAGGGATAACGATACCGCCCGCCGTTGTGGTTTCTTGCTCACGAGGTTGTACTACGATTCTATCCGCTAAAGGACGAATTTTTTTGTTTATACTCATTTATTTCTCTCCTGCTATTAAAAAATGAATAAATCTTGTCTTTCGCTTATCTTATATGGGGATTAATTAAGTATTCTCAAGAGCTAGTATCGAATAAATAAATACTCTCAATAAATATCCTGTAACTATTTGCCCACAAGTGATCAAGGTTATATATTAGGCTAAACATCACAGGACTCGCTCATGAAAAGAATATTATTTATCATTTTATGTATACCTTTATTACTATTTGCATTGCCAAACTACGCCCTAGAGCAATCACAGCCCTTATTATCTGAACAAGCGTTTGTTTTTTCAGCCTCTTTCAACCCACCTCAAAAATTAGCCTTGCAGTGGAATATTGCCCCCGGGTATTATCTTTATCGGAACAAGATCCGCTTAACATTAACACCTACAAGCCAAGTCAAAATAGGCAAAATAAATTTACCGCCCAGCATAACTAAGCGAAAGGGTAGTCATACTAATCAAATCTATAAAGGCACATTGAAAATTATCGTGCCCCTGATAAACCCAACCCACCAAAATACACTCGCCTTCACTATTCACTACCAAGGCTGCTCAAGCCAGGGGTTTTGTTATAGCCCTGTGGAAAAGACGATCCTGCTAAATATTAAAAACCGAGTCATCACTACCCTCCCCACTGCTATATCCCCTACAACACAAAATCATAAAAATGATATAGAACACACTCTTAAAAATCATAATATTTTTACTATTCTTATCAGCTTCTTAGGGTTGGGTTTACTTTTGGCCTTTACCCCTTGTGTTCTGCCTATGGTACCTATTTTATCTGGTATCATTATGGGTCATCGCAAAAAAAGTCCTACCACTAAAACATTTGGTTTGTCGCTGGCTTATGTATTAGGAATGGCAATCATGTATGCCATCGCGGGCATGCTTGTGGCTTTGATTGGCAGTCGAATCCAAATTGAATTACAGCGCCCCTGGATCATCGTTTTATTCAGTGGGATATTTGTTTTATTAGCTTTATCTTTATTTGGTGTCTATGAGTTTCGTCTTCCTTCTCGTTGGCAAAATCGTTTAACCAAGCTTAGCAATCATCAACGTAGCGGAACTTATCTAGGTGTATTCTTGATGGGAGGCATCTCCAGCTTAATTGTTTCTCCTTGTGTCAGTCCTGCTTTAGTCGGTGTTCTAACTTATATTGCGCACACCGGCGATATTGCCTTAGGCGCACTGAGTTTATTAGCCCTCGGGATAGGTATGGGATTGCCGCTTTTACTCATTGGCGCCTCTGTTGGTAAATTTCTGCCTAAGGCAGGTGCATGGATGCAAACGATAGAACACTTGGTGGGCATTCTCATGTTGGCTTTTGCAATTTGGTTATTAGCTAAAGTACTTCCTGGATCTGTTGTTTTATTGTTATGGTCAATTCTATTAATCGCCTCTGCTCTTACAATGGGTGAATTTACTAAAGCATTTACAAAATGGCAGCATTTGCGTCACAGTATCAGCAGTATAGCGCTTATCTATGGTCTTATCTTACTGGTGGGTGCATTACTAGGGAATGTTAACCCTTTATACCCTTTAGAAAATTTACGATTCACCAAGCAGGCTTCGCTGATTTCAACCCCTACAAAAAAATCTCACTTTATCCTTTTAAAAAATAACGCTCAGCTTAACCAATTATTAGCAAAAGCCGTCCAAGAAAAAAAATGGGTCATGCTGGATTTTTCTGCAGATTGGTGTACAAGCTGCGTACGAATGGATCGTTATGTATTTACGCAACCTGCCATCCAACAAGCTTTGGCTAATTTTGTCTGGTTACGCGCGGATATTACAAAAAATAATAGCTTTGATCATTTCATTTTACAACGCTTTCAAATTATCGCACCCCCCGTGTTATTATTTTTTTCCCCTCAGGGCAATGAATTAATCTCAGAGCGTATGATGGGTGAAATTAATTCAGCAGAATTATTATTACAACTTAAAAAATTAAAGGATACCACACGTGCCTATTAAGCCAATGTATAAAACCCCGCACTTAACAACAGCATCAGTGGCTCCCTTGCATTTTCTGGAACAGCAATTACTTAGCAAAGAAAAAGAAATAGAACACTGGTTTGAAACACAGTGGCAACTTAGCCCAGCCCCTATTTATGGTTCTGTTGATTTACGTAATGCAGGATTTAAATTGGCACCTGTTGACATGAATTTATTTCCTGCCGGATTTAATAATCTAAACCCTGAATTTTTGCCACTCTCTATTGATGCAGCACATGTCGCTATCACACACTATTTACCGACTGCAAAATCTATTTTACTCATCCCTGAAAATCATACGCGCAATCTTTTTTATTGGGATAACATTGATACATTAGTATATATCTTATCCGCCGCAGGTTTTAAAGCACGCTTAGGCTCTTTATTATCAGAGCCTATCGACATTACGTTAACACAGGGTAAAAAAATTCATTTAGAACCTATTACACGGGAAAATAATAAAATCAGCATTCAAGGTTTCACACCTGACCTTATTTTATTAAATAATGATTTATTCGATGGAATTCCAGCGCTTTTACAGCAGCTACAACAACCCATCGTGCCCCCAGCAGAACTAGGCTGGAACCAACGCTTAAAATCAAGCCATTTCCAATATTATGCCGATATCAGTCATGCATTTGCGAAATTAATTCAGATTGATCCCTGGTTGATTGCACCATTATTTTTGCAATGCCACGAAATTGATTTCATGCAAGGTGAAGGCGAGACATGTTTAACCCACCATGTAGAAAAATTAATGACTGATATTCAAAAAAAATATGATGAATACCAGATTACAAGCAAGCCTTTCGTGATTATCAAAGCAGATGCAGGCACTTATGGCATGGCAGTCATGACAGTCAGAGATATCAATGAGCTGCGTTTATTAAATCGCAAAGAACGTACGCGTATGTCAAAAACGAAAAGCGGCCAGCCTGTACGCCGTGTGATTATTCAAGAAGGTGTCTATACATTCGAAACATGGAGTGCAACAGATGCTGTGGCAGAGCCTGTTGTTTACTTATGGGGACAACGTGTGGTGGGTGGTTTTTATCGTGTTCATAAAGAACGTGGCATCGATGAAAATCTTAATGCACCTGGCATGCATTTTGAACCATTGGCATTTGTAAAACCTTGTCATGCACCTGCAGAAAACCAATCTTCTGAGGAATGTCAAAATCGTTTTTATGCGTATGGCGTCATTGCTCGTTTGAGTATGCTAGCAGCTGCACGAGAATTATTAGCACATCGATAAGGAGCATCAATAAAATGAATATTCAGCTCGGGATTGTAATGGATCCTATTCACTCTATTCATTTTGACAAAGACAGCACATTAGCCATGTTGTGGGAAGCGACAAGACGCGGTTGGGCTATCCATTATTTTGAACAAAAAGATTTATTTGTGCGAGATGGTAAAGCATTTGGAAACAGTCGATTATTAAAAGTTTTTCGCGATCCTGCCCATTGGTTTTCACTAGAAGATTATCAACTCATTGAATTAGCCGAATTATCTGTTATTTTAATGCGAAAAGATCCCCCTTTTAATTTAGATTATATTTACACAACTTATATTTTGGAATTAGCAGAGCGTGCGGGCGCTAAAGTTTTTAATAAACCACAAAGCTTACGGGATGCGAATGAGAAATTTTTCACGACTTGGTTCCCTGAACTTTGTCCTCCAACACTTGTCACACGCGATATTAAATTATTACGTAATTTCCATCGAGAACAAAAAGATATTATCTGTAAGCCGCTTGCTGCCATGGGTGGCGCCTCTGTATTCCATCTAACAGAATCCGATTCTAATGCCAATGTGGTTTTCGAACTATTAACACAACAAGAAAATCATTTTATTATGGCACAGCGCTTTATTCCTGAAATTTCCAAGGGCGATAAACGCATTTTACTCATTGATGGCGAGCCCATTCTGTACGCACTCGCCCGTATTCCAGCAAAAGGCGATCATCGCGGCAACTTGGTCGCTGGAGCTAAAGGTATCGCACAACCTTTAACGCAGCAAGACTTAAAAATCTGCAACACTATTGCGCCCCTATTACGCGAAAAAGGATTAGTATTTGTGGGATTAGATGTCATTGGAGATTTTATCACTGAAATAAACATTACCAGCCCGACTGGCATTCGAGAACTAGACAACCAATGCCATTTAGATATTAGTAGCCAGTTATTAGATGCTGTTACTTCTTTTCTTTAATATATAAACAATCCTGTCTATTGCTTTTATATTGACTTACAACACTGGTTAGTACACAATATTCTCATTTTTATTGACAACTATACGGCTTTGACGCACATTAAAAAAATATAACGCATGAAACATTTTGAATGGGACAAGCAAAAAAAAGCTACTAATCTCGATAAACATGGAATAGATTTTATTGATGCTGTCAAAATATTTAATGATCCAAATCGAATTGAATCCTCAAATCGCTTCCAAGAAGAGGAAAGGTTTCAAACCATAGGGCTGATACATGATATTGTTATTTTTGTAGTTTACACGATCAGGAAAAATAGAAAGAGAATTATTTCAGCCAGAAGAGCAAGTAAAAATGAGCGGGAAAAATATGACAAAGAAAAGACTTAAAGGTAAAACAAAATGGAATAAACTAAAATCTTTAACAGAAAAGCAGATTATTTCAGCTGCAAAATCTGATCCTGATGCCAAGCCCGTTTCAAGAACACAATTAGAAAAATTCAAGCGCGTAACCCCACCAAAAGAAATTAATGTAAGAAAACTGCGTGAAAAATTACATGTTTCACAAACAGCATTTGCTGAATATTTTGGGGTCAACGTAAGAACTATTCAAGAATGGGAGCAACACAGACGTACCCCAAATACAATAGCTCGTAATTTTCTTAAGGTAATAGATAAAGCACCAAAAACTGTATTAAAAGTGTTATCAACCTAAAAATATAAGCATTCACAAATGAAATCCATACTCATTACAGGCGGCGCCGGTTTTATTGGTTCGCACACAGCCGATTTCTTTTTACAACAAGGCGTTCAAGTTGTTGTATTCGATAATCTTGTCACAGGAAAACTAACGCATCTTAATTTATTTCACCCAAATCTTCGATTTGTGCAAGCAGATATATTAAATTATAAAATACTCGAAACCGAAATCGCTCAATGTGATGCGGTATTGCACTTGGCTGCATTGCCTTCTGTACAACAATCCATA
>JAJONP010000095.1 GCA_021323555.1 Gammaproteobacteria bacterium | reverse complement strand
TGAGATAGAAGCACAGGCAACCCGACTAAATTGCCTTCAGGAATATCCTCTCTTAAAAATAAAAACCCGACAAAAGCTTAACGCTTATATAGCGAATGAAGCATTTAAGCCATCTGTCGATCACTCGCGCAAAGCACACCCTCAGGAAATGTCAGAAAGACTCGTGCCGAGGGAAGAAGCGTCAATACAAACTCTTCTGTCTGCTCCTCGATTAGAATCAAAAGAAAAGAATGAGAGAGAACTAGAACAAGCATACAGGCAAGCTAAAGCAATTCAATCTACCATCAAAAGAATGAGCGGTATTCAATTTACAGAGGCTGATACTGATCTTTCGAACGCAAAAGAAGAGTACCAGGCTTTTTTCAATGAGATCCTGACGCTCATAATGGATGAAAAGAAGATGCCCTGCTCTTCCGAAGAGACCATGGTAAACAAAATAATAGAGGCTATAAAAGAAAAAGTGAAAGCATACGGTGGAACAATAAGCCATAGGCAACTTGTGCAACAATATGCCTATCAAATGATGACTCTTTTGCATATCTATACGGCGGCCGACACTTATCAAACGAATCCCTCGTTGCATCATCGAAAAGAGCTTTTCTTGGCTATAGAAAGTGCAATTAAAGCAGTTGAATATGATGAGAGAGAGGAAAAGTTTGGTAGACTCACTACCCAAGAAGGCTATGGAAAGATACTACAGAACCTATTGCAAATAGTATACGTACCATCGGCCTCCCATGAAGAAAGAGAGGGTCTCTCTCATTTATTCAATCGGCTAGAAAAATGCATTGAAGTTCAACATCTCAAAAAAATAGAAGCAGAAGAAGCGGCAGAACATCGGCTTGTCAATAAGCAGCTAAAAAAAGAGACGCGAGCAGAAGTCGATGCTATCCAATCTGCATTAGATCCCTATGTGAGATCATTAGAACTCAGTCAGAGCCATCTTCTTCTGTCGAGTCTTGCATCTATACAATCTTTTACTGAGATATACCGCACTACTCCCGTTACTCGACAGCACTTTCTCGAACATGTCAAAAAGGTTATTAACACCACACTCACAGATAATAGGAGGGAAAAATGGGATAGCCCCGAAAGAGTGTATCGAAAAGCGCTACAGAAAATATTGTATGCCTTACTCGATTCACCATTGACGAAGGGCGAAGAAAGGATGGATATCGTTGCTTTATCTGATCAACTCGATTCATACATCATTACAGTTAAACAGCAGAAAGAAGCAGAAATGCCTGTAATGGAACAACAAGCAGAGGGACAAATGCAACACTTAGCGATACCAAAATAGCCTCCGAATATCAATCCTCTCTCCCATACCAACAGTGCCAAGAGCATTCGATAACGAAGATCGAGTAAAGGCAGATGCACTTCACACTCATAGTCGCTTAGCTTAAGTCCTAATGACATCATTCTATTAAATAAAAAACAAATACTATTTCAGTAAGACAATCCACCTAAAAAGTTTTTGATTCTGCCGCGTCACTACAGCACATCGCAGATGTCCGTAGTGACGCGGCGTGTTTGGCCGCGTAATCTATTGAAAACAAATACTATTTTTTTGAAATCCGTCACTCCAGTCATAGGACAGCAGAATAAGATGTCATTGAAGAGGAGTGACGGAGTCAAAAAAATTCCGATCCCAGCGATTCAATACGATTAGTCTTTGTCGCCATTCTGCACGACTCAAAACAGCAGAATCAGATCAGTGGATGTGATGAAATATCTGATCGCAATTGTCCAATTGCTCACATCCTGTTTATAGAAAAAATGTAATAGTTGTCTCAAGTTAATTGGAATCATTCCATTTTAAATCATTCAATTTTATTTAACCTACTTATACTTAAAGGAGAAAGAGTCATGCAAAATACTCAAGAAAAAACTGGCCAACACAGTGGTGAAAACAATGAAAAATCTACTAAAAAGAAACGATTAATTAGCGATACAAAGTTTGCCTTGATGCGACAGTATCAACAAGTGATCTTTGACGCCACAGAGTCATTACCTTCAATACGTAGAATCATGAATGAAATAATAACGGAGGAAAATTTACAGAAAATTGCAACGAAATTTATTGAAGTATGGAAATAGTCAAAATAGTTATCTCTTTTTTTGCCCCACCCATTCATCTCTTTGCAACGTAAGTTGCGGTCTTTTGTCGCACGGCGCTGAAGACTGAGATGCTTAGCACTAAGCGCTAATTAGCCGTCCTGGGGCTGCCATTATCCATGGAGATTTTATGGGAATCAGACATGATTTACAGCGATCGATTGACCATCTGTTGCAATCCGCTCGCGTGGGTTCTTATGAAACGCAAGATGCGAGAAAAAAAATATTACATTTATTTGCGAAGGATCTCGTGACCCTGGGTTATGGATTACGTCATATCAATGGGCTTCAACAAAAACACATTCAGGCGGTTGTTACCTCCTGGATAAACAATAAAATACAAAATGCGACACTTAAAAATCGCGCATCCGCATTGCGATTTTTATGCAAGTGTATTAACAAGCCCACTATCATTAAATCCAATGAAGCCATGGGCATCGGAAAACGTACCTATTTACCGACAAAAAACAAAGCGATTCACAATCCTGATTTTTCCAAAGTCACTGACCTTTCTATCCATATTTCTCTACAACTGCAACGTGTATTTGGACTGCGCCGTGAAGAATCCCTCAAAATCAAACCACACCTCGCAGATAAAGGCCAACAGCTTGAATTGCTGTCGTCCTGGTGCAAAGGAGGTAGAGGGAGAACTATCCCTATTTATACCGAAGAACAACGCTATTGGTTAGAAGAAGCAAAAAAACAAGCGGGAGAATTTGGCCATTCGCTGATTCCAGAAAATAAAAGCTATATCCATCAGCGTGACCTCTATGACAAGCAAGTGCAACGTGCAGGTTTAAGAAATTTACATGGATTGCGTCACGCGTATGCACAAAATCGTTATAAAGAATTAACAGGTTGGAACGCACCGATTGCGGGCGGCCCTCGGTTACGAGAGATGACTCCAGAACAAAAGCAAATAGATCACCAAGCGCGAATGATTTTGTCAGAGACGCTTGGACATAGCCGAAAATTTATTACTTCCAACTATCTTGGAAATTAAATCAGATTCTTTTTATTTATAACTTTAAAAAAGGTAATTTTATATGCAACCACGACTTATTCGTTTAAGAGATGCCCCTTCTTATCTCGGTATGGATAAAAACCGATTTAATAAGATGGTTAGGCCCTTATTAATTGAAATCCCTATCGGAACTCAAGGAATTGCATTCGATGTAGTTGAATTAAATGCCTGGGTAGATCATTATAAGCGTTGCAATGGTCGCCCAGTCTCCAAAAATATGAGGAGACAATCATGGGGAAAAAACACATACCAGGGCTTCAAAAGCTCGGCAACATTTGGCATATCGACAAAAGAATCAACGGTAGCCGACTTTGTGAAAGCACTGGAACAAGTAACTTTGAGGAGGCAGAGCGATACTTAGTTAAACGAATGGAATCAATTCGTCAAGCAACAGTGTATGGAATAAGGCCAAAACGAATTTTTAGGGATGCAGCCATAAAATTTATGCTAGAGAATCAGCATAAAAAGAGCATTAAAATAGATGCTTGGTGTCTAAAAGCACTTGATCCTTATATTGGCAATATGCCTTTAGACTCAGTCCATATGGGTTCTTTACAGCATTATATTGATCAAAGGCGAAAAGAAGGTGTCAAAAGCAAAACTATTAACCTTAGTCTTCAGGTGCTACGACATATTCTTAATCTTGCCGCGAGTCTTTGGATGGACGAGCATGGACTGACATGGCTAGCTTCAGCACCGAAAATTAAACTTCTACCTGAATTGGATAAACGTAAGCCTTATCCATTAAGTTGGGAAGAACAAGATCGGCTGTTTGGATTGTTACCGAATCATTTGCAAGAAATGGCTTTATTTGCAGTTAATACAGGTTGTCGTGATAGTGAGATATGTGGATTGCGATGGGAATGGGAAGTCAAGCTATCTATCAATGACATGGGTTCTGTTTTTATTATTCCTGGCGAACGAACAAAAAATGGAGAAGATCGCTTAGTGGTACTTAATAAAACTGTTCTTGATGTTATAGAGAAGCAACGCGGTAAGCATCCTGAATATGTCTTTGTATATCGGGGGAAGCCAATACGCCACATGCTAAATAACGGTTGGCGAAAAGCGAGGGAAAAAGCTAACCTATCAGTGCGTGTACATGATCTTAAGCACACCTTTGGCAGGCGGTTAAGATCCATGGGTGTTTCACTTGAAGATAGGCAAGACTTGCTTGGGCATAAATCAGGAAGGATAACTACTCATTATTCATCTGCTGAATTGCTTAATCTCTGGGAAGCTGTAAACAAGATAAGCGACAGGGATTCACGTCCCGCGCTTACATTGCTGAGACTGGTAAAAAACTTGGGTCACGAAAAACTCACGAACCCAGTTTTTTCAGCCATCGAGAAGGTAGCGTAACTACTTGATTACATTGATGGGCCGTCTGCGATTCGAACGCAGGACCAACAGGTTAAAAGCCTGCTGCTCTACCGACTGAGCTAACGACCCCAAGGAATTAAAAAAACACAAGTTGCCAATGATACCGTGTTATAAAAAAATATCAACGCCCAGGTATATCTCCCCAGAGATATTTATGTAACTGTATCTGCAATCGAACGGGTAAATGATCTTGTAAAATCCAATCTGCTAGCGCGCTAGGTGCTTGTACCTGATAGCTCGGTGAAAATAATACTTCACAACGCGTGTTTAATTGATATTGTTGCAGAATTTTTTTTGCCCAGTCATAGTCTGCTCGATTGCAAATCACGAATTTTATTTGATCATGGGGCAGTAAATAATCAATATTCTCAAGACGATTCTTTTGAACTTCTCCTGAACCAGGGGTTTTGATATCGACTATTTTAACTACTCGAGGATCGACTGCTGACACATCCAATGCGCCACTGGTTTCAAGCGATACTTCATATCCCACATCACATAAAGCGCGTAATAGAGCGATACAAGGTTTTTGCGCGAGTGGTTCACCCCCCGTCACAGTCACATAATGTGCGCCGAAACTTGCAACCTGCTGCAGAATAGTTTCTATTTCATACCAGGCACCGCCTTGGAAAGCATAAGCGGTGTCACAATAACCACAACGCAAAGGACAGCCTGTTAAACGTACGAAAACAGTAGGGAGCCCTACGGTCCTTGTTTCACCCTGCAAAGAAAAAAAAATTTCGGTAATCCGCAACGAAGAATCATTCATTTTATCTTAATGGCCTGGAGCAGCTTGAGTCTGCTTCAATTGCTTTAATTGCTCGCTAGCAAGACGCGCCGAGGCAGTGCCTGGATAATGTGTAACTACTTTTTTGAATGTTGCCTTTGCATCTGTCCATCTAAACTGAGCAGCGTAAATTAATCCCAATTTAAGCTCGGCATCGGGAACTTTAGAACTAGCAGGATAATTTTTTATGACAGATGTAAACTCATTTGCTGCTTGGTCGTTTTTATTTAATAATCCATATAATTCGCCTAGCCAATAATGTGCATTCGCTGCGAATTGACCTTCAGGATATTTTTGCAACATTTTTTGTAACGTTGCTACGGCTTCGTTATATTTCTTCACTTTAATAAAATCATATGCAGTTTGGTAAATTTTCTGTTCTTCTGCAATATTAGGTTGTTCATGGGTGTCTTTGTCGGGTTTTATAGAAAGTTTTTCAGAGTTTTTGGGAGTGGCAACAGCTTCTGCTATGGGTAGTGGTTTTTCTTTTGTAGATTTATCAGTGAGTCGTTTGTCTAAATCAGTGTACATACTGCGTTGCTGATTTTGCATTTGTTGTAACTGATGCGATAACTCTTCAACTTGCGCTCGCAATGATTGAATTTCAGTCCGCATCGTCTCTATTTTAGAATTTGAAATGGATTGCACCTGGTTTTTTATCTGCTGCTCAAGCCGTGTTATGCGCTGATCTTCTGTTAATGCTTGCACTTCTTCTTTAGACTCAGATGGCTTAAATGAAGATGATGAGCCTGTATCTGTCTCGGGCGATGCATTCTTTGGCCGTTGTGGGTTATCTATCGGCGGTGGAAAATTATCCACATCGTAAACAGGCGCATCATATGCAATAACAACAGTGGCAATGCTAGTCAACATGACCACTGTTACAAATTGCCTTAAGCAGGCTAAAAACATACTATACCTTTATATTATTAATTCCGATAAACAAGGATGACACGTCGATCCAGCTGATAAGCCTGTTCTGTATGGCCTGGAACCGCAAGCCGTTGAGCGCCATAACTTACAACACGAATTTGATCCACATTCACGCCTTTATCTTTCATAAAGTCGGCCACTGCATTTGCACGACGTTCACCTAAAGCAACATTATACTCACGGCTGCCACGTGGATCAGTGTGTCCTTCTAAAATTATTTTTGCTTTGGGATGTGCCATCAAATAGTCTGCATTTGCAGCGATAGCAGATTTGTATTCGTCCCGTATATCACTTTTATCATAGTCAAAATAATAAGTACGTTTTGCAACACTCTGCTGCGGGCCGCCTTGATTTTCATCCCCAAAATTAGACCCTTGGTTCATTCCCGATGTCTCTGCACTGCTATTGGCATCAGACATGCCATTCATATCTTGATCTTTATTCTGGTGCCCTGGCGCAGAACAAGCACTCAATCCTAATACAATGCTGATAGTGCATATGTTTCTAACGATATTTTTTAATTTCACAATATTTTCTCCCTATTAATTAACCTAAAAAAGGCGACCACGCAGGATCTTGTACTTCGCCATCCCGCGCGGGTAACCGTATCTGCACACTACCATCTGTGGCTACCATACCCAACACGCTACGTCCATTATAAGACGTACCAAATAATACCATACTTCCATTCGGTGCAATGCTGGGAGATTCATTATCCGCGTCTGAATGGGTTAATACACGGAAAATACCACTATCAAGATCCAATATACCGACATTATAAAGCCCTGACTCTCGATTTAGCACCACAATATGTTTACCATCCGATGCAAAAGAAGCACGTGCATTATAATGGCCATCATAAGTCAGACGAGTCGCTGCTTTAGTCGCAATATTTAATTGGTAGATTTGCGGGCTACCGCCCCGATCAGACGTATAAATCAAACTACGTCCGTCAGGTGACCAGGCAGGTTCTGTATTAATATAATAATCTCGTGTCAACTGCGTTAATTGATGAGAAGCTAAATCTATCGTATAAATATTAGGCGAGCCGCTTTTCGATAAAACCAGCGCTAATTTTCTGCCATCAGGCGACCAGGCAGGCGCGCCATTAATGCCTTGATATTCACTTACAAGGTGTCTACGTCCTGTCAGCACCTCTTCAATATAAATAGCAGCGTGATGGTTTTCGAAAGAAACATAGGCTATTTGTTTCCCATCAGACGACCAAGCAGGTGACATAATGGGATCTGTTGAAGTCAAGAGCGGCTG
>JAJONP010000094.1 GCA_021323555.1 Gammaproteobacteria bacterium | reverse complement strand
AAAAATTATAAAGTACTTGCTTATACTGTCAATACTGCTGAACGCGCGCATGAATTATTTTCTTGGGGAGTTGATGCTGTTTTTAGTGATTGTTTGACTGGATTTGATATACAACGAGTATAATCCATGGAAATCAATTCATTATTAGCATTCAGCGTAAAACAACACGCATCTGATTTACATCTCTCACCTGAGATGCCACCCATGCTACGTATCCAGGGTGATCTGGCTATTATACAAGATGCCCCCAAACTCAAGGCACAAGAAACACGTGCGCTTATTTATAGCGTCATGACACAAAAACAACAAGACTTATTTGAAAAAAATTTGGAACTCGATTTTGCGATCAGCGTACCTGATATTTCGGATTTTAGAGTGAATATATTTCAGGAAGCAAATGGAGTAGCCGCTGTTTTTCGTATTATTCCATCTGAGATACCAACATTAGAAGCATTAGAAATGCCTCTTATTTTTAAAGAATTAATGGAATTATCAAATGGATTGGTTTTAATAACAGGCGCAACAGGCAGTGGTAAAAGCACCACATTGGCTGCAATGATTAATTATATTAATACACAAAAAGCTTTACATATTATTACCATTGAAGACCCGATTGAATTCAGGCATAAAAGCAAAAAAAGCCTCATTCATCAAAGAGAAGTCTATAGAGATACGCATGGGTTTAGCCAGGCATTGCGTTCAGCATTACGCGAAGACCCTAATGTGATTTTAGTCGGTGAGTTACGCGACCTCGAAACGATCCGCCTTGCATTAACTGCAGCAGAAACAGGCCACTTAGTAATGGCAACGCTACACACGAGTTCTGCAGCACAAGCAGTCAGTCGCATGGTGGATGTATTCCCTGAGGGTGAAAAAAATGCGATAAGAAACAGACTATCTGAATCACTTCAGGCAGTCATCTATCAAAAATTAATTAAAAAAATAAAAGGAGGTAGAATCGCTGCGTTTGAAATCATGATAGGCACACCCGCCATACGCCATCTGATTCGTGAAGATAAAATCGCACAAATGTATTCGACTATTCAGACAGGAAAAGAAAAAGGTATGTGTACGATGGAACAGTATTTACAGGAACTTGCAGCGAAAAACATCATACGTTAAGAATTTGTAATATAAAGGATTTTTTAAAAAAATCGCTTATATTTTTTATATAATATATAATCTATAATGATAAGATAAAGGAGGTTAGACCATGGCAGTAAAAGTAATGTTTTCTTTACCAAACCAATTAGTTTCTCAAATGAAGACGTTCATCCCTCCCAGAGAGCGGAGTAAGATTATTGCTGCTTTTCTTAAAAAAGAAATTAGTGTTCGTGAACGGAGTCTCTATCTTTCTGCTAAAAAATTAGAAGAAAGCGCTGGATTAAAAAAAGAAATGGAAATATGGGATAAAAATTTTGGAGAGGATGGTTTAAAAGATGTCTAAAAATATATTTAAATACCAAAGAGGTGAAGTATATTTAGTAGAAGAACATCAAGTACAAGGCCATGAGCAGAAAAAAACACGCCCTTGGGTATTGGTTGGAGCTAATCCGGTTAACCGTGCACGCAATACTATTATAGCTGTGCCTCTCTCCACTCAGGTTAAAGAAATAGCTGGTTTAAGTATTAAAGTGTATGTGAATAACTCTATGGTGTGTGCTATCTTAGATCAAATTCGTGCGCTCGATAAAAAAAGATTTATTCATTTTGAAGGCGAGTTGTCTTCTCATGAAATAGATTTGATTAACGGCGGACTCCGCCAAATATTGGCGCTATAGTACTCTACTCAGGCTGATTCACTGAAAATTTACGCCTATCCTTGTAGGCTGTGGGAGGATGAAACTGTGGTAATTTACCCATCAAATCCCGATGTAATCGGATAACGTCTGTCCTTACCAAACGCTTTATGATTAATCCGAATACCGATAGGAGCCTGCCGCCTTTTATACTCACTTTTATGAAGTAAATGAACGACCTTCAAAACAGTTTCTTGATCGAATCCCTGAGCAACAATGTCATCAATACCGTATTCTTTATCAATATAAAACTCTAAAATTTTATCTAAAATTGAATAAGGTGGAAGAGTATCTTCATCTTTTTGATCAGGTATTAATTCTGCGGAAGGTGCCCGAGTTATAATTCGTTCTGGAATGATAAAATCAATTTGATTACGATACCTAGCTAAGCGATAAACCAATGTTTTTGGCACATCTTTCAATACAGCAAGACCACCTGCCATATCGCCATAAAGAGTGGCATAGCCCACTGCCATTTCACTGCGATTACCTGTCGTGAGGACTATACGGCCTGTTTGATTTGAGAATGCCATCATAATAATACCGCGACATCGTGCTTGAAGATTTTGCTGAGTGATTCCCGTTTCATCACTCGTAAAATGAGAGGCGAGTGAATCTTTTAGACTGGTAACAGTCGGTTCTATCGAAATAGTTTCATAATCAACACCTGCATTTTTGACAAGTACCGTGAGATCTTCCATGCTCATGGCTGATGTATAACGCGAAGGAATAACGATTGCAGTGACATTTTCTTTGCCGAGCGCATCTACTGCTATCGCTAATGTCAATGCAGAATCAATACCGCCTGATACGCCCACTAAAACCCCTGGAAAATGATTTTTATTCACATAATCACGCACACCTAAAACCAGCGCTTGATAGATTTGCGTATCCTTATCGGGTAATACAAACGGCGTACTCCCAGTCTCGATAACGGCCTGAGTGACGTCAATTGTCACAGGCATCAATGTTTCATTAAAAAACCCTGCATGCTGACAAATTTTTCCAGTCGCATCCATGACCATCGAACCGCCATCAAACACTAATTCATCTTGGCCACCTACAGAATTGGTATAGACTATAGGTAAATTATTCGCAGAGGTCCGTTTTGATAATGTGATAACACGTTGATCGTGTTTGCTGAGAGTATAAGGAGACGCGTTAGGTGATAAAATTAAACGCGCACCTTGTTGAGCCGCCTCTCTAACGGGGGCTTCAAACCATAAGTCTTCACAGATAACAATCCCTACAGGTACACCTAAAATGGGAATGACGCACGGTGTTGAGCCTGCGCTAAAATAACGGCGTTCATCAAACACCCCATAATTCGGTAGATATTGTTTTGAATAACGCCCTAAAATATTTCCATTATATAAAACAGAACAAGCGTTAAATAATCCCTGTTCGCTTGCATAAGGGTGCCCAATGACGCAATGAATATCATGCACTTGTTCTTTGAATGTATATAAAGCTTCTGTCGCAGCATTTAAAAATGCTTTGCGTAGTAATAAATCTTCAGGCGGATAACCTGTGATACTAAGTTCAGGAAAAACAATAATATCCGCTGCGAGTACATCACGAGCTGATTTTGCAGCACCTATCAGTTTGTTTAAATTTCCTTGGATATCACCCACTGAAAGATTTAATTGTGCGAGTACAATCGTTAATTTGTGGGGCATATTAACTACCTATTAATTTAATATAGTAAAGATCATAAGTATTATTATTTTTTTTATGATAATCAACGATCACGCCAATAATATCTGTTTTAGTATCAATAAACTCCCCGCGGCAGGGTACTTGCTCTAAATCAATAGAAGCACGACATAACTGATTTTTTAATTTTCCGCGATAGTGCATACGCGCGATAATTTCCTGCCCTGTATAGCAGCCTTTATTAAAACTAATCGCAGAGGTATGTTGCAATCCCAATTCATGCGGCAAAAATTTCTCACTGGTTTCAGGGTAAATAGTAGGATAAATACCGATTGTTTGAGTGCTTGATAATAACTCTGTGTTATAACCTGCGCAGGCAAATTGATTAATTGCATCACTTAAAGAGACTTTAAAAAACACGGCGTATTTTTTAAAAGCCTGGAGTGCTATAGGAACCATGACGTGAGGCATTTGCAAATAATATGCATCTTCATAAAAAAAGATTCGAAATAGGCTAATGATTCGTCCTTGGGGGTTACAATGCGCACCCAAATTTACTTGAGAGGGAAGGACTTCTTCCATATTACAAGTGAGTTGTCCTTGTAGAAATTTTTTAGCATCTACGCCTTCTACTTTGAGCAGCCCAAAGAGAGGTAAATTAGGCTTGTTGCTACTTAAGGAATCTGGCCAGGTTTTCTGCATAGAACTATTTTCATATTATCGTTGTCCTTCTGTGATCCATGTCATAAGGCTTTGAGGAGACACTCTCTTTACTTTGCATATATTGCGCATTTCATCAATCGCTACCTGGATATTAGCGTGACTCGTATGTTCGCTTGTTACCAAATCGGGAACTGGTTTTCGATGTATAGTAATCGCGTAATTTCTATCATGTTTAACTTCTTGTAAAAGAGTAGATAATTTTGCTTTTGCATCAAACGCACCAAGCTTTATATACATATCAGACTCCCTAATCTAATTTAAAAACCAGTTTATTAGTATAAGCAACCACCTACAGGATTGCAATTTAGGAGTAAGCGATATAAAAAGGCTATTGAAAAAAATTGACAAATTATGATATCCTTTAAGGTAAGATATTCTTACTTTATGGAAACAGGAGATAGTATTATGCAGGTCTCTCGCATCACTTCTAAAGGCCAGACGACAATACCCGTTGAGATTCGCCAAACATTGCATTTAAAAGCAGGAGATATACTTAATTTTGAAGTAGTAGATCATAAAGTGATCCTTTCAAAATTAGGCTCGCTTGATACAGAGCTTTATCACGCCTTGTCAGCAACACTGTCTGAATGGGAGTCACCAGAAGATAATGAGGCTTTTAATGATTTATAAACCATTTTCTATCGTTACAGTGCCTTTTCCCTTTACAGACAAAAATGCAACTAAACGCCGTCCTGCATTGGTATTGAGTAGTGTTGAACATCAACGACAAACCCATCATGTAACATTGATGATGATTACAACAGCCAAGAAAAGCGCATGGTGGAACGATTATCCTATTAAATCATTACAAAATACTGGATTACCCATGCATTCCATTATTCGACAAAAAGTATTTACGTTAGATTTTCGTCTGATTATAAAGTCAATAGGATGTCTCACAAATACTGATATTATTCATGTTACAAAGTTAATTAAAAAGCATTTTGAATTATAGCTATTAACTGCGCAGATAGTAGCAGTTCATGCTAAACAGCATTTAGGTAAATTTTCCTTCTCAGAGATTTTAAATAAGCAATAAAAAACATAAAAAACCACTGCGGAATGACTTATAAAAATGGTAGAATGAAGCAATTTTAACTAATCAGGATCAAAATAAAGCCTTATGGACACCCCTTTCGCGAAAGAAGTACAAAAAATCAATTTGGAAGATGAATTAAAGCAGTCTTATTTAGCATATGCGATGAGCGTAATTGTAGGGCGCGCATTGCCAGATGTGCGGGATGGTTTAAAACCTGTTCATCGACGTGTTTTATTTGCGATGAATGAGCTTGGTAATGACTTTAATAAACCCCACAAAAAATCGGCTCGTATTGTCGGTGACGTCATGGGTAAATACCACCCGCATGGCGATATGGCTATTTATGACACGATTGTACGCATGGCTCAGCCGTTCAGCATGCGTTACCTAATTATTGATGGGCAAGGAAACTTCGGTTCTGTAGATGGTGATTCCGCAGCTGCTTCGCGTTACACCGAAATACGCATGTCGCGTTTTGCACATGCTTTACTTGCCGATCTTGAAAAAGAAACCGTGGATTTCTCGCCTAATTATGATGAAACCGAAATGGAACCCACGGTATTACCAACCCAGATACCGAATCTATTAGTCAATGGCTCATCAGGTATAGCAGTGGGCATGGCAACGAATATTCCTCCTCATAATTTAGGGGAAGCGATTGATGCCTGTTTAGCGATGATAGAAAACCCTTCTATGACTATTCAAGAAATTATGCAGTATATCCCAGGCCCTGATTTCCCCACAGGCGGTATTATTCATGGTCGTGCTGGTATCCTTGACGGCTATCGAACGGGACGTGGACGTGTTGATATTCGTGCGAAAACACATATTGAAACGGATACAAAAAATAACAAAGAAAAAATTATCGTTACTGAATTGCCCTACCAAGTGAATAAAGCACGATTAATAGAACGTATCGCTGAATTAGTGAAAGAGAAAAAATTAGAAGGCATTTCAGGATTACGCGATGAGTCAGACAAGGAAGGCATGCGCATGGTGATTGAGTTACGCCGTGGCGAAAATGCAGAAGTCATTTTGAATAATTTATTCATGCAGACACAGCTACAAAGTACATTCGGTATTAATATGGTTGCATTGATTAATGGCCAACCCAAGCTATTTAATATTCGAGAATTAATCGAAGCATTCATACAACATCGACGCGAAGTCGTCACACGCCGTACTCTATTTGATTTACGCAAGGCCAATGAGCGGGCCCATATTTTGGAAGGTTTGTCGATTGCATTGACTAATATTGATGAAATGATTGCGCTCATTAAAAAGGCTAAAGATTCTGCCGAAGCAAAAGCATTATTATTGAAACGTGCCTGGCGCTCCACTCACATTATCACTCTTTTAACACATGCAAATGCTGAATCTCCTTATGGATTAACGCAGGATGGCAGCTATTATCTTTCCCCCGAACAAGCACAATCTATTTTAGAAATGCGTTTGCATCGTTTAACAGGATTAGAGCAAGATAAAATTATTGCTGAGCATAAAGAATTGCAACGACTCATTGCAGAATTAAATGAAATTTTGGCTAATTCAAAGCGTTTAATGGAAGTGATTCGTACAGAACTAGCGCAGATTAAAACACAATTCAGTGATGTACGCCGTACTCAAATTACAGATAGCGAAGGTGATTTCAGTATAGAAGATTTAGTGCTTGATGAAGCAGTAGTCGTTACATTATCTCATGAAGGTTATGTGAAATCACAACCTATTGCACTCTATCAAGCACAGCGGCGAGGTGGCAAAGGCAAATCAGCGACAAATGTGAAAGAAGAAGACTTTATTGAGCAAATACTTATTGCAAACACACACGACACCATTTTATGTTTCTCTAATTGCGGTAAAGTATATTGGCTTAAAGTGCATCAATTGCCACAAGCGAGCCGAAACGCACGGGGTAGACCCATTGTTAACTTGCTACCATTAATAGAAGGCGAAAAAATCAGTGCTATTTTACCGATACGGGAATACCGTGAAGATCTTTTTGTTTTTATGGCAACACAAAACGGTACCGTTAAAAAAGTCATGTTAACCGCATTTGCAAGACCGCGCTCTACGGGATTAATTGCATTGGAACTCTCTGAAAATGATCATCTCATTGGCGTGAGTGTGACAACTGGTAAAAATGAAGTGATGCTCTTTACAAATACTGGAAAAGCGAATCGTTTTTCGGAAGAAAAAGTACGTTGTATGGGAAGATCAGCACGAGGCGTACGCGGCATGAAATTACAACCTGGACAAAAAGTTATTTCATTAGTCGTCATTGCGCCTGAAGGTGATATTTTAACAGCAACTGAAAATGGCTATGGAAAACGCACAGA
>JAJONP010000013.1 GCA_021323555.1 Gammaproteobacteria bacterium | reverse complement strand
CTGCTAAAAAAGCATGATGAACCGTTTGTGCTGGAACAAGGAGACTATTAAATTCTAAATTCATGGTTGCACAAGCATCACTAAGTACAGTGCAATTGATTCCTAAATCATAAGCTGCTCTGACTGTTGCATCAATACTCATGTGTGTCATCATGCCTGCGATGACTAAATGGTTAATTTGATGTTTCATTAAATAAGATAGCAGCATAGTGTCTTTAAAGCTGTTTGGATAATGTTTCTTAATAACTGTTTCACTCTTCACTGGTTGGACATTTGCATGAAATTCAATCCCCTTTGTACATGGAAGAAAGTGCATTGCATCAGGGCGAGTCGATATATGTTGTATATGTATCACTGGCAACTGCTTCGTGCGAAACAGTTGCAGCACTTCTAGTGCTTTTTGAGACGCATCGGTACTTTTTTCTAGCGTCATTCTTCCATTAGGAAAATAATCATTTTGCATTTCCACTAGTAATAATGCAGTGTTCATCGTAAGGCATCTCCCTTAATCTTGATCCGTGATAATCTCATATTAAATAGACTTTTTGTAAATTAAGCAATAGGTTATACTGCATTCGATAGAAAATGAAAAAATATTTTAAGATAAGATAATTAATTTTATGGACTTGTTATTTGAACCACTCAATGCAAAAGAAATTATGCGCTCCATTGAGAACACAAATTATTCTAAATTAAAAAAACTGGAAATTTTTGGAACTATTGATTCAACGAATCAATATCTTTTAGAAAAAATAAAAGAAGGCGAATCAGGTTGGGTTTGTTTAGCAGAACAACAAACAGCAGCGCGTGGCCGTCGTGGACGCGCATGGTTTTCGCCTTTAGGTTCTAACATTGCATGTTCATTACTCTGGCATTTTCAAAAAGAAGTCGATATTTCTGGTTTAGCGATTGCTGTCAGCGTGATGGTTGTGCATTCTTTAAAAAAATATGGTATCTACACAGGCATTCAATTGAAGTGGCCCAACGATATTGTATTTGCTGGACGTAAGCTTGCAGGTATTTTATTAGAGCGATGCGGTAATAGTGTTGTCATCGGCATTGGTTTAAACATCAATTTACCTAAACCATCAAAAGCTGAATGGATTGATCTAACCGAAATTGCAGGTCAGTCTATTGCACGAAATTATTTAACAGGTTTGTTGATTAATGAATTACTGAAAAGTTTGACGCAGTATCAGAAGCAAGGTTTGCGAGCTTTTATTCAAGAATGGCGTCAACATGATTTTTTAATCGGAAAAGATGTGACTATCTCTATGCCACAGAAAATAGTTCTTGGACAAGCGCAAGGTATCAGTGATTCTGGCGAGTTGCTTGTATTAGATGAGGCGAAAAATTTACAACGATTTTGCTATGGAGAAGTGAGTGTACGTTAAAACAATAGGAAACGTATTTCTAAGGCCTCGTTTTCTTTGGTAAAAATAAACTGATAGTATCATTTAAAAATCGTTGCCCTAATTCTGTCGTGCATAGGACCATCGGATCATCCACTAATAATTTTCTCTCTTTCGCTATGGTGAGGGTAGGTTCTAGTGAAGTGATAGCTAATCCAGTGCGCTCGCTAAATAAACACGCAGGCACGCCTTGCGTTAAGCGTAAAGCGTTTAACATGAATTCAAAGCAAATATCATGTCGTGCCAGGTTAACCCGTGCAGCCCATTTTTTTTTAGAACCAAGATAATCCTTAGGATTTTTGACTTGCCAATGGCGCGTGATCACTTGCGCGGTGCTATCCGTTATTTTACTGTGCGCGCCTGCGCCAATTCCTAAATAATCACCAAATTCCCAATAGTTCCTATTGTGCCGAGAGTATTGAGTAGGTTTTGCATACGCTGAGACTTCATAAGAGCTTAAGCCTGCGTCAATCAATAGCGCTTTTCCTTGTTCTTGAATTTCCCATAAAATCTCTTCTTCAGGTAAGCGTGGTGGTTGATGATAAAAAAAAGTATTCGGTTCAAGTGTCAGTTGATACCAGGATAAATGGGGCGGATTAAAAAAAAGTGCATCTCGTAGATCGCTCAATGCATCTTCAAGTGATTGTCCTGGTAATCCATGCATTAAATCGAGATTAAAATTATCAAAGCCCGCCTGTCTCGCACTTTCAATTGCACGTAATGCATACGCGCGATTATGAATACGTCCTAATGCTTTTAATTTATCATCTTGTAGACTTTGAATACCGAGCGATAAACGATTAACACCTGCCTGACGAAAACCAATAAATCTTGCTTCGTCTATTGTACCTGGATTAGCTTCCAGAGTAATTTCAGTATCAGGATGTACAGAGACCCGATTACGCACGCCCGTGAGGATTTTATCAATGGAATCTGGTGAAAATAAACTGGGCGTTCCGCCGCCTAAAAAAACACTGTGAATGCGCCGGCCTTCTATAGCGGGCAGGTTCTCATCTAAGTCTTGCAATAATGCAGTGACATACTGAGCCTCAGGAATAGTCTCTCGTGCTTCATGCGAATTAAAGTCACAATAGGGACATTTGCGCACACACCAGGGGATATGGATGTATAAACTTAAGGGGATGGGTTTAGCAAAAATAGACATATACCCATCATACCTTAAGATGCGCTACAATAGAAAGCTATCCGCTATAAGATACAGGAGAAAATAGTAATGGATTTACTTTCTTTTTTACGCAAAATAAAAAATATTTTTTTGATAACCCTGATCGCCAGCCATATTCCACCTTGTCACGCCTTTACACTCGATCAACCGAAAGTTATTGGCCAAGTTGTCTGGGCAAAAGGTACAGTAAAGGCAGCATTACCGAATGCAGAGCCGCGAATATTAGCGCGACGCTCAGAAGTGTATGAACACGATACATTAACAAGCGACTCTACGAGTACGGGTGAAATTGTATTTACTGATAATAGCGTATTATCCCTGCGGGAGAATTCTACCGTACAAATTGATCAGTACAACTATACGAAAGGAGCTGCTCCGAGCAAAGATACTTTTGTTGCGAATGTAGCAAAAGGGGGATTCAGGACAATTACGGGAGCAATTTCTAAAAACAATCCCGAGGGATACAAGGCAAATACGCCTGTTGCAACCATTGGGGTTAGCGGAACTCGTTATTCTGTTTATTTCGACCCTACTAAGAAAAATATGGCAGCAAAACTCGATCAAGGGACTATCTTTATATCAAATTCACACGGTCAGATTACATTAAAAAAATGTGCGGAAGGAGGAAGTTGCGTCAATCAAGTGTATGCGCAAGTAAAAGGCGTCAACGTTGCGCCAGTTGCTGTTAAACAGGAACCTGCAGTATTTAAAGTGGAGCCGCCATTGACAACAACCCATGGTGTTCCTGAGTCAGGCATAACTAGCCCTACCCCTGAGCCTTCTCCATCAAGCACAAGTACAGATACAAACACAAACACAAACACAAACACAAACACAACAACTAGCACTCCTACTGAAACTCCTAAATCAAACACGGGAACCACTACCGTAGGGAGTTTTTGTATTAGTTAAGGTAATGTTCACGGGCTTTTGAGTACGCACAAAAAGTTTAGCAGTTAAGACATTATTTTTTAAGATGGGTATAAACCCCATCCCAATCACTTCCGGGTGGGGTTTTTTGAAATTCAAGCAGCCGTTCCAAATATAAAGAGTACAATTGCACATGAGAATATTTTTTATTTAATGCTTCAAATACTTCACGTGCTTTTTCCCATTGTTGAGCAAAATAAAAATTTAAAGCGATTTGACTGAGTTCAAGCTCTTCTCGTAATTCATCTGTTAACTCAGCTTGTTTACAAACAACTTCATAGAGTGCAACGCTGTCATTTTTACCTTTAACACGTACTTTATCGACTAAGCGAAACACGATTTTCTTCTGATTCATCTGAGTTGATTCAGTCGTCAGAATAGATACGCCATAATATTTTGTCAGTGACTCCACTCGTGAGGAAAGATTCACTGCATCACCTAAGACGGTATAATTAAGTCGAAATTTTGAACCCATATCACCTACACTCATCATGCCCGTGTTTAAACCGATGCCCATATTAATTTCGGGCCAATGACGTTTGGCTAATATCGGTTTTAATCGGATCACTTCTTTTTGCATCTCCAAGGCTGCCATCAATGCATGTTCCGCATGATTTTTATCTTTTAAAGGCGCGCCCCAAAATGCCATAATAAGATCACCAACATATTTATCAATGGTTCCGTGATATTTGAAAATAATTTCTGTCATTGGTGTAAAAAAATCATTTAACATATTTTTTAATTGTGACGCCGACATACCCTCAGAAAGCGTGGTGAAATGACGAATATCTGCAAATAACACAGTCATATTTCTATCTTCCCCGCGTAACTCATAATGAGTTGATGATTTCAGCATTTCATCAATATGTTTTTTAGGAACATATTGACCAAACATTTCTTTTAACCGTTCGCGGCGGCGTGTTTCAAATAAATAGCCATAAATAATATTAAAGATAGCTAATAGTATAGAAAATACTATTGGAATAAAAATATCAAAAATAAGATGCGTTTTTTCATTCAATTGATTATTAAAATATATCAATGTCACTGGGATAAAAATAATTAATAAAACAAGCACGCGCGGATCTAAAAATGGAAATACAATAACTAAAGTTAATCCTAAAATAAATGTTAAAACGATTTCTGCGCCTAATGACCAAGCAGGTTTTTGAGGAAAATCATTTTTTAAAATACCATCTGCTACTGTCGCATTAATTTCGAGGCCTGGAAAAGAAGATTGAATACCTGTTGATTTTAAATCGCCTAAACCGACAGCCGTTGAACCTACAAAAACAATTTTTCCCGCAAATGCACCCGAAGGGATTTTATTATTTAGCACATCTGTCGCGGAAAAATAAGGAAAAGTATAGGCTCGTCCACGAAACGGGATAATAACCTGTCCTTTATCATCCGTTGGAATAATCGTTTGTCCAAGTTGTACGCCTTCCAAACGAATAGAATGGCCATATTTTTCTGTAACCAAATTGACTTTCTGGAATAGATAGATTCTTACAGCTTCTAACGCTAGCGATCCATAAAGGCCGTCTTTATAGCGAAGCAGTAAAGGGACTCTTCGCATAATGCCATCTTCATCAGCAAATATATTGATAAATCCCGCGTTTTTTGCGGCAGCTTCCAATATTGGATTAATGCCAAGTACGCCGCGCGTTAGGATAAAATACAAATTTTTCTCCTCAGGCGTTGTTAATGTTAATAAAGGAGGAGGAATAGCACTTTCTACTTGAGGATTTAATAAAAAACTAATGCCAATGACAGAATCACCTCGGCTTAAACTGGCTGCAAATTTAGCGTCGTTATCGAAATAAGGCATCACTTGTTTTAATGCTGTTTCAAAGGGCGGAGTCATAAGATGCTGTATTGTCATCTGGTTAAAAACACTTTCTGCAATGTTATCCTCCTTTCGAGTAAATATCATATCGAATGCAATAACCACAGCACCTTGTGCTTGAATATGATCGACTAAAGTGGCGAGCTTGTAACGTGGCCAAGGCCAACGGCCTTCTTGTTTAAGGCTTGCATCATCAATATCAACAATAGCAACAGATGTTTTTAATTTTTCATGATGAGGTGTGAGTAATTTGGCGCGCAATTGTATATCATAAGCAAGGTGTTCAAAACGGCCAATCCAATGTTGGATAGAGCGGATGGGCGTTATCTGTAACCAGAGTGCCAATCCTAATAATAGGAGCCCCAAAATAATTGGGATACGCTTGTTCATACATCATCCTTAATGGGCCGTAATGCTATATATTACATGATATTTTTTTTTAAGGCGAAAAATGCACAATACTGTATTCAAAACAGAAATGATTAAAAAGCATCCTTCTTTGCCTGCGAGAGTCACGAAAATCACGACACCGCACGGAGAAATAACAACCCCCGCTTTTATGCCCGTTGCCACGCGGGCCTTTGTAAATATGCTAACCCCTCAGGATTTAATTCACACGAATAGTCAAATTATTTTGGGCGGTAATACCTACCACATGCTATGCGCGCCTGGCATGGAGATACTGCAACGTGCAGGCGGTATGCATCATTTCATGGGATGGGATAAACCCATGTTAACAGACAGTGGCGGATTTCAAATATTTAGTTTATCTAAAAATAATAAAATTTGTAAAATAGATGCGTCAGGTGGACATTTTAAACATCCTATCACAGGTCAAGTCATCCACCTCACACCCGAAACCTCAATGAATGCTCAAAAAATCATTGGCGCAGATATTATTATGGCCTTTGATGAATGCACGCCTGAAACCGGTGGGAGAGAAGCTGCATTGATAGCTTTAGAAAGAACACATCGTTGGCTATATGAATCTATTGCGATACATGAAAAAAATCCGCAGTCTGCTTATGGCTTTAAACAAGCGTTATTTGGCATTATTCAAGGCGGTGGGTTTTTAGATTTACGCGAAAAAAGCACGCAATGGATTGTCGATGCAAATTTAGATGGCATTGCAATCGGCGGCGAAATCATTGGGTTTGATATGCAAAAAACAATAGAAGTGATTGATTGGGTACGCCCCATGCTTCCTGAAAATAAAACGCGTTATACGATGGGGGTTGGATTGAAACCGCAAGACTTAATGAATGTGGTAGAAAGAGGTATTGATATTTTTGATTGTGTGGGGCCGACTAGAAATGCGCGACATGGTACATTGTATTGTGGAAAAATCGTAAAAAAAGACGCATGGCTTGCTTTTGAAAGCGAAGAAAACTCTAACAAAATTCTTATCAAAAAAGCAATTTTTGCCAAAGATGAAAAGCCGATTATGCCAGATTGTCTTTGTTACACTTGCAAAAATTTCACACGTGCTTATTTGCATTATCTTTTTAAGCAACAATCCATGATCTATTTTAATTTAGCTTGTATTCATAATATTTCTGTTATGCAAAGAGTGTGTGAAGAAATGCGGAAGCTTATTCTAGCGACTTGAAAATTAAAAGTTTGCTGGCGCACTCCTACAAAATTGGGTTCATCACTTTATGCTTTTTTTCATGAGCCTCCTGGAGTACTAAACTCTCATTTTTCTCCGCCAAGGGTATCAGCAACAGCTTCATAACCTGTTGTTATGGCTCAATATTTATATTTTTTATTATTAAATCGTTACGAAGCACCTTATTTGGATGACCTCACTAATTTTTGAAAAATCTAAAAAAACTACAGAAATAAAAAGATTAATTGTACAATTCGTGCTTTACAACAGTTGGAGCGAGTTCATTATGAAAAAAAACATAACGACATGTTTATTAAGTTTGTTCACGATTGGAGGTATGACCGTAGCGAGTGCCTGGGGCCCGGATTCTCTTATTATTGTTAATAATACTGATAAAGCAGCTGACATTAGCTGGAGTACAAGTACTGATCCTAGCAATCAATTATTCACGCAATTTCAAAACGAAATGCCTAAAGCAATAGCAAGTGGGGAAACCATAGAGAGGAATTTTTCAGTAAACAATGATCCGGATGCAACCACAAAATTCAAGCAAGAAAATCCAGATATATTTATTCACATTGATTTTAAAGACGGCATTTGTGAGTTCCAGATGGGTAATAACCAGGCGGGAAGTGAATATACTGAGTATACCAGCCACTTTTCAAAAGATACCGAGATAATGATTTCGGTGCCGAAAGGCAGCCAGCAAGCATCTGGCCATTGCAAAGTGAGCATGACTGATGACAGTAAAGTGATATTTACTATTAATTAAATTAGCTTTATTAAGTAGATTTAAAGTCATCACTGAAATAAGTTATCCCTCTACAATCGAGGTCACAATTCAATACTATAGGGGTTGGCTTATTAACAAAAGTGGAGGAGGCTAAAAAAACGTGCCTCATCCACCCTGTTTCTATTTATTAATGATGGTTTTGATGGCGGGCTTGACCCCCTTTGCGTCCCATATCATGAAAAGCATTAGGATCATGCTTTTTCCGCGTCCTAGCAGCTTTTCTGGCGATTTCACTTTCTTCTTCCTCACTTATAGCGTGCCTTGCCTCGGCACCACGCCTTCCCGCTTCTTCACGACTCATTGGATGATGGTCGTCATCGTTTCGGCTTGAAGAATAGCGGCGATCCCTTGAGTTATCTCTTTCATCATCGTCTTCATCATACTGGCTTCGACTATTACGAGAGCTTCCTCGATGACTGCCACGATGACGGTTGTCATCATCATCTTCTCTGTTGCCCCAGCGCGCTTCAGCACCGCGCCTACCCGCTTCTTCACGACTCATCGGATGGTATTCATCATCGCTTCGGCTTGAAGAACGCCGTTGACTTCGTGAGCTGTCTCTTTCATCGTCGTCTTCATCATACTGGCTTCGACTACTACGAGAGCTTGCTCGGCGGCCGCCGCCACGATGATGGTTGTCATCATCATCTTCTCTGTTGCCCCAGCGTGCTTCTGCACCGCGCCTACCGGCTTCTTCACGACTCATCGGATGATATTCATCATCGCTCCGGCTTGAAGAACGCCGTTGACTTCGCGAACTGTCTCTTTCGTCATCGTCTTCATCATACTGGCTTCGACTATTACTACGAGAGCTTCCTCGATGGCTGCCACGAGTGTCATCGTCATCTTCCCTATTGCCCCACCGTGCTTCTGCACCGCGCCTGCCTGCTTCTTCACGACTCATTGGATAGTCTTCGTCATAACCGCTCCGGCTCGAGCGTCTTTTATCTCTTGTATCGTCCCTTTCATCATCATTTGCATCATACCGACTTCGATTATTGTAAGACTCTTCTCTTTGATTGCTACGGTTCTCTTCTTCCCTGCCCCAACGTGCTTCAGCACCACGTCTTCCTGCTTCTTCACGGCTAATAGAACGAGTTTCATCTTGATATTTTTGATTATTGCTAGACATAGAACACCTCCTCAATAGATAAATATGATTTGGAAAATTCTAAAAATAGTTGGAACGTTTTCAGTTGAGAATAATAAGCAAATAAAAAAATATTGTCAACTTTAATTTATAAAATATTTAAAATAAAAAATTGAAAAAATATTTTTAAAGCGCAAAAAAAAATTTAATTTAAAAAAATAATTTTTTTAATTTCTAAAAAATATTTTTATAGGAATATTTTCGCTAGAAATTAACTTACGACTTCACCACAAAGAGAATACGGTTTAGTTTCGGTAATCTTAACCGTAATCATTCGACCCACCATATCAGGCGTACCATTAAAATGAACAAAGCGATTATTTTCCGTTCGTCCTGATAATTTTTCTGGATTCTTGTCAGAAGTTCCTAACACGAGTATTTTTTGAAATGTACCCAACATTTCTTCACTAATTTTTTGCATATTTAAAAAAATACGATTTTGCAAAATAGCTAATCGTTGTTTTTTAACATCCGCAGGTACAGTATCAGGTAATTGCGCAGCAGGCGTGCCAGGACGTGGGCTATAAATAAAACTAAATGAATTATCAAATCCTATTTCATAGACTAATTGCATAGTGTCTTCAAAATCCGCTTCCGTTTCGCCTGGAAAGCCAATAATAAAATCGGAAGAAATACTAATATTCGGACGCACTTGACGCAATCGACGAATTTTAGATTTGTATTCTAAGACAGTATAACCCCGTTTCATCGCAGCCAAGATGCGATCAGAACCACTTTGTACGGGTAAATGCAAATGATCAGCTAGCTCAGGCACAGTGGCATACGCATCAATCAGATTTTTAGAAAAAGCCAGAGGGTGTGAAGTAGTAAAACGAATACGCAGAATACCATCAATAGCCGCCGTATATTGAATAAGTGTCGCTAAATCGGCAAGATCTCCTTCATATTTTAATCCGCGATAATCATTCACGTTTTGTCCGAGTAACGTAACTTCGCGTACGCCTTGTTTAGCTAAGGCTGCAATTTCCGAGAGAACATCATCAAAAGGACGGCTGATTTCTGTTCCGCGTGTGTAGGGTACAACACAAAAACTACAATACTTACTACACCCTTCCATAATAGACACATATGCTGTTGGCCCTTCTGCGCGTGGCTCAGGCAGGCGATCAAATTTTTCAATTTCAGGAAAACTAATATCGACAATAGATTGCTGTTTATTTTTTACTTCTGCCAACATATCTCCAATACGATGCAATGTCTGTGGCCCAAAAATCATATCGACATACGGAGCGCGGTCGAGTATGGCTGCTCCTTCTTGACTCGCGACACAACCGCCTACGCCGATAATCAAATGGGGTTTTTTTTCTTTGAGTACACGAAAACGGCCTAAGGCAGAAAAAACTTTTTCTTGCGCTTTTTCACGGATAGAACATGTATTTAAAAGCAAAACATCTGCTTCATCCGGATTAGTTGTTTTTTCTAACTGATGTGAAGCCAGCAAAACATCCGCCATCTTTGACGAATCGTATTCGTTCATTTGACAACCGTGTGTTTGGATGTAGACTTTACCCATTGCTCATTCTCTTCAAAATTATCAAAGGTGCCTAGCATATTAGATTGCAAAGATTTTTTCCATATATACAATAGAAGTCTATGAATAATGAATTAGATATTGAGTTAAACCAGCGCATTCAAAAATTAAAATTGACGGCTATTCAGCGGCATATTTTTTTATGTTGCGACCAAGCAAAACCCAAGTGTTGTACAAGAGAATCAGGGTTAATTGCCTGGGATTATTTAAAAAAACGGTTAGATGAATTAAATCTTAAAGACTATGGCAGTGTTTATCGAACGAAAGCGAATTGCTTGCGAGTTTGCCGTCAAGGCCCTATTGCTGTGGTTTATCCTGAAGGTGTCTGGTATCACTCGTGTTCGCCTGCAGTATTAGAACGCATTATTCAAGAGCATTTAATTCTAGGTAACCCTGTCGAAGATTATATTTTATGTCGTACTCACTTTTAGATAAGAGAAAGGAAATAGTTTGTGCCACGTATTCATCGCATCTATCAACCAATCGAATTGACTTGCGGAGCACTCGTTCAGCTTGATGCAAAGGCGAGCCATCATATTGCCTCTGTCGTGCGCGCTAATGTAGGGGATTACTTGAGTCTTTTTAATGGGTTTGGAGGGGAATATAAGGCTGTTATTGAGGTGATTCACAATAAGAAAATTATTTCTCGAATAGAGAAATTTACTTCACATGAAGCTGAATCTTCATTAAAATTATACTTAGCACAAGGCATTTCTCGAAATGAAAAAATGGATTACATTATACAAAAAGCTGTTGAACTGGGTGTGAAAAAAATTATTCCCTTGCTAACTGAACGCTGCACTATAAAGTTAGATGAAGATCGTTCCCTAAAACGCCTTCAACATTGGCAATCCATTATTATCAGCGCATGTGAACAATCAGGTCGCAATCACTTACCAGAGTTATTACCCCCCATGACAATGGAGAATGCCCTCTATTCTATGGAAGCAGATTGGCGCTTTGTATTAGCACCTACAGCATCCAGCAAATTAAAAGAAGCTGCTATCCAGCCTACTCAGCGAGTGATGGTCGTGATTGGTCCTGAAGGTGGGCTAAGTGAACGAGAAATTACCCAGGCTTGCCAACAGGGATTTTTGCCGCTTAATTTAGGCCCTCGTATCTTACGGACTGAAACAGCAGCTGTTGCCGCGATCACTGCGGTGCAATGTACTTTTGGGGATATGTGAATAAATATAAATTAAATGACTAGCAATTTTTAAGCGATCACCTATAATGGGCTCCCTTTTTCAGAGGGGGATGTGTAAAATGGCTGATGCGGTTGATATTGCAAATGCTTATATTGCGAGTGCAATTGAGCGTGAGCTTTATAAAAGACAACAGAATACTGAAATCAGAAAAGGTGCTAAGATTTGTAAAGACTGCGGTGAGACAATGCCTGTAGCACGTCAGCAGCTTGGGTTTCAGCTTTGTATAGAATGTGCTGAAGAAACTGAACGTCGCAAGGCGTTATTTGCTAATAGTTAACTAATATTAATATCAAGGATAGGTCTGATGAAAAATCAACAATCTAATTCGTCTACCGATAACGGTACGAGCGTAACGTTACGTGAAAATGTCATGCAAGTCATGGCGCATTATTTCGAAAATTTAAAAGGAGAAGAAACACGACAGCTTTATGATTTTGTTCTCGATGAAGTCGAGGAACCGTTATTAATTGCTGTCATGAAGTTTACGAATAATAATCAATCTAAAGCGGCTCGTATCCTGGGTTTATCTCGTGGAACGTTACGCACGAAATTACAAAAATACGGAATGTTATAATTTTTTATAGCCCGTGCGTGCAGCATACTCAACAAGGAAGAAGTTCCCGCTTTTTTAGCGGGAACTCTTAATGAAAAAGGAAATGCCAAGACAAGGAGATGTTCTGTGCTAAAAAATTACCAGCAAGTGATTCATACGTTGGCGGAAGAAATTGTTGCGGCACAAAAGCCTATACGTATTTTGAATGCGTTAAAATGGAATGATGATGTTAAAAAAGAATTTTTTAAAAACCAATTTAAAAAATTGCCACACATTGATGATGACTATTATCAGCGAAACAACCCATTACAGTTTGATGCCTCAAAAAAGATAGAGGAATTTCGTGAAATAGAGCGCAGTATTCGACGGACGCTAGGTCAATACAGTGGTGTTGGCAGTATTATGCAGCGTATGTGTCATGAATACAGCCGTGTGGTTGAGATGTTAGTTGCGCGTGGAACCCCGAAATTTACCGAAATTTCCCAAGAATTATATGGCAGCTCAGAAGATGCTTTCCATATTGGCGCGCCTACTTTAAAAGATTTAGCGGCATTGGTAAGTAATACATTAGCCAACATCAAAGAGCAAATATCCACCGAAGCAGATCAAGAAATTCATACGAGCGAAGAAACTGTAGAAATCCTTAGACAGAGATTGGCAAGCTATTTTACAGATAAAAATAATCTGCGAGTAGAATTAAGTGATGGCATTTTAGCGGATGCATCCGCAGGTGCTGAGTGTATTAAAATTCATGCGGGTTTAACGTTTAGTGCACGTGAAATCCGTACTTTTGAAGTACATGAAGGGTGGGTCCATTTAGGAACGACACTCAATGGAATGGCTCAACCCTATTGTACTTTTTTGAGTAAAGGGCCGCCTTCTTCGACTGTTATCCAAGAGGGGCTTGCGATTATCACCGAAGTTTTTACATTTGCCTCCCATCCAGGTCGCCTGAAGCGGTTAACTAATCGTGTGACGGCTGTCAGCATGGCGGAAGAAGGCGCTAATTTTCTTGATGTCTTTCATTTTTACCGTGAGCAAGGATTGAATGAGGAGGAAAGTTATTTTGCATCAACACGTGTGTTCCGCGGGAGTCGCGCAGATCAAGGCCCTTTTACGAAAGATTTATCTTACAGTAAAGGATTTATTTTAATTTATAATTATATTCGGCTTGCAGTGCAACGTGGGTTAGTTAATCAAATACCTATTCTTTTTATAGGAAAAACAACGTTGGAAGATATTCATATCTTGGCGGACTTAGTTGAGGAAAAAATTGCGGTTGCGCCTCGCTATGTTCCACCACAATTTAGAGATCTTGCCGCATTGAGTGCATGGATGTGTTATTCATTATTTTTAAATAAACTTGATTTGGGACAATTAGCTACAGATTTTAAAGCAATACTTTTATAGAGTAAGTGCACGCGACACACAAAACCCTCAATATAAATAGAACAGCCGTCAAAAAATAAAGACTAACTTATTGATTGTATTGCATATAAATTAGTGGGACACTGTCGCACTTATTACTAAAAGGATTGAATAATGAACAAATCGCCTGCAATAACGTCTTTGTTTGAAGATATTAAACAACTCGTTGAAGAAGCAAAAAATAAAATTGCTCATCACGCTAATTCCACATTAGTTATATTGTACTGGCATATTGGAAATAAAATTAATAATGAAGTACTTAAAAATGAACGAGCTGAATACGGCGAGCAAATAATACATCTTCTTTCTAAACAGTTAAGCGAACAATATGGCAATGGTTTCGATAGAACAAATCTTACTCGTATGGCGAAATTAGCCAGATTTTATTTTGATAGCAGAATCATTGAGACGCTGTCCCAACAATTATCATGATCACATTTTTTAAAACTTATCTCTATTGATAATGAATTAAAACGTGATTTTTATACAGAAATGAGTCGCTTACAAGGCTGGAGCGTTAGAGGATTAAGACAGAAAATTGATAGTATGCTTTATGAACGTACTGCCATTGCAAAACAACCTGAACCTATTATAAAAACCGAGTTGGAAAAATTAAAAAAAGGAGATTTAATGAACCCTGATTTATATTTACAAGACCCTTGCGTTCTTAAATTCCTATATCCTAAAACAGTTTCTTCTGAGAAAGAATTAGAAACAGCCATCTTAAATGATCTACAAAATTTTATTCAGGATATGGGTAGTGATTTTTGTTTTATTGCACGACAAAAACGAATGAGTACTGAAAAAAATGATCGGTTCTTGGATTTACTTTTTTTCCATAGGGGAATGCGTAAGCTGATTGCGATAGATTTAAAATTTACATCTTTTCAACCAGAACATGCGGGGCAAATGGAGTGGTATTTAAAATGGCTAGATAAATATGAACGCCGCACGGGAGAAGAAAAACCATTGGGGATTATTATCTGTTCTGATAAAGAACAAGAAGATATTGAATTAATGGAATTAGGCAAGAACGGAATCCATGTTGCGCAATATTTAACAGAACTACCTCCTAAAAAAATCCTCGAAAAACGACTTAAAAAGGTTATAGAGGCAGCTCGTGAAAAACATGAACGCTTAAAACTATTAAATAAAAATAGAAATAATGGCGGATAAAATATTATTGCGGTATATGCGCGAAAAGTCTGTGGGTACTTATCTTTTATAAAGTAAGTGCAGATGACATGCAAAACCCTCGTTGATGAGTTTCTACGTCATGCACGCGTAAATAATCTATATTTTGGTTTGCTAAATAAAGAGAAGTGACAAGGGTTTCAAGATCGCGTTTCTCGGGAGGTTGTGTTGTAAATGAGGCTAAAAAAGATTTTCGCGAATGGCCGACTAATAAACGAATGCCTAGTTTAGTAAATTCAGCAATATTTTTAATGATTTCTAAAGACTGATCTGCTGTTTTGCCATAACCAATACCAGGATCGAAAATCAGGCGATCTCGGGTAATACCTTTTTTTTCTAATTCAGAGAGTCGCTGTTCTGCCCATTGATAAACAAATGTGACAGGGTCTTGATGCGAGGGTAAACAATTATTTTTATTGGCAGGGATGCCGAGATGGTGCATGAAGACAAGATCACATGCATTTTTACTGACTGCTCGCTGCATCGCAGAGTCTTCTAATCCACTGACATCGTTAACCCAATCAACACCCAGCGCTAATGCTTTTTCGGCAATGCTCGCATGGCGTGTATCAATGCTGATTTTAGGAGGTATCAGTAAATTTGTTTTTTCAGCGATTGTTTGAGTTAATAAAGGTTCCAGGCGTTTCCATTCTTCATCAGGTGTAATAGGTATGGCGTTAGGGCCGGTTGCCTCTGCGCCAATATCCAGAATATCAGCGCCTATGTCAATGAAATGCCTGATGCGTTGCCAGGCACCGACAGTGGTATCTTTTGAAAATGAATCGGGGGTGAGATTGATAATGCCCATTAATGCAGGCATATCAATTCTTTGGGTGATTCGCCGTGTATGGAGTGGCGCATCGCCTGTTAAGCGTGAACCCCATGGCATGACCATTTCAGCAGCTGTCTTGCCATGCCAGATCCCTTCCAAAGGATAAACCCATCGAGGCGCGACATCAGCCAGTGGCCAAAGTGCAAAAGGACGTGTCGGTAAATGTTGGTGTGGGATGGTCAGGTCAGGTGTGAGATGTATTTTGTTATCCCACGCAAGTAGATCAATATCAATTGCGCGCGGCCCCCACTGCTCTTTGTTATCGCTTTTGAATTTTTTTTCAATTGATTTTGTCTTCTCTAATAATTCAGAGGGGGTGAGAGTCGTCTCACACCGCACTGCTAAGTTTAGATAAAATCTATCCCAGGCATGGGGGGCGTTATCCGGTAGAAGTGCATCGGACATATACACAGGCGAAATTTGCGACACAGAAAGATGCGGAATTTTTTTGATTAAGCGCAATGCATGACGTAAATGCGTTAAGCGATCACCCCTATTGCTACCAAGGCCTAAAATAACCATGCTATTGATCTCCATAAGAAAAGCTAACACCTGCAAGAGTGGTAAGGGTTGATAGAACAGGTTTCTTTGTGACAGTAATAGTGATTAATACAGATTGAATAAATAAATTTTTAATTAATTGGTGAATTTCATAGGCTAAATGTTCAATTAATCGAAATGATTTTGGTGTAATAGTTTCTACGATTTTTTTGATGAATGTATCATAGCAATTTGTGTCTTCTAAGGCATCTGAGATACACGCTTTGGGCGGTTCATTAAAATCAATCGTGATGTCTAATAAAATAATTTGTTTTTGCGAGCGCTCTGCTTCAGTCCAGCCAAGAAATAAAGGAAGTTCGAGTTGGTGTAGGGTTAAGCGTGCGTGGGCTTTCATGAAGAACTTCCATAAGAGAGAGAGCGTTTGGTAAGATGTATTTGGGTTCTTTTTCTTCTTCTATTTTTTTCTTCAGAAGAACGTGGCCGAAAAAGATGAATTCTATGTGGGCGCTTAGAAATACTTGAAGAAGTGTTTGAGGAAAAGCTAAGCTGACGGCGTGCTTCTATTTTAGATCCAGATTCGAGAGAATTTTTTCTGGATGGCGTTTTTGGTGGCATTTCATTTAAGGCAATTACTGAAGATTTCTCCAAGGTTTTTTTAATAGAAAAAACGATTTTTTGTATGCTATTAGGACGAAAATAATTTTTTATTTTATTAGACAAGGTGCTTTCTGTCTGTTGATAAGGTAATAAAGAAAAAAAGGAGAATAAAGGAGAAACAAGCAATAGATTGTTTAGGCTCATGTAACCAATCAGGAAGGCAGGGATAAAAGCGGTAAAGAAAAATGCCATGACGATGAGGGCAGGAATCCAAGGAGTAAAAGTCTTTGATATCCATCCTTCTGTAGGCTCTTGTACCAGGCTTGCGCCTATGAGTGAGTCAAGTAAGAGCTTTTTTTTCTGGTTGCTTAGCATAGATGGGTTAGATTGATCTTTAACAAGCCTACGAGCAAATAAAGTAGTAGCAAAAATAATAGGGTTGAGATAGTTTATAAAAGTAGCTTCTTTTCGGCGAAAGCGAGTAAAATTTTTATATAAAGAATCGTGTAGTTTGCTTAGATCATGCTTCAATTCTTCATTTTTTATCTTGTTTATAGTAGTTTTCAGTAAGTTTAATGATGCCAATGTGTCTGGATAATCAGATTGAAAGTCTACCGGATCATTAGGTTGTATTTCTGTTGCTAAACGAGAAACTGCTGCTTCTGTTTCTGTTTTTCTAAAGCAGTATCCACTGATAATGGAACAAAGAAAGCCACAGACAGTAGGAATTAAATATCGATAAGGGAGTATTTGAACCCATCCTGTCTGGAATAAATTCAAGATACCCATGGTGGATGCAACATGAGTTCCACTATAAGCAATGGCATATAGAATAGAAAAAGCACCGGTTAGAAGAGCGGTGACCAAGACCGCAATGAAAGCTGTAAAAAACAGTATTTTCCAGACACTCCATTTTTTAGGATCAAAATAACTTTCACCTTGGATGGTATTTAAAAAAAGACGTTTGTATTTTTTTTCTGCGTCATCATCTATTACCTTTGCCATACAATAGGTCGATAAGCGGATATTTTTTTTATACTGTTTTACATTTGCTGAATCCATGTTCTCAACACTTCTTATCGAAAGCGCTAGCGTGTGTAATTCATTTGATTGATGATTATGTGTATCTCTGTTTTTAATTTCTAACGCACTTGTTAAATCCGTTAGTTTATTGTCAGGCGCATCGTCTCCATACTCCTGTATGATTCGGTCAATCGAGGTTTCAAAAAGAACGTAAGAATTTTTAGTAGCTTCTTTAGTTCTTTTCTGAATTTCAGTAGTAGTCTTTAGCCTTGAAGAGTGGGTAGAATTAGATGAAGAAGGTCCCTGTGGTTCTGATGAATGGTGAGTTTCTGTATTTAATCTGCGTCTGCGAGGGGGCTTGCGTCTCTTCTTTTTAGGTTTAAGGGAAAAACCGCTTGTAGGTATGGGTAGACGTTGAAAGTATTCATCGTCTTTTTCTTCGGAATCCGCAAAAGTTGCCTCTTGTAAATCTGTTTCTACACGATGAGTTGGCTGAGTAGAAGAATGGAGAAGTGTCTTTCGAGGTGCTTCTTCAGATCGTGGATGAAAAGGAGAAGGTGCTACAACACTGCTTGAAGATGACAATATCCTTTGAATACCTGCTTGGCTCGATTGAGTACTTGCATCGCTATGCGGCATAAGAATAAGTCCTAATAAAGTCATCTACTATTACATCGGTTGTGAAGCGGCAATGTCTCTAAAATTGAGGGAGGATTATACGCTAATTAGTTGAGAGTCAGTAGGATTAATTGCGCTTTAATTGACTGATAATTATACCAAAATAACATTAATGTTATTATTTAAACCAGAATAAGTCACTTGCTTTAATTAGTGTCAATATGATACTGTATAAATCTATCCCATCTGGTAGATCAAAAAATGATTAAAATCCTCTGCCGAGCCTCGATTTTGATCTGTTTAAGAGGGAAAGCGTGACTCGGAACCTTTATGACGAACCAATATATCAAAGAAATAACCAATAAAAGCTATCCTTACGGTTTTGTGACGGCGGTTGAAGCCGATACATTTGAGCCTGGGCTATCAGAAAATGTTATTCATGCGATTTCTAAACGCAAAGGCGAACCTGAGTTTATGTTGCAGTGGCGCTTGCGTGCTTATCAGTATTGGCTGACGTTATCGCCACCCACTTGGGCAAAGCTCACTTTACCTGAGATTGATTATCAAAATATGATCTATTATTCGGCGCCTAAAATCAAAAAAGAAGGCCCTGCGAGTTTAGAAGAAGTTGATCCCAAATTATTAGAGACGTATCAGAAATTAGGAATACCCTTGCATGAACAAGGCCGTTTGGCAGGAGTGGCGGTCGATGCTGTATTTGATAGTGTTTCTGTAGCTACCACATTTAAAGCAAAACTGGCAGAAGCAGGTGTAATTTTTTGTTCTTTTTCCGAAGCTGTGCAAGAACATCCTGAGTTAATTGAAAAGTACTTAGGAACGGTTGTACCTTATCGAGATAATTTTTTTGCAGCTTTAAATTCTGCTGTTTTTAGTGATGGCTCATTCGTGTATATCCCAAAAGGTGTGCGCTGTCCGATGGAATTATCAACGTATTTTCGAATCAATGCTGCGAATACAGGGCAATTTGAACGAACATTGATTATTGCTGATGAAGGTAGTTATGTCAGTTATTTAGAAGGGTGCACTGCGCCTATGCGTGATGAAAATCAATTGCATGCGGCAGTGGTTGAATTGGTAGCGCTGAATCAAGCTGAAATTAAATATTCAACTGTCCAGAATTGGTATCCGGGTGATGAGGAAGGCCGGGGGGGTATTTTTAATTTTGTGACGAAACGTGGCGCGTGTCGTGGGAAACAGTCAAAAATTTCCTGGACGCAAATTGAAACAGGATCAGCGATTACTTGGAAATATCCTAGCGTGATTTTACAGGGTGATGATTCAGTCGGAGAATTTTATTCTGTTGCACTGACGAATAATAAACAGCAGGCAGATACAGGCACGAAGATGATTCATATCGGTAAAAATACGCGTAGTACGATTATCTCTAAAGGTATTTCTGCAGGATTTGGCCAAAATACCTATCGTGGTCTTGTGCGTGTTGCGCCAACGGCATTAAATGCACGTAATTATACGCAATGTGATTCACTTTTATTAAGTAAGACTTGTAGTGCGCATACGTTTCCAACGATTGAAGTTAAAAATCCGACTGCGCAAGTCGGACATGAAGCGTACACCTCAAAAATTGGTGAAGATCAATTATTTTATTGTCGCCAGCGTGGGTTGAGTGTGGAAGATGCGGTGTCTATGATTGTGAATGGTTTTTGTAAACAAGTTTTTAATCAATTACCGATGGAGTTTGCGGTTGAAGCGCAAAAATTATTAGAAGTAAGTTTAGAGGGGAGTGTTGGCTAATGCTATCCATTCATCATTTGCACGCATCTATTTTAGATGAAAAACAAAAAAAGAAAAAATCTATACTGCGTGGAGTTGAATTGAAAATTAATAAAGGCGAAGTACACGCTATCATGGGACCGAATGGTTCAGGTAAAAGTACGTTAGCGAATTTACTCGCAGGTCATGCCGCTTATCAAATTGACGAAGGTGAAATAGTTTTTGATGGAAAAAATATTAAAGACTTAACACCTGAAGAGCGAGCAGTAGCGGGAATGTTTTTGGCGTTTCAATACCCTGTTGAAATTCCAGGGGTGAATAATATGTATTTTCTAAAAGCGGCGGTGAATAGTGTGCGCAAACATCGTCAATTAGCGCCTTTAGATGCGATGGATTTTCTGAATTTAATTAAAAAGAAAATGAAAGAAGTCGGTATGGATGAAAAATTTTTAAGCCGCGCCGTCAATGAGGGTTTTTCTGGAGGCGAGAAAAAGCGTAATGAAATTTTACAAATGTTAATGCTAGAGCCCAAGCTTGCTATTTTGGATGAAACAGATTCGGGCTTGGATATTGATGCATTACAAATGGTAGCGAAGGGTGTGAATAGTTTGCGTGATCGTGAACGTAGTATTATTGTCGTCACGCATTATCAACGTTTATTAAGTTATATCGTTCCTGATGTAGTGCATGTCATGGTCAAAGGCCAGATTATTAAATCAGGTGGCAAAGAACTTGCATTGGAGTTGGAAGAAAAAGGATATGGGTGGCTAGAGAACGTGGAGACCGCATGACCACTTTCATAAAAGCTATAAAAGATTCTATATCTTTTGTTTTTGTTAACGGCTGTTTTAATGAAACATTATCGAATTTAAGCTTATTACCGCCAAAAGTCATTTTTACGTACTCAGAGGGTTTATTTTTACAAGTACCCTCGCATTGTTCTATTTCTTCAATCATTCATCTTGTATTTGTTAATACAGAGAAAAATAAATCTATTTCTTATCCACGTAATATTATTATTGTAGGTGAAAGTAGCCGAATCACATTGATAGAAGATTATTTGGAACAACAATCAGAATATTATACAACGCAGGCCATTACAGAAATTCATGCAAATAAAAACTCAGAAGTGAGTTATTATAAGCTGCAAAATGAACATCGTACTGCCACACATACCGCATCGCTTATTGTGGAACAAAAACAAGATAGTCAAGTGAATACTTTTTTTGCGGACTATGGCAGTGGCTCAGCGCATGAAAATGTGGCGGTCCGTTTAAGTGAACGGGGAGCGCATTGTCAAATGAATGGAATTTATTATTTAAATCAAGATGCACAATCTGTTCATACGGCGATACAAGTCAATCATATCGCAGCATTTTGTACGAGTTCAATGATATACAAGGGTGTATTGGATAAAAAATCCCAAGCTGTTTTTAATGGAAAAATTCATGTAAAACAAGAAGCACAAAAAACAGTGGCGCATCAAGCCAACCATAATTTATTATTGGCGGCAGAATCAGATATTCAAACCAAACCTGAATTGGAAATTTATGCCGATGATGTCAAATGTACACATGGCGCTACAGTGGGTCAATTGAATGAAGCCATGATTTTTTATTTGCGCACACGGGGTATAGAAAAAACGGAAGCACTGAAATTATTGACCCAGGCTTTTGTCTCGGATGCCATGGAAAAAATAAATAATATTTCCGTAAAAGAGTACATTCGAGACTCTTTTGAAAAACGAGTAAGTCAATATGCAACTCCATAAAAAAGATTTTCCAGCATTAAGTCAATTAGTGCATGGCAAGCCATTGGTATACTTGGATAGTGGTTCTAGCAGTCAAAAACCAAATTGCGTGATTGATGCTATTGCTCATTATTACCAAAATAATCATGCGAATGTCCATCGCGGTGCTTATGAACTCAGTGAACGTGCAACGGCTCTTTATGAAAAAACCCGAAAAAAAATACAAACATTTATTCATGCAGCACATACGCACGAAATTATTTTTACGCGCGGAACGACAGACAGTATTAATTTAGTGGCTCAAAGCTATGGGCGTGCCTGTTTTAAAGCAGGTGATGAAGTTATTTTAAGCGTCATGGAACATCATTCCAATATTGTGCCATGGCAGTTATTGCAAGAACAAATCGGCATTCAATTAAAAATCGTACCCATTTCAGATGGAGGTGAGCTTGATTTAGATGCCTATAAAAAACTATTTTCATCCCACACTAAAATGGTAGCTGTGACGCATGTTTCGAATGTCTTAGGCACAGTCAATCCATTAAAAGAAATCATTGAAATAGCGCATGCACAGAAAGTACCTGTATTAGTGGATGGTGCGCAAGCATTTCCGCATATGCCTATCGATATGCAAGCATTAGACTGTGATTTTTATACATTCTCAGCGCATAAAGCCTATGGGCCAACAGGCGTGGGTGTGCTGTATGGCAAGACGAAATTACTTCAAGAAATGCCGCCTTATCAAGGCGGAGGTTCGATGATTGAACAAGTCTCGTTTGAGAAAACGACCTACAGTCCATTACCTCATAAATTTGAGGCAGGTACGCCGCCTATCTCAGGCGTTGTTGGATTTTATCATGCGCTCGATTATTTAGAAAAAATTGGCATGAAAACCATTATGCAACAAGAACAAGAATTATTAGCGTATGCGACAGAAAGATTAATTACCTTACCTGGATTAAAAATAGTAGGAACTGCAAAAAATAAAATAGGTGTATTGTCATTCATATTAAAAGACATTCATCCGCATGATATAGCGACTGTATTAGATCATGAGGGGATCGCGATTCGTGCAGGGCATCATTGTGCCATGCCATTGATGGAAAGATACCAGTTGCCAGCAGTCGCGCGTGTGTCATTGGGGTTATATAATTCGGAGGAAGATATAGATAAATTGATAAAAGCTCTTCTAAAAGTACAAGAGGTATTTCGGTAATGTCTGAGTTACGCGAATTGTATCAGGAAATTATTATTGATCACGGTCGACACCCACGTAATTTTGGTGCATTACTGAATGCGAATTATCATCATGAAGGGTTTAATCCTCTGTGTGGCGATAAAATTATTTTGCATGTCGATAAGCAAAATAATGTCATTCAGGATGTTACTTTTGAAGGTACGGGTTGTGCGATTTCAATGGCATCTGCATCGCTGATGACCGAAAGTATCAAAGGTAAATCTGTGGCTGAAGCGAATGAAATACTTTCAGCATTTCATCAATCGATCACAGAGGAAGAGCCTTCTGATACCGTACAAGAAAAACTAGGAAAGTTAGCCATATTAAGCGGTGTGCGAGCATTTCCCATTAGAGTAAAATGTGCGACATTGGCTTGGCATACATTAAAAGCAGTTTTAGAAACAGCAGAAAGAGAATAATGACATGATTACATTAACAGATGCAGCAGTTGAGCATATTAAAAATAGCTTGAAAAAGCGTGGTCATGGGATAGGATTTCGTTTATCCATTAAAAAAACAGGGTGTTCTGGTTATACGTATGTGCCGGCGTTGATTGATGAACCTGTGGCTACGGACTTACATTTTATGGCGCAACAAGACTTATCTATTTATATTGATCCTGCCTGCGGGACACTGATAAAAGGATTAGTGATGGATTCTGTTGTTGACCAACACATGGGATTAAAACAAAAAAAACTGGTTTTTATCAATCCTAATGAAAAAAATCGATGCGGTTGCGGCGAAAGTTTTACAGTTGAGTAATTGACAGATGCTAAAGAAAGATACCATAGAAGTGCTACGCGAGTGTGATGCTTTTTTAATTCCATCCGGGATTAAAGTGACCATTCAAAAAGGGTCATTAGTGATGATTACTCAAGCGCTTGGTAATTCGTATACCATTTATGTGAATGGTAATTTAGCCCGTGTCGCTGGAAAAGATGGAGATGCGCTTGGAATGGTTATTTTAGAAGAGTCTGATGCGAATGCATTGGAGGGCACGGTAGAAGATAAAGTCTGGGCAGTCATGAAAAATTGTTTTGATCCCGAAATTCCTGTGAATGTTGTCGATTTAGGGTTGATCTACGAGTGTGCTGTGACATCGCAAGAAAATGGTTATTTAGTAGCTGTTACGATGACATTGACGGCTGCGGGCTGCGGAATGGGCCCTGTACTGGTGGCTGATATAGAACAAAAAATTCGTAGTATCAAAGAGGTCAATGAAGTGAAAATTGATTTGGTTTTTGACCCACCCTGGAATCGTAATATGATGAGTGATGTCGCTAAATTACAACTGGGGATGCTTTAATATATTTTTTATAGAACAGTCAATGATGAGGAGATAAACCATGACAATACACGAGAAGATTAAACAACAGATTACAACTAATGCAATAGTCCTTTACATGAAAGGCACTGCACAGTTTCCACAATGCGGCTTTTCAGGCCAGGCGGTGAAATTATTAAAAGCCTGTGGTGTTAATGATTTTTTGACAGTCAATGTGCTTGAAGATCCTGAAATTCGCCAGGCGATTAAAGAATTTTCTAATTGGCCAACTATCCCACAGCTATATGTAAAAAGCGAATTTATCGGGGGCAGCGATATCATGTCAGAAATGTATGAAAGCGGTGAGCTGCAAGTTTTAATTGATCAATCCAGAGCAACATAGTCAGCTAGCTTAATCATTTCAAAATCAGTGAAACGATAAATTGAAATTTATAAAAATATCCTATATAACATAGGGATAATCATTTCATAATGACAGGAAATCGTTTCATGACGCCTATTGACCAAGCTATACTGGATTACATTGCAGCACATCCAGGCGTGGGCAAAGACAGTATTCAGCGCCACATCCCATATAATATAAGCGCTCCAACGATTTGGCGGGCTCTGAGAAAGCTTGTAGACGAAGGCAAGCTCGAGAGGACAGGCAAGGGTCGTGCCACAGGTTATCACCTCACTGGTATAGCAGTGGTTCGTGCTTATTTGAAAATACCTTATGTCCGCCGCAAGCCAGTTCATTATAACAAAGAATTTCTCGACCACTATATTCCAAACAAAACATTTTACCTGAGTGCGGCTGAACGAAAGCAGTTGCGCGAAGCAGGCCAACCAGACCCTCGGTTATTTCCTGCAGGAACCTATGCACGCCGCATTCTTGAAAGACTACTCGTGGATTTATCCTGGGCATCATCACGTCTGGAAGGTAATACTTACACTCTTCTCGAAACAGAAAGATTAATCTTTTTAGGTCAAGAAGCTTCTGGTAAAGAACGCATGGAAGCAGTCATGATTCTTAACCACAAGGAAGCGATCCAGTACATTGTCGATAACCTTGCTGACATTGCACTCACTCGGCAGGATATATGTAATATACATGCTTTGCTGGCCAATAGTCTTTTAGCAGATCCTGCTATGGTGGGACGGCTAAGAAGAATGCCAGTCGGTATCACGCATTCGAGCTATCGGCCACTGGATGATCATTTTACGATTGAAGAGGAATTTGATATTGTGGTTCAGAAAGCCGCAGCAATCACAGATCCTTTTGAACAATCTTTTTTTCTGCTTGTTCATATCCCCTATTTGCAAGCTTTCGACGACGTTAACAAGCGTACTTCGCGCATTGTGTCCAATATTCCATTATTGAAGGCTGATCTTGCGCCGTTGTCATTTGTTAATCTTAATGACAGTGAATATATTGATGGGCTGATTGGCATTTATGAGCTAAACAATATTTCACTATTGCGTAAAGTTTATATAGACGCTTATGTGAGCTCGGCTGAAAATTACCATCTATTTCGTGCTGCAGCCAAAATACCTGAAAAAGTAGCCTTGGTTTACCGTGATTTTGTACGCCAGGCTGTTCGTTGCAGCGTACTGGAATGGAAGGCATTTTTACCAGATAAGGTTAAAACTATGGCTATTGCAGCAGGTATTTCCGATGAAGACCGCCCTCAAGTGGTTGACTATGTTGGACGTGAAGTTCAAGGACTGCATGAAGGCAATATCATACGTTATCAACTTCGTCCCGAGGATATTGTTGGTATTCATCAAAAAAAGTAATATTATTTCAGTACCTGCATTACAAATTTAGCTTTATTTTTTCTCCATTCATCTTAGCCTGCGTAAGAAAGCTTTCTTAACTCATTAAAAAGAACCCGAAAAATTCAAGTATATAGGACATTGCACTACTGGTACCATGTGCTATAATTAACAAAAGGAATGTATCATGATAGAGGTTAAAGCAACACCGCGATTTATGCGTTTAGCCAAAAAAGCTATGACACTGGAAGCGCTTCAAGAGCTAATTGATACTTTGGCTCTCAACCCTGAGCAGGGAGCAATTATCAAAGATACCAGTGGTATTAGAAAGATACGCTGGAAGACAGGAAAAGGAAGCGGTAAACGGGATGGACTTAGGGTGCTTTACTACTTTAATGGTGAACAACTTGTTTTATTAATAACGATGTTTAAGAAATCTGATCAGGAAAATATTGATGCGGGTGAGAAAGAAGAATTACGCAGACTGATTAAAGAATTATTGGAGTAACTACCATGAGCAAATTAGGTAAAGATTTAATGAGCGCCTTGAAAGAAGCTAAAAAGAAAGGCTTAGTGACACTTCAAACTTCCCCGGATGTGGGGAAGCTGCGTAAAAAATTAAAGCTATCGCAACGTGAATTTTCCGCTGTTTACCATATTCACATTGAGACACTGCGTAAATGGGAACAAAGCCGGCGTGACCCTGATAGTATTAGCCGTGCTTATTTGAAATGTATTCAAAATGATCCTGTATTGATAAGGGAACTAGTAAATAAATAGCTTTAGAATTATTTTGGTTTTTATTAAGACCTATAAATGCTTGAGCTCTATAAAAAATAAACCCCCTTGGTTCGGTTTACCAGTATCTTAATTTATCTATATTTATTAATGTATTAAATGGAAACTTATAAGCTGCCGCGTTTTAATGCACAAAAAAATAAAATCAATCTTGATTTACGTAAGTCAATACGGTACGCTTTACGTAAAGGAGATAAGATATGGTACATGAACAAACCCAAAAAATAACAGCATATATCCCAGTTAATTTGTTACATCAGGCGCAAGCCTCAACGAAAAAAGGTATCACTGAGACTTTAAAAATAGCTTTAAGCCAACTTGCTCGCGCTAATGCTTATGAAGCATTACATAAAATGCGTGGTAAGGTGAAGTTTTCTATCAATTTAAAAGACCTAAGAAAAGATAGATAAAAATGATTGCAGCAGACACTTCGGTTTTAATAGATTATTTTCAAGGTAAAAATAATCCTCAAACAGATAAACTCGATGAAGTATTTATTCATCATTTATTAGTTTTACCTCCCACTGTTTTAGTTGAAATAATAAGCGATCCGCTTTTACCGAAAAAGTTCATTGATAAAATAGAAGAGCTTCCTCTTTTAGAAATCACCAAAAACTATTGGCAAAGAGCTGGAATTAATCGTTCTAAATTAATCTCTAAAAAGTTAAAAGCACGTTTGGCAGATACTCTTATTGCTCAGAGTTGCATTGATCATCAAGTTCCACTTATTACGCGGGACACAGATTTTAGACACTTTGTTAAATACTGCGGGTTAAGTTTGTTTTAACGACTCTAAAATTTATATTCTAAATTTTAATTTCCAATAAGGAAAAACCAATCGTTAATTGACCCCCGCGATAGTATGTTAGAAATATATGAAAGCGGTGAGCTACAGGCTTTAATCCAATCGACTGATATTCTTGGTTGAGATTTTTTTCCACCAGGAAAATCGCGGAAGATAGAGCAACAGAAAAAGAAGCGCTGACGTTGTAATACTAATCATATACATACCGCAGGCGACAGCGAGGCCAATACCCGCAGTGGTGAGGCCATTGATATATTTATCTTGCCGAAAAATAACGCCACCTCCGAGAAAGCCAATACCTGTCGCGACTTGTGCCGCAACACGGGATGGGTCAGCTCCAACAATACTTAACGAAACCACCGTAAACGCGCAAGCGCCTAAACAGATAGCCCCGTATGTGCGGCTACCTGCAGAGACGCCGTGCCGTTCTCTTTCCCAGCCAATCAATGCGCCTAGTAAAAAAGCAATAAAGATACGAAAAACAATCGCGAGTTCAGTGTGAAAATCTACGCCATCCATGATCATGGTGTTTGCTCCCTAATAATATTCAACAAGTGTAACGTTATTTTATTTTATGTTCCAAAAAAACTTATGCAGAAAATGATGACCCACAACCACAAGTAGTTTTTGCATTCGGATTATGGATGATAAATGCCGGCTCAAGATCTTTTTCTGCTTGATAATCAATTTTAGAGCCAGCTAGATACTGAAAACTGATGGGATCAACGAGCAGTTGAACTATGGCAGCATCACCAGCTATTTTTTTCTCAATAACTGTATCACCCGTCTCAATGACTTCATCAAATTTAAAGCCATATTGAAATCCCGAACAGCCGCCACCTGTCACATAGACGCGTAATTTTAAATTAAAATTATTTTCTTCTTGAATCAATTCCCACACTTTAGCGGCTGCATTGTCGGTAAAAATTAATGGCTCGCTCATCCTGATACCCACCCTCTAAATTTTTATGTATTGATAAATTAAAGTGGTATTATACACAATTGCTCTATTAATAGGGAATTTCCGGATGCTTTGGGTTAAAGCGTTTCATCTTATTTTCATGGTGACTTGGTTTAGTGGGCTATTTTATCTGCCGAGGCTATTTGTTTATCATGCTCAAAGCACTGACGAAATCAGCCAAACACGTTTTAAGACCATGGAAAGAAAGCTTTATTATGGCATTGCAACACCAGGCGGTATTTTAACGATTTTTTTTGGCGTTTGGCTGTTACGGTTTAATTGG
>JAJONP010000012.1 GCA_021323555.1 Gammaproteobacteria bacterium | reverse complement strand
AGAAATTTAAAAGAGTAGTGGTTTTATCGCTCCAATCTTTTAATCCATTGGTCGAAGGTTCGATTCCTTCACGGCCTGCCAAAAGCTCTACAAGTTCAAATGAATACCGACACCCGAAAAGATTATTTTTTGTTCAAAAAGCAATTTAGAAAAATCGATCCATTGCTCTAAAAGCAACAAAATGTTGGTTTATAGCTAGAGAACGCAGGGAGGCTTTAGTTTGCTGGATAATATTACGAGGAACTCAAGCAAAAGCCCCAGTGTTTTTTCTTAGTATGGCAGTTGTAATTAAGTTTTGTAAGAAGTATTATTCCCCCGTTTAAGATTTCACAATGTTAAATACTATTAAAAAAATTCAAATCTCGCCCTTCAAAAAAGAAGAATGCTCTTTTATTAAGAATAAATCTGCTTCAGATTGTTGAGTATGTGATTATAATGGCGTTGTTGCATAAATAGATAATAAGCTGATTTTGAAAGAGATTATTTTTGTATTAATTTTTTAAAAATTCATCTATTTCAAAAACTTATTTTTGAATTATGCAACAACCCCATACATAACTAAAAACATGCTGATTATAATTGCTAAGTATTTGGCTAACGAGTTTCTGTATGAATAAAGGGGAGTATTGCTTCAATGAAGATCTATGAAATTGTTTTTGATGAAAACTCTTATCGTATTCGAGTAGCTCCTGCGGGCATTTTTTTAGAGTCTTTTGAGAGTGAAAAAGAATGGAGAATTTTGAGAAAACTACCCTCTGTTGAAACTAAATATCGATTAATTTATGCTTTATTAGATGGGTTGATTAATCGTTCTTTAGCATATAACTTTCCTGAAGATAATCTTTCTTTTTTCATTAAAGACAAATATGCTGCTCATTTACGAATTGCTCTATCTGTTTTAGTACCATACTTATCAATTGATCATCTCCCTGAAAGCAGTTGTTTAAGGGGTGCTGTTGAACCTGTTTATAAGTTTACAATTGATAAATTTAACTTATTAAAACAATATTTAGATCAGTTTGGATCAAAACAGGGTAAGCTCGAAAATAAATACCAGCTGCTTTCTATTGAAGAGGATGAGTTTTTTGAATTAACAGAATATATTTCTGATACGGATTCAGAAGCAGAATTAACGTGTCCTCTCGAAGTTAATGGCGAAAATGACTCTCTAGAAGAAATTCGAAGACAAGCTGGATATGAAAGATTTATAAAATATCTGGAAGGAAGATTAAAGAATTGTCCAAAAAAAATTTATAAGATTCCGAGCATAGCATTGCCAGAAAATGTCATTAAGTTTGCAAATCATTTTCTTGTTAGAAAGGCGCGATCAGATTTGATTGAATACGATGTTTTTGATTCCGAGGGAAAAATACTTGATGTTGATGGTAATTTATTATTTAGTAAGCCTATTTTTATTCCAGGCTTTAGAGGGATTAACCACATGCCAGGTCGATTTTCCGATGAGGTGCGAAGGCTATTACGGAAAAGTGAAATACAACTTGCTAAAAGAGAGACAGCTTATTTTAGCGAGGCTGTCTTAAAAGGCCATCTTGATTTTTACCAAGATGTTGAGCTATTAAAACAGACTTACGAAAAAGACTCAGAAGTCTATGCTAGATTGCTAGAAACTGGTGAAGAATTGTGTAAGCAGTTATTAAGAATACAGCAAGTTGAACATATTTTGGCGCATGGTTTGTCGGAAGGTGGTGGTAAAGATAAAAGATTATTTGGAAATTTATTAGATGTTTTACAACATATATATACAAATGGAATTATTTCCTTTCAACGTATGTTAGCTCAGATGAGAGAAGATCTCAAAATCGATTTTCATTTGCCAAATGCGTACAACCCATTTATATCGGAATCTGAAGCTCCATATCATGCTTACCGATATGCTTTGGGGATGAAAAATCCATATGAACCTGGTGCCTTAAAACCACGTTACCGTAATGATGGTAGGCCTAGTTACCCCTATTTAGGTGAAATCCAGATTACCTTAAGACGTCTTGACAGTTTAACAATCCTTAGTCGTCGTAGGTCTCTCGTAAGAGAGAAGCAGCAATATGGTGCTTTAAGCGCAGCTACCGTAATTGCTCCAGAATTAGAAGCTACTGCCTTAGGTTATCTGCCGGAAGAAGAAGTTGTATACAGTGAAGTTGTACGTTGTCCAAATTTCTCAGATGAATATAATGTTGAATTTGATCAGCGTTATGGATTTACGCCAAAAATTTTTGCCTTATTTAAAGAAAGGATTATAGCAAATGCAAAAAATAGGCTTGAATATGAAACAGTTTTAGAAGATTTGTTCGAATGGTTATGCTGTTATCATACTGCTAGACTAGTTAAAAAAGCTACAGAACTTGCAATAGAAAAAAAAGGTCAGTTGGCTTTTTTGGATCAAAATCACGGAATTAGTTGTGATGTGCCCGATCGTGTTATGGATGATGAAAAACGGCAGTCTTGGCGTAAAAAGATTGGAGCTGAGCTTTATAAAAAGCGTGATGGCCGAAAAAAAGGTGCAATACTGCCTACTATAAAAGTACAACTAACCACCCACAAACAGTCTTTTTTCAACATTACTGAGGAAGAAATTCGTCAAGCAGGCCGCGCTATTGGGCTAAAAAAAGAAGAAATTGAAGAGTTGTTATTTATTGATGACATTTTAAGAACTCCTCCCACTAAAAGAACCTGTCCGCGTACCCCTTTGAGTGCGGACAGTCAAAAAGTTAAAAAAGAGAGTCCTTATCGTTTAGGATTTACACCTTCTCCTTCTACGAAGGATGGTTCTAATTATCCGCGAGCGACTACTCTGTTAAAATCTCGACGTAATAACGAAGAAGACATCTCTCTTTATCGTTTAGATTCTACGTCCTCTTCCACTACAGAAGTTGGTTCTAGTTATCCCCGATCAGCTACCCCATTAGGTTCTAGGAGTAATAATGAAGACTATACTTCTTTTTTTGAAAAAGATTTTGAGGCCGATCCTTTATTTTCTGTTACTGAAGATTTTCAAAAAATGGGATTACAAGAAGATAGTTTGCATACTTCTTGTGTTTCCTCTTCTTTACCATTACCCTTAAATGATACAGAGGATGATAACCCCCTTTCCCCTCCTTCTTGTGTAACTGATGACTTTCAAAAGTTAGGACGGCTATTGGGGAAATTTTTTTCATTATACCTGGAAAAATGTTACGGTAAAAATGGAAAAAAAGAAGAAAAAGAGCATCGAGCTTATGATGTAAAAAGAAAGAAGAACGATGGACTTAACTTATTTATACCAGCTGAAGATTACGGCGGAGGGGGAGATTGTCTATTTAAATCGGTTGCTGCATTTACTCCAGAAGGTTCTCATTTAGGCATTCGAAATTTGCTCGTTGAGCAAGGCATAGAAAGGCATCGAGATATGTTAGCAGCACTTTTTCAGCAAGAAGGAATTGATATACAGCTTCGAACTGTGGATGGAATTGAACACATGGTTAATGATATTGATCAATATCTACACTTTATGAAGCAACAAGGAACTTGGGCAGGTTATCTTGAATTGGCTGTACTCGCCCCGTTGCTTCAAAGGCCAATAGTATTACTAATGGCTGGGGCTGTGCCTCAAGTTTTCTGGTCGCAGGAGGAAGAGAATACTCAAAATCAAGAAGATCCAATATTTTTATTTTATAATGGTGAAGATCACTACAAGCCGCTGTTAACTATTCAAGATAGCAGTAAGACGCGACAAGAAATTTTTACAGAATTAGCCCAATTATCACAGGAAACTGAATATAGAACAAATTATATCCATTCTAATGAGGAATCTTTTGATAGCAGTGTGCAAGCACTGAATGAAGGTAATAAATCAAGTTTGGTCAATCGTTTTGCTGCCAAAGATGAGGAATTTGAGCATAAATTAGTCTATAGTTCGAACGAGGACAGTAGTAAGGCGCTATCAATTTAAGATCGAGAATTACCAAGATAGACTTTGCCTAAGAGAGCCTATTATACATTAATATGTAGAGCTTTCTGCTTATTCATCAAGGGTATGCCAACATATGGTTTATGTAACCTAAAGTAAAGTGTCTGAATGTTGCTAGAAATAGTCGAATATATGTATTTGTTTTCCTATGTATGCGAATGTGCTGATCTGTAGCCCAACAAATGAACAGAGAGGGTTGATGTTTTCTTAGAAACTTATGCAGTTGCTGGTTTTATCGATCCAAGGTTCCATTCCTTCACGCCCCACCAAAAATGTTTTACAAGTTCAAATGAATACCGATGTCGCGAAAGATTATTTTTTGGCCAAGAACTCCAAGAGAAAAAACAAGAAAAATCGATCCATTGCTGTAAAACGCCTATCCTTTCAAAGGCGAGGGTTTTTCTTAAACCAATACCTCTACCCTGAGTACAAATCCGGTGAAATCTAAAAATCAATAACTTACGATGAAAAGCATCCAGGTAAAAATTCTTAGCTGATAAAAGGAAGGTTTACTAATTACTGTAAACAAAAATTGCTTAGTACAAATATTATCGGGTCACGTTGATTCTTTTCAATGGAAAACTCGGTAAGGTTAGGATAAAATTATTCTGGGACATTAGAGGCACATTGTTGTTTAAGATTCCAGACGATTAGGTGACCTTAACCGCCTCTAAACTGCTCCCTCTTTTTTGGGGAAGCCTAAAATATCCCCTAATTCGGGGAAGAGCCAAATCAATTTTAATTAAAATTAAAGATGAGTGTGCCAAGGAGTAAAATGAGAAATTTAAAGACGGTTTCTTCTAACCATGATGATAGGTTTTTGCAGCATTCCCAAAATTCGGAAAAATATCCTACTAAGACGTCTTATAATGAAATGAGTACAGCTGAGGATGCCGGGCTTAAAAGAAAGAGAGAATTATCTCCAGAAAAAGAGCATAAGCGACGTGCAACCACGCCAAAAATTGCACAAAAAAAACCACCTTATCGATCCTCTCAAGCACAAGCATTTCATATTACAATAATGCAATGTCTTTCATGTAAAGGGGAAAATCTTGATGAATATGATCATGCTCTGCAAGAATTAACTTATAATTCTATTACTGAAGTCAGTGTCAATGGACATAGCCATTGCCATGACATATTACACTTACCTTTTGTTGAAAATGATATTCAAATAACCTGCAACCCATTAAATTCGAAAATCAGCTTGATTTTGTTTAAAAAGCTGATGAATAAAGCGAGACAGGTGGGAGCCTTAAAATTTTTGCTGCTTCATAAAGATAAAGAAGGTTTTACGCCTTTGCATACAGCTCTTAAAGCTGGCAACACAGAAAACATAAGAACTTATTTTGAGGAAATTCGGGGGGCATTAAGCCAAAGAATTATTTATGAAGATGAATATGTCTGCTTATTGTTAAAGCCTAATGAAGCAGGTTTTACGCCTTTACATGAAGCTCTTATCTCTGGCAATACAGAAAACATGAGAACTTATTTCGAGGAAATTCAATGGGCATTAAACCAACAGATAATTTGTGGCGATAAGTATGCTGATTTATTGCTAGAGGCTAATGCAGCGGGTTTTACACCATTGCATACAGCTCTTAAAGCTGGCAGTGCACAAAACCTCAGAGCTTATCTCGAGGAAATTCATTGGGCTTTAAAGGAAAAGAAGATTTGCAGTGGCGAATATGCTGCTTTATTGCTAAAGGCCAATGCAGCGGGTTTTACGCCTTTACATCAAGCTCTTATTTCTGGTAATGCAGAAAATATGGGAATTTATTTCAAGGAAATTCATTGTGCGTTAGATCAAAAGTTTATTTCTAGCCACCAATATGTTGATTTATTGTTAAATGCTAATGCAGCGGGTTTTACGCCTTTACATCAAGCTTTTCTTTCTGGCAACACAGAAACCATCAGAATTTATCTTGATGAAATTCAGTTGGCATTAAACCGACAGATAATTTGTGGTGATAAATATGCTGCTTTATTGCTAGGCACCACCACAGCGGGTTTTACGCCTTTACATCAGGCTCTTCTCTCGGGCAACACAAAAACCATCAGAACTTATTTTGATGAAATTCGGTGGGCGTTAAATCGACAGATAATTTGTGGTGATAAATATGCTGCTTTATTGCTAGAGGCTAATGCAGCGGGTTTTACACCGTTGCATACAGCTCTTAAAGCTGGCAACGCAGAAAACCTCAGAGCTTATCTCGAGGAAATTCATTGGGCTTTAAAGGAAAAGAAGATTCGTAGTGGCGAATATGCTGATTTATTGCTAAAGGCCAATGCAGAGGGTTTTACGCCTTTGCATACAGCTCTTAAAGCTGGCAATGCAGAAAACCTCAGAGCTTATCTCGAGGAAATTCATTGGACTTTAAAGGAAAAGAAGATTCGTAGTGGCGAATATGCTGATTTATTGCTAAAGGCCAATGCAGATGGTTTTACGCCTTTGCATACAGCATTCCTCTGTGGGGAAGCAGAAAATATAAAAGCCTATTTTGATGAAATTCGTTGGATGTTAAACGATAGGCGAATTCGTGGGGGTGAATATGCTGATTTATTGCTAAAAGCCAATGCATCAGGTTTTACACCTTTGCACGAAGTCCTCAATTCTGGGAATACAGAAAATGTAAAAGCCTATTTTGATGAAATTCGTTGGATGTTAAACGACAGGCGAATTCGTGGGGGTGAATATGCTGATTTATTGCTAAAGGCCAATGCAGCGGGTTTTACACCTTTGCATACAGTTCTCAATGCTGGCAACACAGAAAACATGAAAGCTTATGTGAAGGAAATACGTTGGGCTTTAAGCCAACGGATGATACGTAGGCACGAGTATGCTGATTTATTGCTAAATGCTAATGCAGCGGATTTTACGCCTTTGCATACAGCTCTTAAAGCTGGCAACGCCGAAAACCTCAGAGCTTATTTCGAAGAAATTCGTTGGGCGTTAAACCAACAGATGCTTCGTAATGGTGAATATGCTGATTTATTGCTAGCGGCCACCGCAGCGGGTTTTACGCCTTTACATACAGCTCTTAAAGCTGGCAACGCAGAAAACCTTAGAGCTTATGTGGAGGAAATTCATTGGGCTTTAAAGGAAAAGAAGATTTATAGTGACGAATATGCTGATTTATTGCTAAAAGCCAATGCAGCGGGTTTTACGCCTTTGCATACAGTCCTCAACGCTGGCAACACAGAAAACATGAAAGTTTATGTGAAGGAAATACGTTGGGCTTTAAGCAAAGGGTTTTTTCATGATCAGAAATATGTCGACTTATTGTTAAATGCCAATAAGGCAGGTTTTACGCCTTTGCATCATGCTCTCAATGCTGGAAATGCAGAAAATTTAAGAGCTTATGTTGAGGAAATTCATTGGGCGTTAAGAGAAAGGATTATGCCTAACCAGAAATATGTCGGTTTATTGTTAAATGCCAATAAGGCAGGTTTTACGCCTTTGCATCAGGCAGCTGCCTCTGGTAGTTATGAATGTTTTAGTGAATTTACCAAAATATTGAAAATATCATTAACTGCCCAACAATTTCAAGAGTTGTTGAACCAGAAAACGGCAAAAGGTTATATGCCTGCTTGTCATGGTAAAGGCGAAGATAAAATCAGAATTAATAAGGAACTGGATGACTTAAGAAAAGAAGACCTCCCCCCCTATAGCCCTGCTAAGCGAAAAGAAGACACCCAGATAAATACTAGTAGTTCTTTCTTCTACTGTAAAAATGCTGCATCTAAAAAATTATCCCCTATGCCTTCCTTTAATGCTATAGATCATAGCGAGTCGCGGCCCATAAGAAATGCTCCCCCAGTTTCATCCACGCCAGGACATTCATAGACATAACGGCGGGTTAACGAAAAAAAGAAAATATTATTTTTCATTTAGCTGATTTGGATACAAACGAGCAGCAGCACAAGAGAAAGAGCCCGCATCGTAAAAATACCTATAAGCGATATTTGCCCGTGCTGGAGGCATAAGTGAGAGATCATACCGGAGGTATAGATACATAGAGGGATCTTCTACGTAACGCAAGGAGGTATTAAAGTATCAAGTTGTAATAGGTCGCTTACATATATCTGGCTTCATAGTAAGCTGTGTCATGCTTGAGCCCTAATGGTGAGCTTCTCTCTCCTCTATTACTTTTATGCCACCTATAATGTGGCAGTGTTACCCTTAGATATTAAGAAAGCCGGTTTTACCTATCTTGTTCATCACTTTAATTACCGTTTGCGATTACCCTGGTAAGTTCATTTTTAACCTTTTGATTGATTATTGAGGGCCTGCTGCACAAACTAACTGTGGCTCATAACAGACACCTTGAGTCAGTATGATCTAATTGTGTGCGTTGTTTTACTAACAATGTCCGGTGACTATAATTACTAGAATAGTAGAATGTATGTATTTGTTTCCCTGTATAATATAGTCGAATGTTGTGATCTGTAGCCTAAGAAATGAACAGGGATGGCATGTATTCTATTAAAAAATTATAGCCCTACCCATTTTCTCAAACCAATCTTTTAATCCATTGGTCGCAGGTTCGATCCCTGCGCGGCCCACCAAAAGCTTTACAATTTCAAACGAATAACGACATCATTAAAGATTATTTTTTGTTCAAAGTTCATCGCAAGAAATAAACAAGAAAAATGGATCCATTGCTCTAAAAACAGGGGCTTCCCAAACGCGGAGAATTTTAATCATCCTTCAGAGATTCACACTGGAGGTCATGGTGTTCGAGCAGTTTATTAATTTGCTGGCAAACGTTTAAAGCCATTTTGAGCTTTTTTCCATACTAAAAGAAACAAATTTCCTGCTTTTCCTCTCACCCCTTACCAATAAGGTCTTTTTCATCGGCATCATCATTTGCTAAATGTGTGACTTTATACTCATTGACCAATGTAAACCCCCATTTTTAAGCCTACCTAAAGGGTAGAAAAATCCGTTTTGACCGCTTTCTGATTTCTCAGAAGGAAATAACCATCCTTGTTGCGGGGCCAAGTTTTTAAGTAGCCTGCGAGATAATCTGCCAGATCAGGGGTAATAGATTGTGTCTTGCACCTGCTTTTGCACGAGAAATATAAAATCCAACTTTGTTCGGTATTAATATCTTCAAGACGTATAGATAGGATTTCAGATAGGCGCATTGAGGTAGCAAGTCCAATCATACAAAACAAATAAATATCGTAAATATTCGGTTCACTCGTTTGAGAGAAATAAGGAGAGGGGACAACATTGGAGGTAGGGAAGGTTTCGGGTATGATCTTAGGTGCTGCAAATAGAGTATGGGTGGTGAGGCCATATCCGCTGCTTTGCAGTAATTGTATTTCTGCCGGAGCTAATTTGGAAGAAGGCGAAGTAGCCAGCGATGTAGAATTTGCTGGCATTGCTAGCGAGGCGACTTCTTCGGCTAATTGAGGCTTTATTTGCTGAAGCCAAACAGTTCTACAATTTAAGGCGATCAAAATGTAGAGTAATTATCTTACTCCGCTTTTTTAGGAACTTTAGCCCCCTTTTTTCTAGCTTTGGATAATCCAATCGCTATAGCTTGTTCGCGACTTTCCACTGGTTTATTCTTAGTCCCACTCTTCGCGGTTCCCTTTTTATAGCTGTGCATTTCATTTTTTACTTCTTTTTGTGCGCTTTTACTATATTTTCTGGTCATTTTTTTCTCCTAAAATTAACTATTCACAATTTTACCCCCATTAGGATGTAATACTTGCCCAGATATATAAGAAGAATCATCTGAGGCAAGAAAAACATACGATGGAGCCACTTCATCAGGCTGGCCAGGTCTTTTCATGGGCACATTTTTCCCAAATTCTTTAATATGTTTTTTACTAAAGCTTGCTGGGATTAGTGGTGTCCAAATAGGACCCGGGGCAACTGCATTAACTCGGATCCCTTTGCTAATAAGCGATTCTGAAAGAGAACGAGTCAAGGAAACAATAGCCCCTTTAGTTGCCGAATAATCAATCAATTCTTTGCTGCCCTTATAGGCTGTGACAGAAGTACTATTAATAATAGAAGCCCCTTTTTTTAAATAGGGCAGAGCGGCTTTTATCATAAAAAAATAAGAAAAAACATTGGTATTAAATGTTTTTATTAATTGTTTTGCAGTAATATTTATAATACTTTCTTGAGGATGCTGCTCAGCGATATTATTCACTAGAATATCCAATTTCCCAAAATGTTTTATAGTGGATTGAACCACTCTCTTACAAAATGTTTCTTTAGTTAAATCCCCCGCGATAAGTATACAGTATCGGCCTATTTCTTCTATTTTTTGTTTTATCATTTTTGCATCTTTATGTTCATTGAGATAAGCAATCACCACATCAGCCCCTTCTTTAGCATACAAAAGAGCAACAGAACCGCCAATGCCACTATCTCCGCCAGTAATAATAGCCACTTTATTTTTTAACTTATTACCGCCGGAATAGTTTTCTTTATCCATTTTAGGCTGAGGTTGCATCTTATATTGGCGTCCAGGCTGGCTTCCTTGCGTTTTAGCTTTTCGGGGAATTTTGCGTGCGATAGATTTAGATGTATCCATATTTCCTCCCTTTTTCTATATGATAATCTTTATTTTAAAAGTGCTTTGTTGAATAAATATACGCCATGCTCAACTTTTTTTCATGCGACAACGAATCTCTCAAATTGGAGAGGAAGGTTGCCTACCATCTTGTTAACCAATATGGCCACAGTGTGAGATAAAATTTTTCTAGCAAGACGATTAGTGAAATGCCAATTCTATCATATTTTTGCTTATTTTTTCATACAACCCTTCAAAATTCGCGAGATTTTTGAAACAAAATGTTGTAGCTTTTACAGTAGGATGAGGGAAATAGCGTTTGCTTCAACGGCTTGGCCGCTTTATCAAGTCAGCATTTCATCGTCTTACCTTGAATTTATTCAGCAAAGGGAGCATGGACATCTTTAGGCAATTGCACTCATTTGCACGCCTTTTTACGTAACTCTCCTCGATAGGTGTGACAGTTGAAACAAAATTGAGTGCTTCACAGTATAGTGGGGGAATAGCCGCTGGAATTTAAGCTTTTTGATGGTTTCTTATTGTGCTAGTACATTAAATCACAAATTATGGCCTGTTAATAGCAGTAAAAATCGCGTTATCCTGCAAAATATCCGCAATGAAGTTAACGAGAAAGGATAAGCGAGCCAGTACTATTTTAGATTGAATTTTACTTAAAACAGTATATAATATTTAGTGCTATAGCACATAAACTGCTTGATATAAGTATATTAAAGTCTAAATTAAAAAGATTATATATTTATCTATAATATCTATCAGTATTTAAGACCCTATGTAGAATTCGCTGCTTCCCTTTATTAGGTACGGCTGTATAGATAAGCGCGGTGGATAAATCTATATAAATCTTGGCCTGATGCCATCGATATATTTCTATTGTTATTATGTTGGCTGACGGTATGATTAATCGCCTAAAAAGGCCTAAATGATGACTGATCGAGTATGGATAATATTTATTGAATTAAGAGGAGGGTTAAATGGTAGAACAATTATTAAAGCCCTTGGGGGAATTACTAAGGCAATTCAGGGAGTTATTAGAGAAAGTAAGGGAAAAATTTAGCTGGCTCAAAAATATTATGCACAGCGCTGGCTTATTATTTAATACATTAAATGCCGGATGGAAATTCTTGGATAAAAAAAGAAAGGAGCTTAGTAGACAGTGGAATATTAAGCATCATCGCTTTCAAGGTAAGGAATATTCTGGTGAAGGCAATCATACCGGAACAGGCGCTTTCTCCTCTTATGAAGATGCTGCTAACCAGGAAAGCCCAGCTTCTCCATTTGAACTAAGAAAATATAAAAATAAGCAAGACAGATATAAAAGTATAGAAAAAACCCTTAAATATTATACGAAAGCAGCGGTTAAAAGCCATGTGCAAGCTAAATTATCTTCAGGATTGGTGTATACAACTGAAAAAGGGCAGGTTAAAGCTAAGGAGGAAATGGTTAAAGCGTATCCTTTTGAAGCAGCACAGGAGGGATATGCAAAAGCGCAAAATGGGGCTGGCCGTATTTATCTTGATGCTTACTATGAGGTTGAGGCAGAAGAGGAAGAAGCAGAAAAAGGGTTTATAAAAGCAGCAGAACAGGGTATTGATACGCAATTTGATTTGGAAGCGGTAAAGGAAAGCAGTGAAGATATTAATGTGAAGATGGTATCTCAATTGGTTAAAAGTATGGGCAGATGGTTAGAAGATGTTTGTGAGGAAAAAGCATCGATTTTGTCCGAACCAGAACGTACATTACAGAATCAGCTAGTGTTATTTCTGGAAAATGGGTTGGATAACAATGATGTTAAACTAGAAGAAGTAACATTAGTTCAAGATCGCTTATCAGTACTATCACAAGAGATTGATGAAAAAATTGTCCCCGAGAACAAAAGCGCTATAACCGCTCCCGATTTAGGAGTAGGCCAGGATAATACCGGTTCCCCAAGAGAAATGGTTTCATTGCAATATGGAATGTTATTTAGTCCGGCATCGACTAGCAGCAGCGAGTTAACTCTGGCAGCTACTAATGATGCTTTTAGCCCCGATGGGCCGATAGCGATACCCAGCCACTAAAGATCAATGATGATCTGCTCTACGGCTCTTCCCGGCGCGCCCGAGCAAGGATTTTGAGATGCAGCAAGAGGGGGTTGAAAGGATTGATTGATGGAGCTAAGTGCTATTTAAGGCATATATTCGTATATTAATTTTATAGTTTTTATTGTGTTTTATGATTTTGCTGTTACTCCCACAGTTACCTCTGGTAAAGGCAAGTTCGCCCTCTGGGGCGCAACGTCTGTATTTCGGGCTTTTCAGAAAAAGTTAAGTTGTTTTGATATTGATTTTTATTTCACAGATGACGGGGATATCTATAAGCGACATTTACCAGAACGAAAACATCTTATCTTCTGCTTGCAAGAAAGAATAATGATACTTTTCTTGCGCTAAAGAAGGAAAGTTATTAATCCAACGCCAGTGATATTTTAGGAATTCGTCCAAATCACGTTTGTAATAAAAAATTTTCCCAAAAAGCTTGATAAAGGCAGGACCAAAACCATGCTGACGCATTTTATTAAGAGTGAATACGCTAATATGAAGATATTTAGCAGCATCTTTGTTAGATAAACGCTCAGTTAGAGGCGATTTCATTATAATTTGAAACCTACCGAGGTTATTTTGAAGAGCTCCCTTTTGATATGGTGATGACATAATTTAACTCCTTATAATAAAAATAGGCTTTTAATATTGTCTTTTTATTCTCATAGAAAAATGGAGTCGCAGGAGAAAATTTATTATTTTTTATTGTTTATTTTTTATAAACAATAATTTTTCATTTGAAAATTATAACATAAGATGTTTATAAGTCAAATATTATTTAGCCTGTTTAAAAAATTTTTAATTAGGTTATCTGTATCTTTAGAGAGGATTTTAAAAAAATAGACGATTTTAAAATTTACTTTATGCCTTATAAGAATAGAGTAAAAACGTATAATGGTTTTGTAAAGACTTTTTAGGGTGTGATAAATTTTAGTTGCAAAGATAAAGAAAATAGCAAGCTATAAAAACAAACAGCCTTGGAAGCGAAGATAGAGTTACAAGATAACCCGGAGGTAATGTGTGATCCTTCCCCGATCTTACGGACACCTTGCTAAGATAGTAAAATCTATCTATGAGGTGAAAGATGAGCAACGAAAAAGGGAAAATGAGGCAGCAGCGTAAAAAATACAGCCCGCAATTCAAAGAGCAAACGCTTGAAAGAGCTAAAAAAGAAGGAGTTGCCAAGATTTGGGAATAGCACAAGCGATGATTTATGCTCAGATCGCGGCGTTCAATATTGTTCACGCGAATATCAAGCGTTATTAACAAAATACGGGTTCATTTGCAGCATGAGCAAGAAGGGAGATTGTTTTGATAATGCCGCGATGGAAAGTTGGAATGGAAGTCTGAAAGTTGAGGCAATACACGGAGAACGCTTTAATGCCCGTTCCCAAGCGAAAATACAGGTGTTCGATTATATCGATGTGTGTTATAATCGACAGTGTCTTCTTTCGAAGCTCGGTTATTTAAGTCCAGTTTCGTTTGAAGGACAAAAAGCAGCTTAGCGCGCTGTCCGTAATTTCGAGGAAAGGTCAATGCTTTGCCACAGATAATAAGTGATTATCAACCACTAACAGCATAAAGATTGCGCTTTTTCCTAAAAATTTTTAGAATTATGGTGACGAAGTTAATTAAATGGCCTGATGTCCTTAAATCCTTAAGGAATGTAGGAGGCAAGTATCGATAGCGAAATAGGACATTACTATTAGGCTCATCGTTTTATTTAGGAATAAAAAGGAGAAAAATCATGACTAAATTATCCGTTATAGACTGGGTGGCTTATATTCTGGTGATCATTGGCGCACTCAATTGGGGGTTAGTGGGAATTTTCCAATTTAACCTCGTGGCAGCTCTGTTTGGGGAGATGACTTTTTTAAGTAGATTTATTTATTCTTCAGTAGGGATAGCGGCTCTATGGACAGCTTACTCGCTTTTTTGTCCAGCCAGTAAATAAGACATTAAAAAGTAAAAATATAAAGATTAAAGTTACTGCTTTTTTTATTTCTAGAAAAGGCTGCAATTCCTTTCTCATAAAAACATAAAGAAGGCTAACAATAGTCGTTCTATGAGATTTTCTCATATTTTGATTGAGGAAGATGCGAAGATTTATATATCCAATAATAAGAGAAACAGTCAGTGATTTAGCTGCTAAACAGGCCCTTTTACCGATGGCAAGAAAGCCTATTCTTCATAATATCTGTTACATTCCTGGTGATAAACAACAAGACGGCCTTAACTTGTAGAAATCACAAAGCGAAGCTGTTTTCAGTAATCGCTATACGAGTTTTTTCAATGGTTCCCGAAGAAGTGCGTGATGATGTACTAGAGTTTGTATTTGAAGCCGAACTCAAACCATAAACGATAGGTAGTCTCAAGGTACCTTTGTCCATTCTGAAGACATAGGTAACAGTTCATACCGAAGACGTGGGTAACACTTTCGGCCCAAAAGGATTTTGAGCTGGGGTAAGAGCACCGCCCGCTTCATCAATGAAACCTCAATCATAACTTATAAAAAAGGGTAACCACTTTCTCATTTCAGGCTAGTGGAGTCGCTGGCATCGGAGAATGGAGGAGCTGATCCACCTGTGCCCCTAAAATAGCACCCTCTGATTTCGTGCTAAAAATTCCATACAACCCTAAATTAATATGCTGGTTCCTCCGCACTTCTGCTCGATAGTCTTTATCAAGCATTTTCAGGGTAAATACTATTTTCCTGAAAATACTCAAAACTCCTGACGTGAGATTTTTACCGAGCATGGTTAAATGAGTAGCCTCTTCGCCTGCTACAGGTTTCTGATTAAGGTATTCTTTACACAATACCAATTTTTCCTCAGGAGATTTATTTGCGATATCTTCATAACGGGGATCGTCTAAATGAGCTGTTGGTTGTATAGAGCCTTGTTTAGGCCCATTATTATAGGTGAAGTCTCCTTTTAAAATAGCCAACGCAGTGGCAGCAATTTCATATTTCCTGGCTTTGTCACTTTTTTCAGCATAAGTAATGACGGGGCTAAGTTTGAAGGTACCCAGATGAGCGAGATATTTTTCAAAAAGGGTTATAAGCTGACGGTGCCTTACCTGCGGGACTTCTTTTTGGTAATTTTGCAGCGCTTCCAAGGGGATTTGCCCCTGGATTCTCTCTAACACCATGGCAAAAGTACTCAGATCAGATTGCATGGCCATGGCAGGGCTATGACACTCATCCAGTTCTTGAAGCCTTTTTGCAGGCACTAGCGCCCTATATTTCTTAAGGATTTCTTTTCGTTGGGAACTATAGTTCGAAATGGCGTCTATCAGAGCCTCTTGGTTATTTATTATATGCTCCACAGCCTCAACCACATCCGGATATTGAGCAATGAGCCTTTCCCGGAGCTGGACAGCCAGGGGTTTTTCGCTTAAGAAAAGAACTTTCAACGCAGAGGCTATATCTTCGCCGCTAATTGCAAAAGGAATAACTTCGGACTCATGTTGATTTTTTATGGCCTGAGATATCGTTTTCATAACAGCGCCATAGAACACTTTCCCATATTTTTCCTGGAATCGAGACTTGAAAAGGGTAACCAAGGGATGGTTGTTCTGGATAGAAGTCTCCAATTTATCCATATCGCTCAAGAGTTCTTTTATAAAAGATTGATAAAACAACAATGTGTCATCTAGCATAACTTGCATGTTAAAGATGAGATTCTTTGGCATAATTCCTCCTTGTTTTCATTATTTTTATAATTTCTTTAGGTTTATATTAACACATTATCCTTAAGAAAGCATTAAGGTTCTCATCGGTTTTTATCGGATAATTTCTCCCGTGGTAGGGGCTCTTTTATAATTAAGGATTTTAAAAAATTAGTCATTTTCAGCCACTATGAGTTTGTATTCTCATGAGGCAGGCAATTCGAATAAGTAGCTAGCTTGACCTATTTAGATTGATCACTGAAGGTAAAATTCCCTGGTCAATGCGTTCCCAATTTTCTATATTCCCTGTTATAGAGGTAAAGAGGGGATGCACTTCTATGTTTTTTATATCTTTGAGCTTTTTAAAACGAAGATTATCCCGTTTTTCTATTTTGTTGAGAAAATGCTGCCATTCATAATGGATTTGTCCCGTACTCACAAGGATGGTATCCAGAGAAGCGGGGGCATGGGCGATCTTGGATCTATTAAAGTGATAACCTCGTTTTTCGGCCTCATCGCACACCCCTTGGAGGTAATTAGCAAGCGCTTTAAGAGGAGCAGAATGGGCTTTAAAACGGATAAGTTGAGGGTGGTGTTGATATCCCTTAGTCATTCCTCTTAGCACATTTTGAGCAAGCAGGCCTTCTCGCCACAAAGCTACTAATCCTTTGGGATCTAAATACTGAGGATGAATACTCCAAATACGCATAGCGTAAAATATACGGCTAAATCATTGGGAATGCAAATAGGTAAATTTTATGCAAAAACCTTTTCTTTGATCCACCTGTATGAAAGCCACTATGTTGTGTGCATTAAGGGAAAAATATGATAGACAAGACGGTTAATTAAAAAGGGGAACAGCACTAGGTGGAGGGTTGGGATTAGCCATATATTGTTCGAACTTTGATTGTGCGAAAAAGCGAATGCCAGGGATCCAGTCTGCAACCTTTCCCCAAGAGCAATCTTCCAGCCTGTTTTCCTTATAATCCTTATAATAATAAATGCAGTCGTCTCGTGTATTATTGACTATTAAGGTAGAAAATACGATTCTTTCAATAAATTCTGGGGCTAGATAGAGGTTGGATTGTATTTTTTGAATGCCTATTTGCACCTCATTAAGATGCCTTCTTAAATTAAGTTGATTTATTTGATCCTGCATCTTAAGAGAAGGATCATTTAAATAATCTTTTTCTGTGGTGGCATATATTTCTGCGATTTGAATAAGCGGCATATTATCGCGATAGGTGATGCTTCTTAGTAACGCATCAGCAGGTGTTTTTGCAAGCCTTTCATTTTCACAGGCAAGGCCTAAAGCAGTAATATTCTGCGTAAGCGCATGGAAGGTAAGGGGGGTGACTGCGCCAAAACCTGCTACATACGAGATAATATTTTTTATAATGTTGGGGCAAAATACATGCGCCAATAGATAATCCATAATTAATCCAGCTGCGCTAAACGGCGTGCCAGGTGTGCAGTAAATTAATATGCAAGTAGTCAGTACTCTGGCTGCAATCGTTAAAGACGAAGAGTAAGTGTTTGAGGTGTTCATTAAAGAAAGGTGTTCTTCCGCAATACCTCTTTGGCAGAAAAATCGGTAGATATTTCTGCAGGTGTTTCTGAAAAATTGAGGAACATCTTCATTTAATAACCAAACAACAGCGGGCGCGATGTACCATGCCGGTACTGCAAGAATATTGGCTCGAACATAAGCTGCTGACAAACCTTTATCAAGACGTTCCCATTCTAATGGTAATGCTTCTTTTCCTGTGCTCGAGAGATCACAGAGAGACTCCCCCGCAGGAATAGCCGTTTCATTGACAGGAGTAAGCCCTGAAAAGAAATAAGCAGTGCAAAGAATGGCTACAGAAGGCATCAAGAAAGATCGAAGCGCTGTTAGCATCCAACCTGTCGAGTGAGCAGCCGCCGCAGGGGGTTCAACCTCCACCGTTATTGTACTGCTGCCTCCTGCTGATGCGAGAGAATCTTCAAAACAATGCCTATAAGCGTTCCTTTCAGAAATATCCAGTTCAGATTTTATTATATCTCCGAGGGCTTTTTTATATCCTGCAAATCGATCATTTAATAAATGAATAACAGAATAGCCAGACAGTACAGAAAAAGCGGTAATCAAAGAATATTGAGTAAAGCTTTTAGCGGCAGGGGATTCTGCAAATTCGGGGAAGAGGGGACAAAAAGTGAGAAGGGTGTTTATCGTGGTTTCTTCAGACATTTCCAATGCGGCAAGGCAGGCATTGATAGTGAGTCCCAAGGCGGACACTGTACCCAATAATATTAAAATTTTTTCTTTCCCACTCAGCCGATATTGTGCATCCAGTTTGTTGGATAAGCGGGTCAGTAATGTATCATATCCACTTCGCAGAGTAGGAATTAATTGAAATAAAGATCCGCCCGTGACAAAAAAGTTTGCCAATCCAGCAGAAGTTTCCGCATACGTTTTAGCAAATGTATCATCAGCAAAATCAAGATATCGTTCTGCAAAATTCATGTATATAATGACACTTAACCCGCTAACAGCTGGAACGAGCGTCCAGCTCAATAGATCGGCGATGCCGTTATAAGCCAAATAAGCTAAATAGGACTTGGTCAATCCAGGCTCTGTTCTTCTATAGTCTTTTCCAGGAATTCTGCTAAAGCTTGTCAGTGCCAAAGGCAGTAAAATTCGAATCTGATAGTCAGCTAGAAGTAAAAGGGAGCTGTTGTCTCGATCTGAACTTATAAAAAACACGTTAGACGGATCTGATGCTACATCCGGGAGAGAAATGTTATTGTCATCTTCTTCTGAGGTACCCGATCCATTGACAGAGGGTTTGCTTTCATCGTTTCTGTAAGTCATTCGGCCCATAGCAGCGCTTGAAAATAAAATCGCAATTCCTGTTAATACCATGCGCAGTATGAAAAAAAATTCATTATCTTTCTGGATATCAGGCGGCGGGCTTGGCACTGGTGAGGGACTTGGTACTGGCGCTGGTGTTGGTGCCGGACTTGGAGCCGGTGAGGGACTTGGGACAGGTGATGGAGCCGGTGAGGGACTTGGCGCTGGTATTGGTGTTGGACTTGGAACGGGTGATGGAGCCGGTGAGGGGCTTGGCGCTGGTATTGGTGTCGGACTTGGAACGGGTGATGGAGCCGGTGCAGGGCTGGGACTGGGTTTTTCTGTCCATGAACTAAAGTAATTCGTCCCATCATCATAACCCAAATAAAGAGTTATCCATTTCAGTGGATCCCCTAACCAATAACCCGCACAGCTGGCTAAATATCCATTATTGCGATCTTGAGTTGTTTCGACCTCGCAACCATTGCTGTTTTCATTAAAATTTTGCGCTACGGTTTGTTGAGCGGCACAAATATCAATATCCCGTTTTACGGTCAGAACCCCCGTTATCGGTGTCTCACTTACTAAGCTGACATTAGAATATCCGCCTAATTCCCCTATAACTTCTGCAATGCCGTTAACCACCTGAATAGTATTGGTCTCAAATTGCTGGATACTTGATCTCACAATACGTAACATAGTATTGGGCGCTGTTGAGGTCAGCGATAAGTCTTCAAATCCTGTATGCTCCAAATCTAGAAAAAAAGGGATATTTTTATCTACCGTATCCAGCTCAATCTGAACGTGCTTGCCATGGCTGCCGCAGAAGCTAATGCCGCTTCCTGAAAAAGAAGTAAAGCTAATCAGTGCATTGGATAAATCTGCTTTAAACTGAACCGGAAAAGTGGAATCACTGCAATTGGCTAACAAACCACCCCTAAAATTGCCCTTCATTACAAAATTTATCGCCGAATTCAGTATCCATGCTCTATCAAAAATCCCTGTTAATGGCACGCTCTGTCTGCTATCTGGATCATCCGTTTGAAAATCAACCCCCATACAATGAATTCCAGAAGCATTTATCTCTTGTCCCTTTAACAAGCTTTCTTTGAACTTGAAACACGTTACGGGAGTGCCAGGTTCCACCGGCGGCTTACCTTGGATAGTCGCCGAGTAGGTATAACCATTTTCCTCAAGAAATTTTGCAAAAAGCAGTTCACCATTTTGGGCTATATAGGAGGCAGGAGGATCCTGGAAAAAATTATCCTGAATTTCCTGGGTAAGAGCGCTGGAAGTGTTGACCTGGATATCTTGTTGGGGCAGCCGGTAAAAACGGGAAAGCGATGCCATTATGACATCAACACAAGCAGGTTGAGTCTCTGTAGCATTTACTCCATTTTCTGCGCCTACATTATACATTTTTCGCTTACTTTGAGGTAACATTCTAGAAGAATTGGCAGCACTGCTTACTTTAATGGCGGCTTCAGCTACTTGCATCAAGGAGAACATTATTGCCCAAAACGCTGTGTTTTTCGCAGCACGTAATCCTGCTGCATTATACATTTTAACGGCTTTGGCTTTCTTCACTTGGACTACACGCTGTTTACCATTAGCTGGATGATAGAGTTGAGAAACTTTTGAATGACTCTTCTTTTTTGCTTTAACATGATCTTTTTTGATTAATTGTTGGTGAAAGCGATGTATTTGACGAGTAGATTGGGGTTGTGCTGCTCTTTGTTCATGGGTAACCTGGTTTGCAATGTTTCTTTTCTGGCTATTACCACTCATGTTTTTTTACCTCTTCTTTTGTTTATTCTAAAAACTAAAAAAGTACTTTTTTATTGGGTACTAAGACGTAACACGTTTATCTTTAAAATGACATTGAGTAGCATCATTTAAACAGCTGTAAGTAGTTCCCTGCAGGATCCAACCGTTACCTACTTGTTGTCCTGCGTCATCATTCTGAAGGAGCAATGTATTGATATTGCCATGGATGTTATATAAGCATTGGGCAGTCCGGGAATTATTCAGATAAGTCGCTGTGTTAAACTTAATATTTTCACTTCCATAAAATTCATCTGCCGTTCCATGCCATCCATTAGGAGCGGTAAAATAATTTAAGCCGCCCCTGTTCGATTCCTGATTGACTGTGCCAGGGGCTGGGCAGCTCATAAAAGCGGGTAAGGTACTGCCGCCCACTACGGCTAAGACAGTAGACATGTGCACAGAAGGGGTACGCGTCCAATCGATTAAACTTTCTTGTGAGCCATCGGTTAAATCACTATAAACCGCTTGAGGAGAGCTTCCTGCAGTATCATCAAAGACCACATTAAAACGAAGTCCGGTAGTGTAATAATGCTGATTAGAGGTTAAATCTTTGGTAAAATCCGTCACCGCCGCCAATTCGGTTTGCATTCCTTTAATAGAAGGTGTTAACCAGCTTAATGCCACATTATAACCTTGCTCGGTTTGGCGAAGTTGAGAACCTAGTGTTAACTTCACCATAGGGAGTAAGCGTTGTTCTATGGTGACATGAGTACCGAGTCCTTGTACATCTTGGCTGTTTGTGTGCTGGGTATCAAAATGCACGGTATCGTAATCAATTCCCCCCTTTAAGCGGCTATAAGGCCATAAATGCGCGTTCAAATCAACATGAAAGTTACTGCTATTTGCTCCCGCTATGCGGCGTTGTTCGGCGTAATACAGATCATTAACCGAATCGTGAATCGTTTGATTGGATAATTCTTTGCTCGCGGAATGAGTATAATAACCCCCGAAACCTAAAGACTGCAGGATTTTATTATCGAGCATATAAGCATAATCAGCGCCCAAGGCATTTTGGCCGACCCACCGAGAGAGGGTGTCGGTCATGAAATCAAAATCCAGTTTTTCATCCAGCCGTTCGCCGGTAATTTTAATGCGTTGATTATTGTTTAGATTAAAACCATAAGTTGCATTTAAGCGAAAAATCCGCGGGCCGCCATTTAATTCAACCGCCACTGCATGCTGATTATCGAGAAGATAACTCGACACTGTAGCTTCGCCTACAAAGCCTAAAACAGAATCCTGATATTCAGTGATGCTAAATCCTTCGTGATTGAAAATACTATCGGCTTTGGTTTTGTCAGCGTTATCGGTATTATGAGCATCATCAGTTAATTCAGTAACGCTAGATAAGTTGGCGGCGTCAGTATCTGGGGTGTTGGTGACCAGACTGGCTGCTGCGTAAGCTTCTGCTGTAATAGCTGCAATAATACAGATTATTAAGAATTTATTGATATTGTCTAACATTGCCATAGGCATAATCTCCTTGTGGCAAAAGCTGGCAGCATCGACAAAATATTACACCGGGTATAACAATCGTGAAAGCTCGTTTCTTTTAAAAAAAACGGGATGAAGGATAATGACTGTAATAAAAAATTATTACCAATCGGCTACCTTGTAATGTTTATTGTTAATTAACCAAGCTCATAGCTATACTGTAATTTATTTTTCTATATAGGAAATTTTAACACAAATTGATTTTTAACACAAGCCATGTGGTTGATAGAACGGGATTCTTACATTAAACAGCACATTTTGAATAAAAACAGGGATTATTCAATAAGGTTAATAAAACACTAAGAATACCTTTCAAATAAAAGAAGGCAGCGATTTAAAATGAATATTTTAAACCGTAGTGGCGTAACAAGTACTACTGCTGTTATTATATACAAAATAGAAACGGAAAGTTTATTTTTTAGAGGTTATATTATGGATTTTTTACCACAACACTACCCGCTAATGAATGTATTTACTTTTTTGGGTATTATGCTCTTTATCTGTCATATCATAGCAGAAATACTTTTTAAAACAGGCTTTATACCTAGAATATCAAGCTACATCTTGATAGGCGTATTGTGCGGCCCTCATTTGCTCAATATTGTCAATAGAAAAATTATTTCAGAAATGAGCTTCGTAACCGATATATCGATGGCATTAATTTTATTCATGATTGGGCGGCATCTTAACTTAAAATGGCTAAAAAATGACTCCGGCCTGCTTTTAACCTGTGTCTTTGAGCTTCTCTTAACTATTTTACCCATTTTTTTATTGTTAAAATTTTTCGGATGGATAACTTTATACGCATTTACTGCGGCTATTCTTATCTCTATTATTTCACCAGCCATTTTACTTCTTGTCACAGATGATTTTAAATCGGAAGGGCCTATAGCAAGACGTGCTTTGATGATAACGAGCTTTAATAATTTTTTCGCTTTAGTAATATTTTCGCTGATATATCCCTATTTTGAAATCAGCGCTTCTAGTCTCTTTCAAATGCTAACCCATTCCTTATATAGGGCAATTGGGTCCATATTGCTTGGGGTGATTTTGTTTAAGATATTAGAATTTTTAAATTATTACATTATCCCTAAAAAGCAAAGAGAACAGTTTATCCTGCTTATTAGCATGCTGATAGCGGCTATTGGTATTTCTAAATTTTTAAATTTATCCATTTTTTTGACATTAATTTCTATAGGTATTTCCACAAGAAATCTTGATTGGAGAAACTCTATTTTAGAGGCTAATTTTGGAGATTATACCCATATCTTTTTTATTCCGCTTTTTTTTATGACGGGCTGTTATCTGGATCTCTCAGGATTTTTAATTGCACCAATAGTAGTTATTGGCTGTATTTTAATTAGAGTTTTTGCAAAGATTTCGGCGGTGTTCTTGTTTAAAAAACAATCCATTATTACTAATGCTCAAGCGATCTATCTAGGCAGCGCATTGATGCCTTTGTCTGGGTTTGCTATAAACATGGGCACTAAGGTGGGTGATTTTAACCCCGAACTTGGAGTACAATTAATGGGAATTGTGTCTGCTTGCATCGGTGTTTTAGGAATAGCGGGTCCGATTATGCTTCAGTATATACTTTTAAAAAGCAATGAAACATTCGAAAATATCAAAAAGGTTTAAGACTTGATGGGTAATATAATAGAGTTTAAAAAAAGCATGCCATTCTCTATTGGGGTTGAGCTCGAGTTTCAGCTTATTAATTTAAATAACTATAATTTGATTTTGGAATCCGAAGATTTTCTGCGAAGAGCTCAAGCAATATTGTGCGAAAAGAACATCAAGCCTGAAATTACCCAATCCATGATGGAGATAAATTCTTCAATACATTCAGATTATCGAAGCCTTCTCAATGAGTTAAATACTATTAATTCTACTCTTTTAGAGGTGGCTAAAAAAATGCATATAGGTATTTGCGGCGGTGGGATGCATCCATTCCAAAAATGGAACGAACAGAAAATATTCAAAAACGAACGATTCTTAAGTGTTTCAGAACAATATGGTTTTTTAGCAAAGCAATTTACGGTTTTTGGGCAGCATATCCATATTGGATGTCAGAATGGCGAGGATGCATTATATCTTTGTCATGCGCTGGCATATTATATACCCCATTTTATTGCGCTAAGTGCCTCATCGCCTTTTAACCAATCTATTGATACTTCTTTTGATTGCTCGCGGCTTTCCGTGATTAGTGCTTTTCCATTAAGCGGAACGCCCCCTTGGATATTTCAATGGAGCAAGTTTCATCAATACTTTGAAAAGCTTTATCACTTGAACGTTGTGAAGAGTATAAAAGACTTTTACTGGGACATTAGGCCAAAGCCAGAATATGGCACTGTAGAAATAAGGATATGTGATACTCCGCTCACTATCCAAACAGCTTGTGATATTGCTTTTTATGCAAATTGTTTAACACGTTTTTTGCTAAAAAACAGAACAGAAATTTCAAAAGAAGTATATTTGACCTATTTGATTAATAGATTTAGGGCATCCCGATTCGGTTTGGATGCTGAGATAATTGATGCGGCTAATGAGAGGCAAAAAAATCTCAAAGAAGATATATTACACACATGTGGTCAAATCGAAGGATACGCCGAAATGACTGGCAGCTTAGAAAGTTTGGAGCGTATAAAAAATATTGCTCTTAATGGGTGTAATGGTGCTCAATTATTAAGATCAAAATTTTCTGAAACAGGCGCACTGGAAGATGTTGTAAGGTTTCAAATAGATTCATGGTCTATGCACTAATAAATATTCTTCGGATTTTAAGGAAAAAGAAAATTTAATACACTTCATCTTGATCTGTACATCACCTTGCGATACAATGTAAATGCTATGTAGCTATCATTTATCATAACAATAACTATTGGGAGGCGATTATGCAAAATGAAAGCCATATTGTCGATACAATTAAACCGTTAGTACAATATGAAATTGATTCTACTTTTATTCTCGCACAAGCCATATCTTGCTTAAGTGATAAAACCCTGCGGGATAAACTATCCGAATTCCGAGAAGAATGCGAAAATAATATAAAAACCCTCTCGGAAATATTGGTAGATCATGGTGGAGAAGCTCCTGAACATACCCGTGATTTCAAGGGCTTTTTTATGCAGGGTTATACCGGCATGCGTGGTCTCATAAGTGATGAGGGGGCTATGAAAGCTCTTGCTACCAATACGCGCATGTTAGTGGATGCTTTTAGAGATGCTCTCAAAGGAGAAAATATGCCGCTTGACGTTAGAGAGAAAGTAAAGAAAGTATTAAATAATGCCGAGGAACACCTTAAGTATTTCGAGAGCGAGACTAAAAATTAAGCTCTAATGATGGTGATTAAATTTAATAATACTTACTCCATGTTGCCTGGGGAGTTTTATCAGAAAATACTCCCTACTCCGGTTGTTCATCCCACACTTCTGTATTTTAACTCAACCTTGGCTGACGAGTTGGGGATCTATTATGATCTTTTGCAAGATGCCGGAAAAATAGCGCTTACATTTTCAGGCAATCAAATACCTGAAACTGCCGATCCTATTGCGTTAGCTTATGCAGGGCACCAGTTTGGTTATTTTGTGCCCCAACTCGGAGATGGGAGAGCTGTGCTGCTAGGAGAAATAGTCGATAAGAACCGACAAAGATATGATGTTCAGCTAAAGGGTTCTGGAAAGACTGCTTATTCGCGTCAAGGTGACGGGAGGGCTGCTTTAGGGCCTATGCTGAGAGAGTATATAATAAGTGAAGCAATGCATGCCCTTGGCATTAAAACCACTCGCTCACTGGCTCTCATCGGTACGGGGGAGGATGTTATACGTAACGGTAAGAGGGTGCCGGGTGCTATTTTAACACGCGTTGCGGCCAGTCATATACGGGTTGGTACATTTGAATATTTTGCTTCACAGCTTAAAGTCCAATCCTTAAAGCTCTTGGCCGATTATACAATCCATCGTCATTATCCTGAACTAGAAGATCATCCAACTCCTTATATCGCTTTATTTGAACGAGTGAGAGATGCGCAGATAGATCTCATTGTAAACTGGATACGAGTAGGTTTTATACATGGTGTAATGAATACTGATAATGTTGCTATCTCGGGTGAAACCTTGGATTATGGGCCATGTGCTTTTATAGATGCCTATGATCCTGATAAAGTTTTCAGTTCGATCGATTATTATGGCCGTTATAGCTTCGCTAATCAAGTAGCGGTATGTCAATGGAACTTAATGCAATTTGCTAAATCACTTCTATTTATAATAGATGATAAAACGGAACGGGCTCTCGAATTATTGCATTCTTACATTATAGAGTTTAACAACTTATATGAGAATAAGTACCTTTCTATGATGTGCAGAAAAATAGGCATTACAAAACCCGCCCTAGCAGATAAATCTCTTATAGAAGATTTATTGCAAATAATATATAAAGAAGCAGCAGATTATACATTAACTTTTAGGTATTTGAGTCATATTATAGATGATGAAAAATTTGATTATAGTAAAATTTTTATACCTTCAAGCAATATAAACCAATGGATAGAAAAATGGCGTAAGCGCTTATTCCAGGAAGGTATTGCTCCTCAAGAGATTTCTTATATTATGTTGTCGACTAATCCAGCTGTGATCCCTCGTAACCATAAAGTAGAAGAAGCTGTTAAATATGCTGAAGAAGACCTCAATCTTAGCAAAGCAAGCGTTTTATTAGAAAAATTATCTCAACCTTATAGCGGCGAGCAAGAAAAGTATAATCTGGAATATATGGGGGCGCCAACACCACAAGAAAGGGTTTTCCAAACTTTTTGTGGAACATAATAATCCTTCTTTACTGGTACAAATAAATCTCGGCGGGTCGAAACGATACCTAAAATTAGAACATTTTGATTCATCAATTTTATTTATAGATGAATATGCCGCTGTTTAACCATGATGGTTGCCGGTATTGCTAAAATTGCTGAAAAAATCAGACAAAACGCCGGTGCCGTCAATAACCCTGTTTTATTCACTAAAATCAGAGAAATTAAAGGCATTAAACCACCAAATAAGGCAAAGCCTATATTGTAACTGGCAGCAATGCCGCTGTATCGAATAGCGGTAGGAAAAGATTCTGCTAATAAACCCGGCATAGTGCCTATAGTTGAACCGGCGGCAAGCAAACTCAGTAACAAGGCCCATTTAAATTGTTCAAAATGATTTACATAAATTTGAAACACGGGGTAGCTGATCACAATCAAAAACAATGCTGAAACAATAAATAAAAATTTTCGATTGAACTTATCACTTAGCCATCCCATCAGAATACACAATAAAGCCACCAAAAAAGTAGTTAGCGCACTGTACCAGGTATACTCTCTATTGTGAATATTCAGCACATTATTGAAATAAGAAGGAATAAATAAAAATAATAAACCGATAGTTGATGCTGCTATACCTGCAATGCAAATAGCAGCTGCCATATTATAAGATTCTTTTTTAAACACCTTTATTAACGGGAAGCGTTCGATCTTATGTTCAATAGATTGGAAAATACGAGATTCTTCCAATTGTTGACGTAGTTGATAACTGATATAGCCAAATATTCCACCTACAATAAAAGGTATTCGCCACCCCCAGCTAAATAGCTGCTCGGAAGACAAAATACTTTGTAAAGTAGCCTGTGTTAAGAGCGCCAATACGGTTCCGCTATTAACCGCGAAAAAAATAAAACCGCAGCCTAAGCCTTTTTTCTCAGGCAGTGATTCGCTGACATAAGCAATAGCGCCTGGTATTTCTCCACCTAAGGCTATGCCCTGCAAAATACGTAAAAAAGTCAGTATTAAAGGAGCCAGGATACCGATCTGTTGATAAGTGGGTATCAAGGCTACTGCAAAAGTGGTAACAGCCATCAATAAAATAGAAACCGTAAATGTTTTTTTGCGGCCTATCCGGTCGCCAAAATGTCCAAAGAAAATCCCCCCTAAAGGTCTTGCCAAATAGCCTATGGAAAAAGTGGTGAAAGTCGCAATGAGGGAGCTCAGTTTATCCTGCAGGGGAAAAAAGTTTGCTGCAATATAAGCGGCGAATAAGGCATAAATAATAAAGTCATAAAATTCCAATATCCCGCCCAGACTGGAGAGAAATAATAATTGCCGCTGCGCTTTGTTTAGCATAACAATATCCTTTATTTTTGCTTCTTTTACCAAAGTAAAACATCCTTTGTTTTTTTACAAGGCAGCCTAAGGGGAATATTTAACCTAAGGAGGTAAAGCTCTAAAGAGAGCAATTTTTATTCAAAATTAGTTTAAAAATTTGACACTTTAAGTGCGGACACCCATCTCAGGAACAAGTCGAAAGAAGGGAAAAAAAACGCTATACTACGCTGTCTAAAAAATGAAAATGGATTAACTAAAACCTGATATGAACAAGCAATGAGGAAATACTATGCTACAAAGCATTCGTGACAAATCGCAAGGGTGGATAGCGTGGACAATTATTGGCATCTTATGTTTTGCTTTTATGATTTGGGGATTTTCAAGTTATTTCCATTTAGGCCAATCTGACATTATTGCAGAAGTGGACGGCCATTCACTCATGCGCGATGAATTGCGTAATACTTATCAGCGTTTGCGCCGCCAGGAACAAATGCAATTAGGCGCCGACTATGCA
>JAJONP010000093.1 GCA_021323555.1 Gammaproteobacteria bacterium | reverse complement strand
TGGATGCGTCGATACTTTAGCTATCAATCACCATCACCAAAAAAGAAATAAATAACAGAGGCCACCGTTTTCTTACAATCTGAATAACCGCGCCCACGCTAATCATCAGCCACGCGACTTAAATCACGACAGAGGGTGTGCTCCATTGGAACATCAGTGAATATAAAATACCGCAATCCCTTACTTGACAGATATAGGCCATTGGCCTACTATTAAAAAATGAAAAATCTAATAATAAAAATGACACCTGCTTTTGAAAAAAAGGCAAATAAAATTTTGACAGAAGAAGCATTAGAAGATTTATTAGATTACATTTCAAAAAATCCAGAGAAAGGTGATTCTATTACTGGAACAAATGGAGTAAGAAAACTACGCTGGAAAACAGGAAAAAATGATAAGGGTAAAAGCGGAGGGGTAAGAGTACTCTATCATTATTCAAAATATATATTAATCTTGCTTATTACTCTTTATAGCAAGTCAGAAAAAGATAATATAAACCAGCGGGAACGTAATGAATTAAAACGCACTATCCCGTTATTAGTTTCGAAGTATTTAGAGGATATATGATATGAAAGAGAAATCATTAGGACATGAGCTGGTTAAAGCAGTAAACTGAATCATCAACCTGCGAGCCGCACTGTTTTAGGGGCTTGGCATACCCGAGGGAGCGCTTTGGTTTGTGAGGCGGATGGGAAAAGAGAGTTAATTGCTATTTAAAACAGCAAGTTAGTAAGTAAAATAAAAGCTGGAAAACAGGAAAAAATGATGCCTGATACTACTACCTTAGCCTATTTGACTTGCATTACCAAGCGACCAAAAATTATTAGAGAAATACTCAAGTAACGGCAGTATTATCTTTAAATATAGGCTTCGAGTTTCATTTTTGATGCAACAAGCTCCACAATTTTATGTCGGCCATGCCCAATTGGATTGATCTCTTCGTGGGTTTTAACTATTCCCACGCGCTCCATTTCATATATATCTCTTCTTACAGCGGCACGGGTTCTATTGATGGCTTTTGCTATATTCGTGATTGAATTAGGATGTTTTCTGATATTATTAATTAATTTTATTTTTGCAGCACTCAAAAAATGAAGCATTTCAGCAGGGTCAGCAAAGGTTAATGTGGCACAACGTTTCTTTATAGGTACGCCTTTATCAGCAGCACGCATAATATTTCTTGCATCAGCGAAAAAATCTTTCACAGAGCCAGTTTTTACCCTCATTACTTTTTTTAATTTTTTAACGGGCTTTTTGTATTTTAACGGTTTCATGCAAAATCCCCCATTCTTTTTCAAAATGATCTAGTACATCTTCAAAGCTGGAAAATACTATCTTATTTTCCTTTCCCATATAATGTCGATGGTGATATCCATGACAATTGTCATATCCTAAGACTCTGCCGTTATCTCCAGTGTAGATATGAAAATTTATATAAGCAAAACTGTAGCGCGCAATATTCCCATTTTTATCGACTCTCACAGAATATTTTAAAGTTCCATTTCCTTGTTTTTCTGGAAGCTTTATGGTGTCATCCGTTACTTTAATATATTTTATTGACTCTTTCTTTTTATTCATAATGTTAATAATAACAGTGAATATCAGGTGATACAATAAAAGTATCGCCTGAGTTAACTCACATTATCCATTATTAACGATTAATTTTTTTCAAGATTGCTGATAATTTAATTTATAAATGTGGAAGTTGGTTTGTTAGGAGACGTAAGACAAAATTAATTGGTAATTAAAACAAAAGTTTAGGAAATCAAACGAAGTTAGAGTTGGCTTTTATCAAGCAAATTTTATTTCTTGAATTATAATTAGCACTAAGTTGAGATAACTTTTATAGAAAATTAAAAAAGTCGAAAGTAAAAAGAATCATATATATCCAACCCTTGGAAAAGAGGATAACTTATGGCAAGGTCAAGACAAGATGAAAGACCCATTGACGTACTCATTGTAGGCGATAAAAGTGTAGGTAAAAATAGTTTGATCTTGCAAGAAGTTTCAAAGTCCTCTACCGACTCTCATTTGTATAAGGTGTTAGATGCTGGTCCTAAGTCAAAAAGATATGATGGCCTGGGAGTACCTGGTACTTCGCACGAAGATGTATCGATAAGCGCTAACCTCTGGAACTCGTCTTCCCGAACTGCTCCTGTAACCTGGAGCAATTGCCCTCTTTTTTATGTTGTCTATGATATGACTGATGAAAAATCATTTCAAAATGTTAATGATTGGTTGAGTAAGATTAAGGAGTATGGCCCGAAGGATGCTAAAATTGTTTTGATTGGAAATAAAGTTGACAAAAAAAGCGATAAAAAAGTTTCTACACAAGAAGGCGAAGAACTAGCAGCACAATATGGTATGCCCTTTTTTGAAGTGTCAGCTAAAAATGGTGACGGAGTAAATGAAGCTTTTAAGCGAGGTGTAAATGATGTTGTATTGCAAAGAATACAAGAATCAGCGAAATTACCTTCTCCTGTTGTTCCAAAACCATCACCTGTGGCTCCCCAGCCATCTTTAGTAGGCCAAATAGTAGGAGCTATTCCAGCTGTTATATCGTGGCCATTTAGGATGTTGTGGCTGGGAATAACTGGGTTATATAATAAGATATCATCAGGTTTAGCTTCAAGCGATGATGCGGCAAGAGCGGCACAAGTGCGATCTGCGCCACAGGAAGCTGAGAGATATAAAGTAGCAGCAGAAAAAATAAGGAGAGAACTAGTTATAACTAAAAATACATTACAGCAAAGAGAAGGGGAAATAGAAAAGCTAAAACAACAGGTTCAACAGCAGAGTTCGCAGGCTGTATCGCATAACCATCTTGATGGGAATAATTTGCCACTATCATCAGGGAGAAGGCCACGAGGACAATCGTCTTGAGAAAAACATAAATAACAAAGCTCACTGCTTTCTTAGAAGCTGAACAACCGCGCCTACGCTAATCATCAACCAGGCGATTTCAACCACGACAGAGGGTGTGTTCCAGTGGAACATCAAAGAATATAAAATACCGCAAGCGCCAATCATATTACATAATTGATAGAGAAGAGAGTTGGAACTTAAACGTTTTATAGTTAATAAAAAATAAACGCCTAGCTGTAATGCTACGCCAATCAAACCTACTGTATTCGATATTGATTTAAGTGTGTCATACATAATGTAAAGCCTCTTTTAAAATTTTAGTATCTGCTCCTGCTTTATGAGCATTTTCACTGATATAGCGGCGCCAATTTCTAGCGCCTGCCTGGCCTTGAAATAAACCTAGAATATGCCGTGTAATCATGGTTAACTTTACTTTATCTGCTAACTGCTTTTCTATATAGGGAATGAATTTTTCTATAATAGCATGGCGTGTACTCATATCGCTGCCAAAATATTGTTTTTCAATTTCTGCTAAAAAATAAGGGTTTGAATAGGCTTCACGGCCTATCATCACCCCGTCTACAAATTGCAAGTGGTTCTTAATATCAGTTAACGTATTAATTCCGCCGTTGATGATAATGATTAATTGGGGAAAATCTTGTTTAATCTTTCTTACAATGTCATATCGTAAAGGTGGAATGTGGCGATTTTGTTTAGGGCTTAAACCTGTAAGCCAGGCTTTGCGTGCATGAATAATAAAAATTTTGCAGCCTGCGCTCGCAACCTTTTTAATAAATTGGTGTAGTTCTTCGTAAGAATCATGATGATCTACCCCAATCCGACATTTTACCGTGATGGGAATAGTGACTGCTTGGCACATTGCAAAAACACAGTCGGCGACTAATACGGGATTGAGCATCAAACATGCGCCAAATTGGCCTGATTTAACTCGATTACTGGGGCATCCTATATTGATATTAATTTCATCATACCCTAATCTCTCGCCCAGCTTTGCGCACTGTGCTAATTGGGTAGGATCATTGCCCCCCAGTTGCAATGCAATAGGATGCTCGAATGAGTCAAAGGCAAGCAAACGTTGATAATCTCCGTGAATAAGTGCCTGGGTAGTTATCATTTCAGTGTAGAGCAATACGTGTGGCGCGAGTAAACGTAAAAAATACCGATCATGCCTATCGGTACAATCCATCATGGGCGCTACTGAGATTAGCCTATTCACGCTGTGCACTCATCTAAACTGTGTATTGATTTAATGCTACTCCATTGCTTGCATCCGGGGCATTGCCAATGCAATGTTTTGCCTGAAAAACCGCAAGAAAAACAGCGATAGTCGGGTTTATCGGCTAATAATTTTGTCGTTAAATTTTGTAAAATTAACAAATCTTCGCGTGCGCGTCCCACTGCACTGGATTGATATAAATTAATGAATAAATGCAATCCGCGAATGGAGGGATAGCGACGTACATAATCAGCGACAAAATTTGCCGCGATTTTATCTCCTTTCCAACGACGAATGCGTTCAGACAAGATTAATACGACAGGAACGCGAGGATATTTTTTCAGGATTTTCATTAAATATTTTACTAATTTTTCTTCTTCATTGAGTGCTTCATAGCAAGAAGCAAGTGCATCAATAGCTTCCGAAAGATAATCGGGATTTTGATCTTTCACACGTTTTAAATTCCATAAAGCAGATTTATAATCTTTGTTTGCCATATCTAATCGGGCTTGTAATAAGCTTGCGCGTACGCAGTTTGGATCGGCATTTAATGCATTTTTGAGATAGTCATTTGCTGGTGTCTGCTCTTTATTTGCCATACTTATTTCTGCTAATTCACAATAATAATGTGCAATCACTGGTTGCATATTTTTTTGGGTGATAGTTTGCAGTTGATAGGCGGTCGAAATGGCATTTTCCCAGATTTTTTCTCGGCAATAAATATCTAATAAGGCATATAGAGCAGGGATAGCATATTCTTTTACACCGACTACTTCTAAAAAAATTTTCTCTGCACGATCTAATACGCCTGCGCTCAAATAATCTCGCCCTAACTCAAATAACGATTGCTCTCTATAAGCGGCATCTAGATTTGGACGGGCAATTAAATTTTGATGAATACGAATGGCGCGATCAACTTCTCCGCGACGCCGAAATAATTTTCCAACTGCGAGGTGGGTTTCAATAGTATCGCTATCTACTTCAAGCATCTTAATAAAAACATCGACTGCTTTATCAGGTTCTTCGTTGAGCAAGAAATTTAAACCTACGAGATAGTCTCGTGGTAAATTAATCCGTTGGTCAAGAAATCGCTTATGACGCGCCTGGTAGCCCAGATGCCAGGCACTTCCTAATGCAACAAAAATTAATAAAATCCAAATAGTACTCATCGTTTTGATCCTGGCTTAAACCCTCACCCTAACCCTCTCCCCTCGCAAAAAACGCTCCGGGAGAGGGGACGATCTTAAGCGGTGCTTACTTATTTAAACATCTTGATATTCCTAGAGGAAAAAAACGGCATCAACACTAAATGCTGATGCCGTTTTTATTATTTACTACTATTTTAATCAATAGAGATAGATAGTAGTATTATTTCTTAAGCATCGCCTTCCTGATCCATTTTCGCTTTAAATAAATCGCCTAATGTTGTTTTCATTGACGTATCTGCAGTATCCGTAGCTTTACTTTTATCCTTTTTCTTGCTGGCAGAGGAACGTTGCTTCTTCGATGTAGCTGCCGTGGATGCTTCTTTATTTTTCATAGAAAGTGTAATCATCTGTGTCTTACGGTCAGTACCCATAATCCTAGCTTCAATGACATCACCGACTGTGAGCTTAGTGCGTGCGTCTTCGACTTTTTCAGCTGAAATTTCAGAAGCACGTATAGTTCCAAACACACCTTCTGCTAATTCAACTGTTGCTAGCTTAGCATCGACTTCAGTTACTTTACCTGATACAACGCTTCCTTTTTCATGTGCATTCAGATAGTTTGCAATAGGATCATCTGCTAATTGTTTCAATCCAAGCGAAATACGCTCACGTTCTGCATCAATCGCTAAAATCACTGTATTTAGCTCATCACCTTTTTGATATTTGCGAATAGCTTCTTCCGCAGCGCCTTCATTCCAGGAAATATCAGATAAGTGAATAAGACCATCGATTGCGCCATCTAAACCAATAAAAATTCCAAAATCTGTAATCGATTTAATTTTACCGCTAATTTTATCGCCTTTTTGATGATTGGCTGCAAAAGTTTCCCATGGATTTTGCGTGCATTGCTTGAGTCCAAGAGAAATACGACGACGTTCAACATTAATATCTAATACAATGACGTCTACTTCTTGGCCTAAATGCACCACTTTATTAGGGTTAATATTTTTATTAGTCCAATCCATTTCTGAGACATGGACTAAACCTTCAATACCTTCTTCAATTTCAACAAAACAACCATAATCGGTGATATTGGTGATACGTCCAGATAAACGTTGTCCAACAGGATAACGTACTGCAATATCAGACCACGGGTCATCGCCTAATTGTTTTAAACCTAAAGAAACACGGGCACTGCTGCGATCAAATTTCAATATTTTTACTTTTATTTCATCGCCAATAGATAAAACTTCACTGGGGTGTTTCATGCGTTTATGTGATATATCTGTAATATGTAATAAACCATCTAAACCGCCCAGATCAATAAACGCGCCATAATCCGTTAAATTTTTGACGGTGCCTATAACAACATCCCCCTCATGGAGGCTTTCAAGTAAGGCTTCACGTTCTACGCTATTTTCTGCTTCCATCGCAGAACGACGTGATACTACAATATTATTGCGCTTGGCATCTATTTTAATCACTTTAAAATCAAATTCTTTACCGAGTAATCCATCTGGATCACGGATGGGTTTCACATCAACCAATGAACCGGGTAGGAAAGCACGAATATCTTTAATTTCAACAGTGAAACCGCCTTTTACGCGACCTTGAATGATGCCACGTACATTTTCTTTTTTCTCATAAGCTTTTTCCAGTACGCCCCAAGATTCATACCGTTTTGCGCGCTCGCGGGATAAACGCGTTATACCAAAGCCATCTTCAATGGCTTCCAATGCCACTTGTACTTCATCACCTACAGCGACTTCTAAATTGCCATGCTCATCTTGAAACTGACTAATCGGAATAGTTGATTCAGATTTTAAACCTGCACTGACCCACACAAACCCACCTTCAATACGCGTTATTTTACCAATAATAATCGCACCTGGTAGCATAGGGGTTTCATTAAGACTTTCTTCAAATAATTGCGCAAAACTTTCGGCCATACCTTTATCCTAGATCGTTTAGATCTGTTTGATTTACTTCTTAGTTAATTTATAAAACGATGCATAGAAATCAATATTCATTAATCTCAACGCTCGCGCCTCTTTTTACTTTACTATTGTTTTTACTTCCGTCATCACGCGCCCAACAACTTCTTCAATCGTTAAGGGATCTGTATTAATCAAAACAGCATCCGTAGCGGGTTTTAAAGGAGCCACAGTACGCTCCTGGTCCCGTTTATCACGTTCACGGAGCTCTTCTGTGAGGGCAGCAAGGTTAACATGAATGCCTTTCGCATTCAACTGATTGTAGCGCCGTCTGGCTCTTTCTTCAGGGCTTGCAGTCAAGAAGATTTTGACTTCGGCGTCAGGAAATACCACTGTACCCATATCACGACCATCAGCAACCAGCCCTGGCATCTTTTGGAAGGCTCTTTGACGGCTTAATAAGGCTGTGCGTACCTTTGAAAAAACACCCACTTTCGAGGCTGAATTACCTATTTTTTCAGTACGAATGACGTCTGTTATTTCTTCTCCTTCAAATAAAATAGTCTCTGATGAAAATACAATATCTAAATGCTCGGCCATTGTGGCTAGAGCAGCTTCATTTTCTAATGAGATTCTCTGTTTTTCTGCAGCAAATGCTAAAACGCGGTACAATACGCCACTATCCAGAAAGTTCCAACCTAGCTCTTTTGCTATACACTGCGAAACAGTTCCTTTCCCTGTGCCACTGGCTCCATCAATCGTAATGACGGGTGCTTTGTGATTCGTCACTTCCCTCTCCATCCTCCTCTTCATTTAAAGTAGCAATTTTTTCTAAACTCACTAATGATTCATCATTGGCTAAACTAATCAAACGAACACCTTGGGTATTACGTCCAATCACAGAAATTTCGCTCACAGGTACACGCACTAAAGTTCCTTTATTGCTAATTAACATGACTTCATCTTCTGCACGAACTTGTACTGCGCCAATCACTTGGCCATTCCGTTCATTGACTTGAATAGAAATAACGCCCTGCCCACCACGACTTGTCGTACGGTAATCATTGACCTCTGTGCGTTTTCCATAGCCATTTTCAGTTGCTGTTAAAATATCACCTTCAGGCGCAATGACGACTAATGAAATAACTTTTTGTCCAGGTTGTAATTTC
>JAJONP010000092.1 GCA_021323555.1 Gammaproteobacteria bacterium | reverse complement strand
CTTATGGCGAGGCACTACTGTTAATTGGAATTGAATAAGCCCATCCAGCCATAGCAAGGCACGACCCACTTCATAGCGATCAAACCCCATCCTTTCCAGCTCAAGCAGAATAGTTTCATTGTCTACCCTAAGCGCGGCTGTACTATTCATATAGTTTTCAAACAAAAACATTAATACTTCAAACATAGTGACCCGCTAAATGATGTTATATGCGTTGATACCCGCCACGAACTGTTTTCAAAAAACCTTGCAGCTCTAAGGACAACAGCATGGAGGAAACTTCGCTTGCCGTCAATCCACTACGCAGGATAATTGCATCTAAAGACGTGGCTTCATAACCCACTTGTGCAAGTAATGCTCGTACAGGAGAGGCGAGTGTATCATGCTTTTTTGGGTCTGCGATACTCTTTAGCGGTGTTTTTGTTGAAGTGAGTGCCGAATGTAGTGTACCTAATTCTTCCAAGATATCTGTGGCCGTTTCCACTAATTTCGCGCCTTGACGAATTAAATGATGACAGCCATGTGCAAGAGGATTATGAATAGAGCCTGGGATAGCAAATATTTCACGGCCTTGTTCATTGGCATAACGAGCGGTGATGAGCGATCCACTGCGCAAAGCCGCCTCCACCACAAGAACACCCAAACTAAGTCCGCTAATAGTGCGATTTCGGCGAGGAAAATGGTTTGCTTGAGGAGGTTCATACGGTGAAAATTCGGAAACCAATAAGCCATTCGATGTAATGTCTTCTGCTAATTTTCGATGATTATGCGGATAAATATAATGTAATCCCGTACCAAAGACAGCAAGCGTTTTACCACCACTGTCTAACGCCCCCCGATGACTCGCGGCATCAATACCTAAAGCAAGCCCACTTGTAATATGTAATCCCGCTTTAACCAAAGTAGAAGCAAAATGATAAGCAAGCTCTCTGCCGGAGGGAGTAGGATTACGAGAACCGACAATCGCGAGTTGAGGTTGATTTAATAAAGTGATGTCACCTCGCACATATAATACTAAAGGTGCATCAGGTATTTCTCGTAATAATCTAGGATAAGCGGGATCAACGCACGTAATAATAGTACACGCGTTTTTTTCGCACCACGTTAAATCTTTTTTAGCTGCCTCCCAATCGGGATTTTGCAACGCATAAATTTGTTTTGCTGAAAGCCCTGCGTTCGCCAATTCTGATTGAGTCGCAGTGAATAAAACATGAATATCACCAAACAATGCCAACCAGGCATGAAAAGTGATGGGGCCTATTTCTGGCAAGCGTGTCGCTACTAACCAGTAGAGCGTGTTTGAGTCTGACATGATTTTATTTCCAAAGTTATTTTAAAAGGAGGAATCACTGCTTAAGATTATCTACTCTCCTGGAACGGAGTGAGGGAAGAGGGTCAGGGTTACTTGTTACTTCAAAAAAACGCTTTATAAAGATAAGTATCCGAGTCTATTAAATATTTTTACATAAATAGATCTATTAAAAAATTCTCCGCCCTCATGACTTTGATATTATCAACTACACGTTCCTGCCGTAGATTTTTAACAATTTGTTGCGCACAAAAATGATATTTTTTATTAAATCCATATAACGCGGCGCTGATATCATGATGCATATTTTTAACTTCAATAAGCTGTTCTATTTTATCATCTTTTGCAAGCGCAAAATCAACTTCTTGCCCGTCTTTTGTTCTCAAGTAATATAATACATAATTCTCTGCGTGATAATCTATTTTTGCATACGTATGCTTTAATAAACAAACCGCAGTCAAATTTTCTAATTGCGCGCCTGCATCGCCTTTGACGAGTCCCGTATCAAAGAAATAAATTTTAGGTTCTTTTAATAAACTTCTTGCGATATTTTTTGAAAAAGGCGTGATACGAAAAATAATATAGAGCGCTTCCAATATCTCTATATATTTTTTAACAGTATTCGGCGCAACACCGACATCTTTCGAAATAGATTGATAAGAAATAGGCAAGCCGACTTTGGTTCTCAATAATTCAAAAATAGTTCTCACTGCGCGTACATTTTGTATTTTATCGAAATCAAAAATATCAGTGGCTAATAAGCTGTTAGTATATTGCAGCCGCCAGCGATCCACTTCAATTTTACTCTCATTTAAAAAAGGTTCAGGAAACCCACTATTTTTGATTAAATGATCTAAATTCACTGGCCTATTTAATTGGTGTAATTCTGCAGGTGATAAGGGTAACAGTCGATGCAGATAATAACGACCTGCTAATGAGTCTCCTATTTTATCGAATATATCAAGACGCGCACTGCCTGTGACTAAAATATGCAGGTGAGGTAATTTTGTGTCATAAAGCCCTTTTAAATAATTTTTCCACTCAGGCATTTTATGTAATTCATCCAAAATAAGTAGATCCGTTTTTTCAAGCCATGCGTGTTGTTGAATAATTTTTTTATCTTCCACGGCGTCATAATTCAGATAAACAGGGTTTTTGAATGTCTCCGCGACTTGCTTGGCTAAAAAAGTCTTACCGACTTGGCGCGGGCCAGCAACCAAAACCATTTTTTTAGATAAGTCTTTGATAATATGAGATGTTTGTAGTCTATACATCTTGACTATTCTAAACCACTTTGCAGAAAAGTCAAGACTAATCCGCAATTTGTTGCAGATTAGTCGGATTTTGCTAAATGGCATGCATAAGGAGGGCGCAGTAAGATGAACATTCTCGGAATGGTCAATATAGTTTACGGTTTATTCTCTCAGCGCCTAGGCATTGTTGCGTGAATAACAGGGCAATCACACCAGAATTTTAGGTTACTTCCCTATACGCCAAATTGTAAGGTGGATGAGACACGTAAAAAACGCGTCTCATCCACCAAATCAAAATTAACGACCTCTAACAATAACCTTCGCTGCTATTTCTTCTGAAGGTATATTTCTGTTTCTTTCGTTTCGAGGGTCGATCCCACTTTTTGTTTTAAATAGGCTATAGGTGCGACCGCCTGCATAAAAGAGACATGGTACTGGTAACCACGATAAAATCCATCGGGTTAGCCGGCTTTCTCTCGCATGGTCAATCACCTTGGGAAGTGGGATTGCTTTAGCATTTTTTTCAGGATCTTTCGACCATTTGGAAGATGTTGAGCAAAGTTTCTCATTCCTCTCTTCTGCATGGGTTTGGAAAAATTCAACTAAGAAAGCTTTTTCTTGATTATGGGCTTCCATATAAGCGTTTTTGAGAGTAGGACGAAGTCTTATTTTTTCTGTATTAGGCATGCGAGTTACATCAACACCATACTGTTCACGAAGTATTGTAGCTGTTCCACTGCTTGGATTTTGCATTGCGTGACGAATAATTTCCTCTACAGTTACAGGTTTGTTATTGTTGTTATTCCGGTGATGCCAATGCGAAAAATAACCGAATTGATAATTGTTAAAAAAATCTGCTACGGCTGGACCCTCTTCTTTTCGTTCTTTCTCTTCTTCCTGAAAACCCTGATAAATTTTATGATAAGCTTTTTCAAAAACACTTACATGCTCTAAAATTTTTTCTTGTGGGGAAGAATCACCGCTATCCTGCGAAGATAAACGTGAGCGATCCAAAGAAGGTGATCCTTGTATAAGCTGCCTTTCATCTGTCTGAGTGACATCAAAATCATATTGTTCACGAAGAACTTGAGCGGTGCGACTCTTTGGATTTGCCCTTGCATGGAGAAAAATTTCTACAAGTTTCTCATCCACTTCTTTCTCGTCCATCGCTTGTAACATTTTAATAGTCTGCGTGGCATTCCTGTTTGCTGGAGCTGTTTTTAGCTCTGGATTGCTGGTTGTTGCCGCCTGCGCCTCACTCTCATTAAAAGCAGGAGAGTTAGCACCTAAAGAAGCCATACTCGAAGAGGAAGAGCTGCTACTGCTATTGAGGAGCCTAGCTCTAATGCCATTCTCATCAGATACTTTCTTTGTTTCAGAGGGTGAGACAACAACAGAGCCGTTATTCAGCAAAGCCCATCTGTCACTTCTCATAAATTTAAACCATTGGCGATCCCGTGTTTCCTCATAATGTTTAACAAAACTAGCTATTATTTCTTGTTTTGCTTGCAGCTCTCGCTCTCTTTCAAGAGGCTCTTTTGTTAATTGAGCATTTTCGTCTTTAAAATGCTTGTTTTCGATTAATAAACAATTAATCCGTATTTGTAGTGAATCTAATTCTTGTTTATTTCTCTGAAGAATTCTTTGATTTTCTGATTGCAAGCCCTCGGTTACTGTTCTGATTTGCTGTGCTGTTTCATTCCTTACTTGCTCTAATTGTTGTTTTAATTGAGTGATTTCTTCGGCTTGTTGTGCTTTTTGCACGTTATCTGCGGCTTGTACCTTTCTTTCTTCTTCTGCCTTAGCCTTTAACTGTTCTACTTCTGCTTTTAGGCGAGCATTTTCCTGTTGAAGGGATACCACCAGTTCTTCTGACTTATGTTCTTGGGGCTGTTGTTCTTCAGGCTGTTGCTCTTCTTGCTGTTGTTCTTCAGGCTGTTGCTCTTCTTGCTGTTGTTCTTCTTGCTGTTGCTCTTCTTGCTGTTGTTCTTCAGGCTGTTGCTCTTCTTGCTGTTGCTCTTCTTGCTGTTGCTCTTCTTGCTGTTGCTCTTCTTGCTGTTGCTCTTCTTGCTGTTGCTCTTCTTGCTGTTGCTCTTCTTGCTGTTGGTTTTTTACTTCTACTGCTGGTTGTTGTTGATCCATATTTCCTCCGCTGTTATTTCCTAAGGGGTCTAATTCGGTTAAAACCCTGTCGATACTCTTGCTAATTAAGTTTAGGACTTGGCTGCCTCGTCTTTTCCAATCTGGTTCTGGTGCTTGTTGTCGCTTTTCTTGTAAGGGGAACGGCGGCTGAGATTGGTTTTCCTCTTCTACACTTTCTGGCGAATCATTTCTTTGCTGCTCTTGGGGTAATTTGTCTCTTTTTGATTGTTTTCCTCTCTTTCTTCTTCCCCCTGAATTTGGTTTTGCCATATATAATTTACCAAGCGTAAAATCGTTTATTGATCATACGCTGCTTTGTTAGGTTGTCAATCAGTTTTTGTTTATCTTAAGACTTTCATCGGAAGAATTAAGGTAACATATATAGCTTGTATTTCACTTCATTATGCAATAAATTCAGGGTCAATGGAGAAGTTTTAGGAGACTGTAAATGCCTATTATAAAGATGTCTGATCTTAAGTTGAAAAATAAGCGTGTCTTATTGCGAGAAGATTTAAATGTGCCACTCAAAAATGGTGGCATAGCCAGTGATTTACGCATTCGTGCTGCGATTCCAACGATCAAACAAGCCCTCCAAGCCGGTGCGAAAGTCATGCTTCTTTCCCATCTCGGTCGGCCTGAAGAAGGAGTGATGGATGAACAGTTTTCATTAGCCCCTATAGCCAGATGTTTATCAGCCTTGTTAAAACAAGAAGTGCCTTTAATTAAAAACTGGCTGAATGGGTTTAATATGGGAGGACACAATCTTGTGTTACTCGAAAATGTTCGCTTCAATGTAGGTGAAAAAGAGAATAAACCTGAACTTTCTAAAAGAATGGCTGAGTTATGCGATGTGTTTGTAATGGATGCGTTTGCCACAGCGCACCGTTCAGAAGCATCTACTTGCGGCATTATAGAATATGCACCTATTGCTTGCGCAGGCCCTTTATTATTGCAAGAACTAGAAGCGCTGGAAGCTATTATGAGCAAACCTAAAAAACCTGTGGTAGCGATTGTGGGCGGTTCAAAAGTGTCTACCAAACTCGGGTTACTCGATTCACTCTCACAAAAAGTGGATGCACTCTTGGTAGGTGGCGGTATTGCAAATACGTTTATTGCAGCAGAAGGATATACCGTAGGCAGATCATTACATGAACCCGACTTAATTGACGAAGCAGAACGAATGACATTAAATGCAAAACAGCGTGGCGCAGAAATTCCCATCCCAACCGATGTTGTTGTTGCGGATAAGCTGTCAGAAGAGGCAGAAAGTTCCGTACGTCTCGTTTCACAAATTGATGACAATGAAAAAATTTATGATTTAGGCCCTGATACCATCAAACAATTTGTAGGTTTGATAAAAAAAGCCAAAACCATTTTATGGAACGGCCCTGTAGGTGCTTTTGAAATAGAACAATTCGGTGAAGGTACTGAAGCCATTGCCCATGCAATAGCAGAAAGTAAAGGTTTTTCTGTGGCAGGGGGAGGAGATACCCTCGCTGCAATTGAAAAATACCATATTGCCGATAAAATTGATTATATTTCTACAGGTGGTGGCGCATTCTTATCTTATTTAGAAGGAAAACCATTACCTGCGATTCACGCGTTAGAAAAACGAGCAGTGAAAGAGAAAGTCACATGAAAGGGTTACGCCGTACAAAAATTGTAGTGACACTCGGCCCTTCGCTGGATGACTTAGAAATGTTAGAACGCGTCATCTTAGCAGGGGCTGATGTTTTTCGTTCTAATTTTTCACATGGCTCTATCGAAACACATGAAACCCGTATCAAGCATGTGCGTGCGCTTGCTAAAAAACACGGAAAAATTGTCGCTATTTTAGTGGATCTTCAAGGCCCCAAAATTCGTATTGGCCGTTTTAAAAATAAAAAAATACAACTGCAAGAAGGCCAATCTTTTATTTTTGATACCCAATTAGAAACAGAAGAAGGTACGGAAAAAAGCGTTAGTTTAGATTATAAAGAATTACTGAATGATGTATACCCAGGCGATACATTAGTATTGGATGATGGTCGTATTGTGATGACCGTTGAAAAAATTGAAGCACCTCGTATTTATTGTCGAGTGGTGGTGGCAGGCGAGTTATCTAATAATAAAGGTATTAATCGATTAGGGGGTGGTTTATCTGCTGCAGCCCTCACAGAAAAAGACCGCGCTGATATTATCGAGGCTGTTCGTTTAGAAGCAGATTATGTTGCCATTTCTTTTCCGCGTAATGCAGATGATGTCAATGAAGCCCGTGCCTTATTGAAAGCCGCAGGTGGCAACGCAGGTATTATCGCGAAAATTGAACGCATCGAAGCAGTGACTCATATTGAAGAAATTACAAAAGCCTCCGATGGTGTGATGGTCGCGCGGGGTGACTTAGGTGTCGAATTAGGAGATGCAGAATTACCTGGTGTCCAAAAGAATATTATTCATACGGCAAGAACGCTTAATAAACCGGTGATTACCGCAACCCAAATGCTTGAAACAATGACGTATAACACAATACCCACGCGTGCCGAAGTCTCTGATGTAGCGAACGCTGTATTAGATGGTACTGATGCTGTGATGTTATCGCAAGAAACGGCTGTTGGAAAATATCCGGATAAAGCAGTCGCAGCAATGCACCGTATTTGTCTAGGGGCTGAAAAAAACCCCATTGCTACACGATCACGGCATCGTATGGATATGCAGTTTACACAAGTCGATGAAGCGATTGCGATGGCAACCATGTACACGGCTAATCATTTAGCTATCACAGCCATTATTGCATTAACAGAATCAGGCTTAACGCCGCTCTGGATGTCACGCGTTCGCTCCAGCATACCTATTTATGGCTTAAGCCGACATGTTTCAACCCAACGGCGCATGACGTTATATCGCAGTGTCTATCCTATTATGTTTGATGTGATACACACAGACAGACGCGTTGTGAATCAATCGGCTGTTGCTGCATTGCAAAGTCGGGGCATTATTAAAGACGGTGATCTTGTGATTATTACCAAAGGCGATTTCATTGGCGTACACGGCTGCACGAATTCCATGAAAATTGTGACTGTAGGTGATTTACCCGTGGTGAATTTAGAAAAATAAACGAAAATATTCATTCAGCCGCGCACTACTGCTCGGTTAATCGATATCAAGCTCGAGTGACAAACACAAGAAAAGAGAAG
>JAJONP010000091.1 GCA_021323555.1 Gammaproteobacteria bacterium | reverse complement strand
AAGTTGATTGCATAAAACCTCCCGTCGGAAACCATCCAGTCTTGCGATTACGGCTGTAAACGGAAGGATTGCCTGTTTTAGTTTCTTTGATTGACTGCTCAACAGGGGGCGTGTATTCATGCAATTTGTCAAAACGAGGCATCATAGCGGGAAAAGTGGCTGTGCTTTGGAGATTCGATCCATTTTGAGAGTAAGCCCCCTCACCCCCGTTCATAAAAGCAGGTGCGCGTTGTGGTGCAATGCCTGCTGTAGAGACGACGTTCTCTCGTTGCCGACTTACCTTTTCAAGCATTAACTGCATATCTTTCAGTTGACTGCTCAATGTATCGATAGAAGTTTTCTCACTATTAAGCCCTTCATTTAAGCTATTAATGACTTTCTCTTGTTTCTTTTGTGCTTCTGAAAGGGCATTAAAAGTTTCTGATGATTCCACCTGCCAGGTATGTAAACTGTCATGGTCAGTTTTAATTAAAATAGGCTCTGAAGAGGAAGAGGCGTGGCGGACTGGAGGCTTTTTATCAAATACAAAAATAAAGCAGGCAATCATCACTAAAATGACAACCCCTATAATGATTAACACCCTACGATGAAGCCATTGCCGCCCCCGCATAGAACTACTTAAATCAGATAATGATTCTTGAAGACTTTTCTGATACGTCTTCCAGCGAGTCGTGAACACCCTCAAAACATTCGTCAAAAAGAGAGCGTTGTCTCGATTCGGTTTATTCTCATCTCGTTTCGGATAACTCATTTAAGGTCCTTTTCACTCATTTTATAGGGAACTTCCATTTTAAAATCAGCTTCCGCTGACTCAGTGGTCTCATCGATTGTAGACTGGCGCAGGATGATTAAAGGAGTACAATCGTTGGGTTCTAACGATTCTTGGCTTAACGTGACTGCCAGAATATTGGAGCTTTCTGCAAATTGGCTGGCTACTACCGTCACGGGCTTTTCCTTGGCACACAGTTGCCAGCGTTGTAATCGTAACTCATCTCGCTGCCATTCTTTGAAATCCGTTGCACTAAAATCAGAGTTGGGACTTACATCGAGGGTATATTGCTGTACCAATGCCCATTCAGATGAAGGCTCACCTTTCAATACCACGGGTTTGATGAAATTGAGTAATCGTTCCTGATAATCGTTATCTGTCAAGTTAGAGGCAAAAGGATTATCTTCATTGGATAAACTTGAGGTGCCCGACAATTCAGACGGAATAGTCAAAATACGCCCCGTAACGTCATCTAAAGAAAAATGCAGTGACAAAACCTTACCATTCTTTAACGACACGACGAATTGAGCTTGCAAAGCGGTGGGGTCAGCAAATTCTACGGCAAGCGATTGATTGTTATCTCCTGCCATGCTAAATACGGCTTGTTGTAAATGCGGCTGGAAAACGTGCGCAATAGGGACTGAAAACACCAGGGTATTTAATTCACTGCGCGATAGCCAATTGGTTTTTTCATCACTATAGGTATCATTCACCGTTAATTTTTCATGCGAGGGAGGCAGCTGCACTTGTTGGCTCTCTCTCGCTAAAGCTTCATGAAAATAAGCTTCATTAAATTCAGTTTCGTCAGCACCTTGCGCTTCAGCAGGTTCATAAGGCACTGTGTCGCCACTCAGTAAATCTGCTCTAGTAACAGGTGAAGCCGCTTCATTATTATCATTCGATGAAAACGGTACTGTTTCTTCCGGTTCCGGGGATATAACAGTTGAAAGAGGCTCAAGCCGCGCGAGGCTCTCATCATTTATGCTATTCGGTGTACTCTCGCTCATTTCTGAAGGGTTCTCTTCCTCTTCCAACAGCTCTTTATCAGGTTTTGCAGAAGATGCCTCAATCGGCATAGGAAAACCGTTGGCTTCGGCAGTAGTAGATTGTGCCCACCCAGCAGGTATGTGACTACCTCCTATAAGCAGCCCTACTAGCAGAGAAGGCAAGAGAAAACTCTCTTTTTTATTACTTTTTAATTTCATAATGCCACCTATTGATGTACGCTAACCCATTCACAAACCGATATCCTACTGTGATGGAAACACTTTGCGTTTGATTACCTATCGATTTATCTGCAATACCTTGCCAGAGCTTTCCTTCCATCTTAACGGTATTGTCTTTGCTTAAGACTTCAATCTTGCCCGGAAAAAAAGCTTCACTTAAGCCATCTTGTTTTATTCCCTTTTGCCTGTCAGCCAGTTGGACTTGTACCGAACCAAACAATGTCGGATCTAGCCGTTTTAAAAACCTGCCTGATTGGTCTTCAATCGTCTCAGGGGTAAAATTAAAATAAGTCGTCACATCGCTTAAAGCGATGGTAGAAAGATAATTATCTGAAGCATGTCGTGCAGAAATACTTGCTTTACCTTCCAACTCAAAGGGGATCAAAAAACTCTCGTGGTGTGTCATCACGTAAGCTATCAGGATAAAACTGGAACTTAAGAGGATAACTAACAGTTTGTTCCATCGACTTAAGATTTTGACAATTTGCCGTTGATTTTCGACAAAATCAATAAAATGAAACTGATGCCGGTTTGACATGAGTGCTTCCCTGACAAAAAGATTTTTTTATTGCGTGAATTGTTTGATTAAAGGGGATGGAAAACTTTTAAGCCCTTTTAATCCCACGGGTAACCCCAAAGACCACAAAGCGTGCATGGCAGCGCCTCTGGCAGCTTGCCGCTCAAATCGATTAAGGAGATATAAGATTAAAAACCCGAAAATAAGCCCCAGTGTTAATTGATCTAAATACATCATGAAACTCACAAAGACAGTGGCTACGGTACAATGTCTTGCATTCCAGAGGATAAATTCTAACGGGGTATCAATACCTTTGGGGATCACATAGTGAATAACTGACTCTGACATTACGAGTAATCCGTGTTACCGGCAAAGAAGAGATCAACAATATCTGGCATAAAGTGCAATAATGCAGACATGCCTAAACAAGCACCGACTACGCCAATCAATTTATGGCCCGTTAAAGCTAATAACATCCCACCCAAAAAAAGGATTAAACACACTGCTTTGGCAAGACTTGAACTAAATAAATCATGCGCAAATTCAAAGATATTATCTGTACTCGTGGCAGCACAAGCAATTTTTGGCAACAAGACAAATCCCACTTGGACAAAGCCAATAAATAAAGCCCTGCGTATCGATGGCCATCGGGCAAACAGCCTTTCCTTCTGCCGTCTTAATTTGATGACAGTCCCTATTAACATCATGTCTTCCTCCTTAAAAATACTTAACTTTAACTAAAACAACTAGAAAATAGATTGAACCAATACTAAATAGAATCAAACAAATTCTTTGATGGATCTTGAATAAATGGATGGCAAGCTTCTTTCTTCGCATTATCTCGCACAATAGGGTAATGTAGAGGTGCTTGTATACCGAGACTAACACGACCTTTTCTGATGGCTTTAACAGTAATAGTAATTTCCTGGTTTTTACCTAAATATATTTTCTGGCCATTATAACGATTCAATATCAACATTATTGGCTCCTGCTCTCGATGGAATTGGGGAATAGTGACCTATTTGGAACAAAAAGATATCGACCTCTGATAATGAGGGTTAAAAAAATAAAAATACCGAATTAAAAATAGGTAATAAAGAAAAACAAGGTTTAAATAAAAAACCCAACACGGCGGTTGGGCTTTGATGGCTGGCTTCACTGTGTTATTTACACACTTATCCAGCATTACAGATTTATTATACTTTTTGCGCCGCACACTTGTCAATAGTTTTTTTTAAAAAACTTTTATGTATTAAATAAGACCAACATTTATTTCATCAACACTTATAACAAAAAACCAAAGTGTGTTATTACTAGCTTTCATCACGAGATAGTAATATTTCTTTTGCACATTTATCCAACATGCCAGATTTATTGTGCTTTTTTCGCCATACACTTGCTAAGCACCCTTTGAAAAATTTTTATTTGAAATATGAAAAAAAGCTTTTAAACTGGCTTTAGTTTGAAAAACCCAATAGAAACACTTCCTATTGGGTTTTTCACGATTAACGGTAAGTTTGTTTTAACATAAGGCTTCTTCTAACAAAGCAAATACTAATCAATCTACTGTAAAAGTCAACTCATGATAAAAAATAAGAATTACTTTAAGCGTAATGTTTAGGCAGCATGTTCATTGAGAAAACTTCCTGTAAAATATCCACATAGCCATTGCTGGGCATGTAATAGTCGCCTTCGATATTCTGTTTGGGAAAGCCCCCTGCGAGAAGCTCTCTCACGCTGACTGTGTATGCCGCGATTGCTGGCATACTCTTCAATAATAATGTCGCCCAAAATGGGTTGATGTGTACATAAAAGGCAGATAACTTGCTCCATATATTCAATGGCCGCTTCGCTCACCTCCAGGCTTTCCAACCTCATCGTTATCGTAAAGTCTGGCGGGTGTTTTCGAGTAATAGGAATAATATTAACACGATGATAACCTAAATGGGGGGTTATTCGTTCTCCTGCCCACCTCCCCCATGCTTCTAATAACGGTTCTAGCTCGTGAACATCAATGACATCTATTTTATTCATGAGAGCAATCCTCGCGCTTTGAAAATGACGACAAAAAGGGTATCTCATTTTTTATAGCTATTTGCCGACCCGCGTTAAAAACCGCCTTTGCTTGCTCCACATCGCCGATAAATCGAGGCATTTTATTCCTACCGCCCTTTTCCTCGTTAGATAGTCCACACAATCCTTTTAAACAGGCAGGATACTTCCCAATGCGGAAGGGCCATAGACGAATATAATTTTCTATAAAGGTTTGTGCATAGTCTTTCATCTCTGCTTGCTTTAGCCCACATAAATAGATCCACCCACCTTGTTTTTCTATCAGTACATGTATACAAGGATCATCAAACACGACGCTATCATACACACCCACATGAGATACTGCTTGTTGGACTTTATTCCACGCTTCTAACGCTTTGTCTCTAAACCCTTGTGATAGCAATCCTATTAGATCCGACGGTTTGGGAAAATGGACACCCCGTTTTGGATCTTTTACATGGCCCCAGCACACTTTCGCTACTTCACCATAAGGATATTCTCTTAAAATATCCCAATAGAGCTCTCGCAAAGTGGGCGTTAGCTTTTTGTTGTAAACTTCACCCATATCCAAAAGCAAACTAAAAAATCGACTTTTTTCAGACTTATCCATATTTTATCTCCCTCTTCTATTTTTAACATTTCAATATAGAAGTTCCCTTCAATATCTGACTAGCTTCTTCTATCAAGACCTGTCCCCCTTCAACCTTTTCCAACAAACCCTTATTACCATATTGAGCTAAATTTCTTGCATCACAATAATGCTTCTCATCTTCAAATCCCATACGGTTTGCAACAAATTTTAGCTTCTTTTCTTCTGTATTAATTTCATTAAAATATATTTTTTTATTATTTAAACAAATATCTCCTTCAAAACGAGAGTTTTTATTGGTCCTAACCCTTAATTCAAAATATTGTCTCTCTTCTGTAGATCCTCCTAAAACAGATAATTTTCTGGTACAAGAAAGCTTTTTGCTGCAAGAACAATCTCTATCTTTTTGAATGACAGGATAGGATGGTTCCAGCTCAAATCCCATATTAATGTTATTTTCTTCAAAAAAGCCTCTCATTTTTTCCACCACAAAATCTTCTAGCCACAGCCCTAGGGCAACCAAATCACACAATAAGAGTGGCGGATCAAACATCGAAATATCGATTTCTTTCTTATACAGGCTGTTCAGATCTATTATAAAAACAGGTATAAACTGGTAATTCGCCTCTATAAACCCTTGCATGCGCTTAATAGGACTTATCAAAAAACTTTCTCTTGTCAACAATAAAGGATGTTCTAACGACGTATACATTCCTTGATAATCGTCAAATAAAGAATAGGAGGTTTTTTTGACATGTAAGATTTTGTCCGCCTGAATGCAGCGAGGACGCATGACAATCTCAAGCAATAAAGGTTCTAAAAATTCGTTAGCCCATTCGCAATAAGGAGCTAATTCCTTGATAGAAAAATGAGTTAATTTACTTAAACGTAAGGCGTGTTCGTAGGGAATAGGAACCCATCGGCGGCCTAATCTTCTTCTTTTCTCACCATTCATCCATCGGCTAACTTGAGAACGTTCTATTTTTAATATTCGCGCAATAACCGCACGGCTACCCAATAAACGAACTATCTCTAACAATATCCTTTTCTGCTTTTCTATTAACTCTTCATTCACATCCTTTGCTGGCATGGCTTCCATCCTTAGAGTAAAATCCTCTTGTTCGCAAGCCTCCTTGTAGAATAGCCAGATCAATTCCTATATTTTTTTGAGATGAAAGGATATCTTAACTGAATTTTTCAGCAAAAAGCGTGCGTATACGCACGACGTGATTGAGCATTTTTGTTTCATTTCAAAAGGAAAAAAGCACGCTTATTTATTATCTATATGATATTCTAGAAAATCTCCTCCACTCACATTACCTTGCTTCATTGCAAAAATAAATCAACTTAAAGTGAATTTGCACGTTGTGCGTTTTTGCACGCTTTTTTCTGCTGAATTCTATTAAGATAAATCATCGAATAAGGTAAAGACTAAAAGATGATGTCAAGCCTAATTCGACATCCAAGACAAATCGGAATGAGAGAGCTACCAACTTATCTAACATGGACAGTTATTGTTTAATAAAAAGGAGAACCATCATGTCAAAATCTATCATACTACCTAAGCTAATTAGAATGCGGGATGCACCGCAGTATCTTGGTATGGATAAACATCGTTTTAATCGAGAAGTAAGACCTTTTATCGATGAAATCAAAATTGGAAAACAAGGAGTTGCTTTTGAGCGAGAAAATTTAGATGCTTGGGTTCAATCTTATAAATTACAGAATAAGTTACCTAAAAAATACGCTTTTATAAAATCCTCAAATCATTTAAAAAGCCATCGTACTCATCAACCAACACACAAAAAGAAAAAAATTATGCAATCATCAGAGGCAGGTTTTTATGCTGCAGTTGATTTGATCAAAACAAGTAAACAACAGAAAGATGATTCTTCTTCTTGATCATTTTTTATTCTCTTACCATAAGAATTTTTATAAAAAATTCACAAGTACATTGACAGATAAGCAATTGACTTAATCGCGATGATTGACAGAGGCGCTCGCATCCTTCAATATTACTTTGCCCTTTTGGCAAACGCCCTGTCAAACTGGAGGAAATAAAGATGGGGCGAAAAAAGACGCCTGGCATTTATAAGCGAGGCAACCACTGGCACATTGATAAAACGATAATGGGTCAGCGGATCTGTGAAAGTACTGGCACGGATGATCTGGAAGAAGCAGAACGCTACTTGGCGCGACGCTCTGATGAGATCAGGCAAGCGGCAGTTTATGGGGTGAGACCAAAACGGAGTTTTCACGAGGCGGCGACAAAATATTTGCTTGAGAACAAGCATAAAGCCAGCATTGAAGATGACGCGTTGCACCTCAAGCTACTTTGCCAGTTTATTGGGAAGTTGGCGCTGGATCAAGTGCATAGCGGAACGTTACAGCCTTTTATTGTATCAAGGCAAGAACAAGGCCGTAAAACCAAAACCATTAATAACGCCTTAGAAGTTGTCAGACATATATTAAATTTGGCAGCGACAGAGTGGTTAGATGAGAATGGTTTAAGTTGGTTACAACAGGCACCTAAAATTAAATTGTTGCCTGTATACGATGCTCGCGCACCTTATCCACTGTCTTGGAGTGAGCAAGACCGTTTATTCAGTGAATTACCATCTCATCTCTATGATATGGCAATGTTCAAAGTTAATACGGGATGCCGCGAACAAGAAGTGTGCCAATTAAAGTGGGAATGGGAAATACAAATTCCAGAGTGTAATACTTCAGTGTTTATCATACCGGCTTTTATTAGAGTGTATGGTAAAGACAAAAGACTGGTGAAGAATGGAAAAGATCGCTTGGTTGTACTT
>JAJONP010000090.1 GCA_021323555.1 Gammaproteobacteria bacterium | reverse complement strand
GTCCTTCGATTGATAATCATCTTGTATTATTTTAAGTAGTCTTTCTTCAGCCCATACAGGATCAACATAGTATAACGCTGACAAATGAAGAGAAAGAATAGTTATTGCATAACGGCTAGCATCGTTTGGCAGATTCAACAATTGCTCTGTTTTCTTTAGCCAACATTTCGGAAATCCACTATTTGCTTCCAATTTTTTATTTTGCCACTCAATTATATGTAATTCTGCTAGCTTTCCAGGTACAGAACTAATCGATTCAGCTACCCAGTCAATTTTTTCTGATTTTTGCCTTATTGAAACTGAACGAGCACAATCCTTATAAAGCATTAGAGTATCAATAAATTTATTCCATAATGCGTTGAATATTTCTATGTTTTTATCTCTTAATTCAGCGCGTATATTCTCAAACCAGTCTGAAGCAGACCAAATAATATCTGCAAATTGCTTATTTTGGATTTGATTAATTACGTAAGCTGTAGAAATTTTCAGCTGCAAATTATTGCTTTTTTTACCTATGCTTAATAGATAAATTTCCCAACACTCTATCGAAAAATTCCCACTTTTTAGATCCAAAGTTAAGGCTTCTAATGCTTGTAATGGTTCAGCATCGCAAAGCCCCAAAAATGGATTATGTTCAACCAGGTCATTTAAACGAATTTCATGAGTTATTTTTGCATTCTTTATAATTTCTGATAAGGGTAAAATTTTTAATGCCTCATAATCCGTATTAACCCTAATAAATCCTCCACGTGGGTTGGCACTTTCAACAGCACTTTCTACATCTTCAGGCCTCCACTCTGGCACTATCTTATTAAGATTTTCAGTTAATTCTTTTAGATCAAAACTCAAATTACAATTGTGTTTTTGAAGATAATGAAACATATTCAATTGCATATAAGCTGATATTTTTGAATGCAATTTTGAAGATTTTGTTAGTTTCGGTGGACCTTTTAATATTTTTTCTTCAATATTTTTGCGATTACTCAGAGACAGCTTATCCCATTTTCTTTTTAAGCAGATTAAAATATCCGGCTGACATTCAGGAGACCAAAAATCTTCTTCCTTCAAAGAAAAAACCTCATTCACAAATCCATTTTCAGTTGCAGCACCTTCAAAACTAGCTGCTATCATGCGAATTCTCCCAAATATATAGTCTTTATTTCTCCATATTTTATATTCTTTTTTTGCTTGCTCTGTGTCAAAACTGATCAAGGCTTTGAACAATTTTAGAAAATAGTAAACACGCTGTGAAAAATACCCTCCATAAATGATTCTTTCTTCTGAGTCTTCGTTTCCTTGAATATTGCGTAAATAAGGCTCTTTTCCTGAAAATTCTTTCTCCATATCAATGTATTTCTCTAAATTTAGACGTAAAATACCTATAATTTTAACCAGTTGTTCACTAGGAATTTTTATTTCTTCAATACCTTCCAGATACTTAACTTCAGCTTTTATAACATCAACCTTATTTTTTTTAAAACCATCACTTTTCGGGACACTATTAATAGTAGGCCTTGCTTTTAAAAACGGTGAAGAAAGAATGGCATATTCACGAACAATAAAATCGTCCCAGCCCTGTGCATCTATACGATTTTTTAAATTATACATACCATATTTATCAACACGATATGGTTGGGATTCGAATACCGCATTCCATTGTTTTCTTAGAGAATCAGGCATCTTCCTAAAATTTAATTGGACGTTTTTTATTATATTCAAATGTAAGCCCGATTGTTGGCTCGCCCACCATAAAGTAAATTTTTGGTCTGAAATTTTTCCTATCCAAACTGCTAAAGAATGTAACCTTCTCGGAATAGGAAGAGAGTAATTAGGTTCAATATATCGTATTGAAGCCTCCTCATTAGCTTCTAATTCCTTAAAAGGAAACGAAAAAGCATCCCAAGCCGGAAGATGCAAGTTTTCATCTTGTTTAGTTTCTTCTGGTAAGAAATATTCATCATTTAAAGCATAGAACTCTGGTTGTTGGCGCCTTATACGTTGATCAAATACACCTAGCCACTCCGCTGGTAAAGGGGGATCCATCTGTGCAAATGCTTTAGCCCCAGACGCAGATTTAACTATATGAGCAACCATTCCTCTTTCATGAGGTTCCATTTTAGTAGGCCCTTTACGCGCCTTAGAGAGAACTTTATTTCTCCATCTATAAGGGTTACTTGCTCTAACTGCCCATGCTTCTAATGTTTTCCACAAGACAGCATGTGTTTTATTCACATTTTCATAAGTTATTACTTTAATTCCTTTCGATTCCCATTGCTTTATTGATTTATTATTTAACCCAGTCTCAACAAAAGCGTATATTTTGCTTTCGCATTTATTCTCATACCGTAGCCCTCTTAATAAATAATTTATTGGGGGATCTTCTGCTGAATACCCAACAAAGACTACAGTAAATCTATTAAAAATTTCCCTAACGAAATCTCTTGTTAGTCCACTTGTAAGATATGCTGAACCAAATTGTGAAGCTGAAAGCACGAAACCATCATTAGCTGATCCCGAATAATCTGAATTAACTTTTCCATGCAAATGTATTATACCCCAATTACTATCAGAAAATTCGACATTTGGTAGATTAGAATGAGTAATTGAAGGAAGCTTTCTATTACAGGATTCGAATAATGAATCAAAATTAGTTGTTATTAAGCGAGTCCCTTTCCCGGGAAAACTGGATAGTTTTAATATCGTTTTGTGCGCTGATAAATCAGGGTTTGGATTTGGCTGGAGATTTCTAGCCACAGAAGAATTTATATGTCTATTGTCAAAGTCTTCCTCTAGCTTGTCAAAAATATAATCTGTTGAAACAATTTGATTTTCTAAAAGCTGCCTGGTCTCGCTATCTTTCCTTGCTCCAAGAGCATCCATCACTTTGCGTGCTAACTCAGAAAAATTTGGAAGATTTGCATAGGCCCTAGAAACGCCTGAACCAGGAAAGAAAATGACATTCTCTTCTTCATGATCATACAAAAGCTCATCTGGTATGTCTGGACCATCTTTATAAAAGCGCAATACATTACTCCTGTTAAGAACTTTTGGATTTAGGATGGGCTTATAGAATTATTCTTCGAAATGATAATAGCACGGTAAGATTAAAATAACCGGCATTTTAGCAGAATTTCCCTAGCTTTACACTTTACTTCCCCCTCGCTCCACCCCCTTCCGCTCTCAAATAATCTTTTCTAAGAACAACGCATAATGGTAATTTTTCCTAAGAAATTCTGTCTATCAGCTGATTAAAAGATTTGGCAAAATAAAGAGCAAAAATACAGGTTTTGCTGTCGTGAAAATATGCTAAAGTACGCTAAAGCGTGTGAATGTTGTTAGAAATATCTAAATGTATCCTTTTGTTTTTATAAGTATCTGAATGTATTAATCTGTAGCCCAAGAAATGAACAGCGATTTTAAAATTCTCCTAGAAATTTAGCATTTTATACGATTTACGGCTACAGTCTTAAAATCCCTCGTGACTTAAATCCCATGCCGGTTCGATTCCGGCCCCGGGCACCAAATCTTTTAGAAAATCATCAGGATTTTTGTGCTTTTAAAGTCAAATACGGGTATATAAAAAGCTTCCTAGAAAAATTTAGAAAAAAAATAGAAAAATTCCTGGGGGAAATCCTTGTTAATAAAAAAATCTGTTGCAAAAACAGGATGATTTTTTATTTAAAAGAAGGGTCAAACAAAGTAAATAAAAAGCAGGTTAATGTGCTGTTTTTTTGATTCGACCTTCTCTAAATCAGAAAGATATTTTATTTGATATACGCTTTTGCGTATTAAGAATAGCCTGAAGTGTTTTATCTTTTAGTTCTTCAAGCGTTTCTTCTGCTATATTGAGTGGCGGCATCCAGTAAATCGTATTGCCCAATGGCCTTAATAATGCACCTAATTTTACTGCTTCTTGAGATAATTTATATCCTAATCTAGGTATATTTTCTTGATTAATCAGATCAGCCGCAACTACACCTCCGATACCTCTAATATTGGTAAGGCTACCCGTTACTTCGGCAATATCCTGTAAATTCTTCTGCATAAGGGTTTGCAGCCTATTAGCTCTACCACAAAGATCTTCCTTTTTAATAATCTCTAAAGTAGAAAGTGCCAAACTGGCTCCTAATGCGTTGCCTGAATAAGTGTGAGAATGCAAAAAAGACTTACTTTTTTCATAATCATCATAGAAAGCTTGATATATCTCTTGTGTGGTTAAAACGGCGCTAAAAGGTATCCAGCCAGAGGTCAATCCTTTGGAAAGACAAATAAAATGAGGAATTACAGCAGCATGCTCGCATGCTAACATTTTTCCGGTGCGCCCGATACCTGTCATTATTTCATCTGCAATCAAGTGAATATTATTTGCTTTTGCAAAGGTTCCTAGTTTGTATAAAAAATCCTGACTGTATATTCTCATACCACCTGCACCTTGCAATATTGGTTCACATATAATCGCAGTGACAGAATCTTTATGAACCTCTAGGGTATTTTCAACAGTTTTCCAGTAGTCCTTTGCATTATCCCACTGTGGATCGCTTTTCCCTGACACGTAAAGAGGTTCTATCAATATCGGCTCAAATAGTATAGAAGCATAAGGGTCACGGTATAACCCCATATCACTGACACTCAGCGCTCCTATAGTTTCGCCATGATAACCATTCTTTAGTGCAATGAATTTCGTTTTTCCACGATCTCCCTGCAATACTCTAAAATGTAAACTCATCTTCATAGCAACTTCGACAGCACAAGAGCCGTCACCGGTGTAAAATACCTTATTTAGCGTTGGCATCAGATTGCCTAAAGTTTGGGATAATTTAGCGATGGTTTCATGAGTGGTATTAGCAAATATAACATGCTCGAATTTTTCAAGCTGTCTCATTAAGTTTTTTCTCAAGACTGGATGGTTATGACCTAAAGACTTACACCACCAACTAGAAATTGCATCAATTACTTTTCTGCCATTGTCTAGCTCAATATAACTCCCATAAGCACGTCTTATAACCAACGGCTTAAATTGCTCATAATCTTTCATTTGAGAGCCAGGATGCCAGTTATATTTCAAATCTAATGCTTGTATTTCTGTTGTATTCATCAGTAAACCTAATTAATAAAAGCGGTTGACTGAATAAAGATTAGCATGTATCATCCAGCGATACAACAAATCAAAAAGGTTAACTAATGAACAATACGGCATGGACAAAAGACAAGATAAGGACATTATATGAAAAACCTTTCTTCGAGCTAGTTCATCAAGCTTATAGCTGCCACAAAATTAATTTTGATACCCACTCCATAGAGTTCTGCACACTATCCAGCATTAAAACGGGAAATTGTCCGGAAGATTGTGCTTATTGTCCTCAAAGCGGGCACTATAAAACAGATGTGAGAAAAGAAAAGCTGCTTGATGTAGAAGAAGTGCTTTTGCAAGCACAACGGGCGAAAAACAATGGCGCGAAACGTTTCTGTATGGGGGCAGCATGGAGAAGTCCTCCTGCAGAGGATTTTCTTAGGGTGTTAGAGATAGTTAAAGCGGTAAAGAGCTTAGGGATAGAAACTTGTGTCACGCTTGGCATGCTAGATGCAGATCAAGCCCATGCACTAAAAGAAGCAGGCTTGAATTACTATAATCATAACTTAGATACTTCAGCTGATTACTACGCTTCTATCATCACTACCAGAACCTATCAAGATCGGATCAATACGATTACTAATATAGTTTCTGCAGGGATTAATGTCTGTTGCGGCGGGATCTTAGGTATGGGAGAAAGCAGAAATGACCGAATTGATTTTTTATTATCTCTATATGAACTACCTTCTATACCACAAAGTATTCCTATTAACCAATTGATAGCTATTCCTGGTACTCCGCTGCAAGATAAAAAACCGCTAGATTCTTTTGAATTTATCAAAACCCTTGCAATTACCAGAATTATGTTTCCACAATCTAAAGTCAGGCTATCTGCCGGCAGAGAAAATATGTCAGAGGAAATGCAAGCCTGGTGTTTTATGGCTGGAGCCAATTCAATATTTATTGGTGAAAAGCTCCTGACAGCAAAGAATCCTGCCCAAAATAAAGATGTGCAGCTATTGGAAAAATTAAATATCTGTCCTCCCCAAAAGATATCAAGCAATGTTGACTGAAAAAATTCAAAATCGACTTATCCAGCATGCTAACCAATCTTTGATTAGAAAACGTTGTATTGTTGAAACAGAAAAAACAAACCGTATTTCTGTAGAAAACAACTCTTGTATCGATTTCTCAAGTAATGACTATTTGGGATTAAAAAAACATCCCAGCATTATAGAAGCTTTCATAAAATCTGCTGAAAAATATGGAGTTGGCAGCGGTGCATCAGCCACGGTTTCTGGTTATTCCAAAGAACATGCTGAAACTGAGCAACTATTTTCTGAATGGTTAGGCGTCGATAAGACAATTCTCTTTAATTCAGGTTATTGTGCCAATGTAGGCATTATTAGTTCACTAGTGAGCAGATCAAACACAATCTTTTCAGATAAATTATGCCATGCTTCTTTACTAGACGGTATTATACTTTCTCGTGCTCAACATTATCGCTACCAGAATGTCAACATGGAAAGATTATATCATATGGCTGAGTCTCATTCACCTGATCTTATTGTTACAGAAAGTATTTTTAGTATGGAAGGACGTCTAGCTCCTATTGATTCTTTAGTTCAACTTGCAAAACATTATAAGTCTGGCTTGTTAATTGATGATGCACATGGAATCGGCATACTGGGTAAAACAGGTGCTGGCATTATTGAGCATCATGAGATCAATCAGCAAGATTTTTCTTGTTTAGTTCTACCTTTAGGTAAAGCATTCAATGCGATGGGAGCTATTATTGCTGGTAAATCCGAAATTATGGAAGGCATATTACAATTTTGTAGAACTTACCGTTATACAACGGCAATTGCCCCTGCAATTTGCAGTGCTATTCAAGCTTCTTTAAAAATCATTAAAGAAGAAAACTGGCGTCGGTACGAATTAATAAAGAATATTCGCTTTTTTATTTCTTATGCTAATGATCAGGGGTTAAGTTTACTTTCCTATGACGATACCCCTATTAAACCCATTTTAATTCACGACAATACAAGGACACTGGCTCTACAGAATTTCTTACTTGCAAAAGGCTTGCATGTTCCAGCAATACGCCCCCCGACCGTGCCTGAAAACAAGGCAAGATTAAGAGTTTCTTTAAACTCACTACATACACAGGATGAAATCATGTTATTAGTTGATAATATTGTAGCAGGTCTAAGACTATGTTAATAGAAAAAAATATCACCATTTATGTTATCGCTGGTTGGGGATTTTCTCCGAAGGTATTTACAGTATTATCAACAACTGATTTAACGGTAATTGGATTAGACTATTTAACGACATCCCTTATAACGGCCGAATCAATAGCAGCACATTTGTCCAAAACTTTACCTGAAAATAGCATCTTATTAGGATGGTCATTCGGAGGTTTAATTGCAATTCAGATCGCTGCACTATTTCCTAATAAGGTAAAAAAACTTATTTTAATATCAAGCCAAGCGAAATTTTTATCAGAAGCGGGTTGGGACGGGGTAGAACCAAGTGATGCGGATAATTTTATCAAATTATTTAAAAATAACAGAGAGAGACAAATAGCTAAATTTATTAACTTAATCAATTATCCAAACCGATGTTTATCAAACAGACATTTTCTGCTGGAAAATTTTTTACATCTGGATTTCTCTTATTTATTAAAACTTTTATACGTATTATTTAATACTGATTTAAGAGAAGGGTATCAAAATATATCTTCTAGAATATTTTACATTCTTAACAAGCAAGACGCCATACTGAGACAAAACGAAAATCAACTTAAATTATTAAAGCATAACGTGAAAATCATCAGCCTAGATAATGCTGGCCATGCGGCATTTTTGGTTTATCCTTCTCTTTATCAAAAGATAATTAAAAATATTTGTCTATCATGAATAGCTTTGTAAAACAAAAAATACACGATAATTTTAATAGATGC
>JAJONP010000011.1 GCA_021323555.1 Gammaproteobacteria bacterium | reverse complement strand
GCTATCAGTCCTATTCATGGTAACAACCCTGGCTTGAAAGTTTTTAAGTTTAATCCCAAAACATTCGATTTAATTGATTTTGATACGTATTTTTACCCGATTAATCAAACCCCTCATGCAAAATGGCAGAAGGAATATAATTTTAATAGCACTTATCAAGCGGATTGTAAGGCGTGTTCATTAATAAGCGGTATGTTGCGATTAACTAAGGATAATGATTTAGCGGATTTTTATAAAAAATATTATTCTGTAGGTCGCGATGCGCAGCCTATTACTCATCAAAATGCTTGGATGCCCCATTATTGGTGTGCTGTTCACAATGTCACATGGGTTGAGTATCAGAATTGCTTAACAATGACTTCCAGGGGTGTACATGCTGAAAAAGCGGCTTGATAATCGTCAGCATTCTGTAATGAAATATTTTTTACATAAAAATAGCCATCACCTTGTGGCAATTTCACTTTAATGGGTTGATTTACTTCTGTTGAAGAAACAGAAAAATCCATGAATGATGAAAATACACTTCCACCTATGGCTTTAATCAAGGCTTCTTTTTTTGTCCAAATTTGATAAAACTTTTCAGCTCGTTCATGAGTAGGCAATGCGAGTAATTCTGCTATTTCTGATGCGCTAAAAAATCGCTTTGCAACGCCTTCATTAAAAGAAGAAGTGGTTTTTTGAATGTCAACGCCTATTTCGTGATGAAGAGTAAACCCATAAATAGCTCGTTCATCGGAGTGCGAAAGATTAAATTGTAAACTCAAGGGATTCTCTTTTAAATAAGGTTTTCCTTTTTCTCCATAAGTCAATGCGATTTTATCAGGTGGGAGAGTTGTATATAAGCTTAATAGCTTACGCAATAAACCTCGTGTGATAATGTAACGCTGTCGGTGCAAAGGTAGATGAAAACGTAAGGCACGAGCCATTTCATCTTCGCTAAGGAAATGAAATAATCTTTGTTCTTCCGCAATAAAATCCGTTAGCAATATTTGCCAGAGGTGGATTGTCTGAGGCTTAATATGATATAAATCATTCATTTTATTTTACGCAATTTTACTTTACTATCGCATTATACTCTATTTATAAAGGAAAATATGTTTCAAAAACTCGCCTATCAAAAAAATAAACTTCATATAGAATCAGTCGATATAGCCTCTATTGCTAAACAATATGGCACGCCTTGTTATATCTATTCTCAACAAGCATTAGAGAAAAATTGGCAGGAATTTACGGATGCTTTTGGCAATATACCTTACCAAATTTGCTATGCAGTCAAAGCCAATGGAAATTTAGCCATTTTAAATTTTTTTGCAAAAAAACAAGCAGGCTTTGATATTGTGTCAGTGGGGGAGCTAGAACGTGTATTACTTGCTAAAGGCGATCCTAAAAGAATTATCTTTTCAGGGGTAGCAAAATTAGAACGTGAAATTTTGCGAGCCATAGAAATGGGGGTAGGGTGTTTTAATATTGAATCGGAGCCTGAATTAATACGTTTACATACGCTTGCAGCACAGCAAAAAAAAGTGGTGAACATTGCATTACGCATCAACCCCAATATTGATGCAAAAACACATCCCTATATAGCGACAGGACTCAGTGATAATAAATTTGGTATAGATTCTGAAGATGCATTAGCGCTTTGTGAAAAAATTCAAACAACATTCCCCTATTGTAAATTAATAGGTATTGCCTGCCATATTGGTTCGCAATTGACAGAGTTAAACCCTTTTTTAGAAGCGATTGATAGAGTATTAGAATTAGTAGCTTTATTGAAAAAATCAAATATTCAATTACAGCATATTGATGTAGGCGGAGGTTTAGGTGTTTGTTACAAACATGAAACACCACCGGCTATTCAAAAATATGTAAAAGCAATTTGTCAAAAATTAGCAGGGCATTCACTAGAAATAATAGTAGAACCCGGTCGCGCCTTGGTTGCTAACACGGGTATCTTATTAACACGCATTGAATATTTGAAACACACTCGGCATAAAAATTTCGCTATCGTAGATGCGGGAATGAATGATTTATTGCGGCCTGCTTTATATGATGCCTGGCATCCTATTATCCCCGTCACGCTTCATTCTACTATTGAAGAAAAAAATTATGATATTGTAGGGCCTGTCTGTGAGTCATCAGATTTTTTAGGTAAAAATCGTATGCTTGCTATTCAAGAAGGAGATTTATTAGCGGTTGATATAGCAGGCGCTTACAGTGCTTGTATGAGTTCTCATTATAATGCTCGGCCACGAGCAGCAGAAGTCATGGTGGATAGAGAGAATACCTATTTGATTCGGCGGCGGGAAACCATGGAGGATTTATGGGCGCAGGAAAATATAATTTTATAATATAATATAGTGTAGGGTGGATTAGACGCCGTTTTTTGGCGTCGTAATCCACCAAATAAAATGGCATTAACAAAAAGCTATAAGGTAGATTTTATTCGGTGGATTACGACGCCAAAAAACGGCGTCTAATCCACCCTACCGTACTTACTATTTGCGTGGTGAAGGTGAATTGTCCAATAAAGGTTTCATATTTTCCTTTTCCAGCTTGTCTTTTGCACTTTCTACCATTCTTTGAGCTTCGGATTTAAAAAAATTAGCGTTGCCATAGTGATAATAACTATAACCCGCTCGCAGAGCAGCTGGAAGTAGTGTTAATACAGAAACTATATCACATGCAAGTTTCTTTCGGCTGGTTTCCTTTAATGATGGGCTATCCTCGAGTAGAGTCTGGAGTTTTGTTTGTAACGCACGTATATAATCGATCTTTTTGTCTGTGGTAAGCGGCTGTTTGAAATTAAAGTGATAGGAAAACGGAGATGTCTCATCATATAAAGCACGATTCTCACTATCGAAAAGACTTGTATGCAAATCATTCAGTATCTCATGTCCCGGCGTATCTTTGTTATAGTAACTTTCTGGATAAGTTAAATACAATAATTTCTCATAGACATCGTTAATTAATTTCTCCTCCTCTAATTCTTCTTCACTCTTTTGAATACTCATAGAAACCTCCATAATTATTTATCGAAAATCGGTTTTTACATTTCTTATGCTGAGTATAGTACATGTCTAATTTTTAACTGGAGAACCTGAGGAGTTTTAAATAGTTAGCAATCCATCTGGCTTTATAAGCCATTGACTAAAAAAGAAATTAGGGTTGATCAATAAATGGGGTGGGTTAAGAAAAAATTATAACTTTAATTTATTTAATATAATAATCACGCTGTTTTTTAGTGATTTTTTGTAATGCAATGCAAATAATAAATTAGGTAAATTATCCCCAAAAATAAAACTAAAAACGGTGCTGTCCATAACAATAAAGTTGAAAAATTAAAAGGGGGGCGATATAAAATATAATCTCCATAACGAGCAACGAGGTAATGAATAATCGCTTCATTTGATTTCCCTATTTTTATTTGTTGATAGATTTGGTTTCGCAAATCAATAGCAAGCTTTGCATTAGATTCTGCTAAATTTTCATTTTGGCAGACTAAGCAGCGTAATTCTGAAGTGAGGATTTGAAAACGTTCTTGATCTTTTGGGAAAGCGAATGGGTAATAATCTTCTACGGCAAATAATGGCAACGATATTATCAATAAAAATAACAGTATTTTTCTCATTTATTTTTCAGCCTGTAATTTTCGCACAAGCGGTTCTAGCGTGTTTTGCCAAACGTCAGGCGTTATCGCGCCAATTTGTTTATAGCGAATAATCCCTTTTTTATCAATAATAAATGTTTCAGGCGTGCCATAAACGCCCCAATTAATACCTGTATCACCTGATGAATCAACGGCAATTATTTTGTAAGGATTTCCCTTTTTTTTAAGCCAATTTTTCGCTTGAACAGGATCATCTTTATAATTTAATCCATATAAAGTAATCCCTTTATTTTTTGCTAATATTAAAAGAAAATCATGTTCCGATTTACATGTGATACACCAAGTTGCCCATATGTTAAATAAACTGACTTTTCCTTGAAAATTTTTATCTGTTAGATAAGAAGGCGAGCCAAGTAAAGTCGGCAAATGAAAAGTAGGTGCAGGTTTATTGATAAGCGGGGAGGGCACTTGACTCGGATGTAACCCTAACCCACGCCATAATACCAAGATAATCAATAAAAATAATATGAACGGGATAGTCGGGCGTAAAAGTGTTCTCATGGATTTTTTCTCCGATACGCTAATAAAGACAATAACCCGCCGATTAATAACATAAAACCCCCAAACCAAATCCAACGCACACACGGCTTATAATAAATACGTACAGACCAATTGCCATCTTCTAAAGGCGCGCCTAATGCTAGATATAAATCCCTAAAAATATTATATAGCACTCCTGGCTTACTCATCGTTTGTTCATGGCTACTGAAAATTCGTTGTTCTGCGGATACCGCTTCAAAACCTCCATATGGTTTCACAACAGTAAAATCCGCGACAATACTGGTATAATTATCATGCTTCATTTCATAAGTATTTTTAAATTTAAATTTATAACCTGCTAGCAGAACATTATCACCAGGACGCATTTTTACTTGACGTTCTTCACTGTAAGATTTATTCATAACGATACCTAACATTAAAACTGCGATGCCAATATGTGCAATAATCATAGACCAATGCGTCAGAATAATTTTTCTTTGTGAAACATATAATTGATATCCATATTCTACAGTGGCTAAAATAATCCATATCCCTATAGAAAGTCCTATGAAGGTTAAATAATGCAATTTAAAACCACTCAGCCATGGCAATACAATACCCAGCGATAGACTTATTAATAAAGTTAGACGTGATTTTTTCCATAACTTTTTAAAGGATTCTTTTCTCCAATGCGTATGCGGAGCAATGCTCATTAATAATAATAACGGCAGCATAATAGGTGCAAAAACAAGATTAAAATAGGGTTCTCCAACTGAAATTTTTTCCTGATTCAATGCATCAAGAACAATAGGATACAATGTGCCAATTAAAATAGTCGAGAGTGCGGCTAATAAAATAATACTATTGATCAGCAATAATGTTTCTCGTGATAAAAGATGAAAAGTTGGCAGACGGCTAAAAAATTTAATACGAAAAATATAAAGAAACAAAGCACTGCCAATAATAGAAGCGAGGTAAATTAATAAATAAATACCGCGAGAAGGATCATTCGCAAACGCATGTACAGAAACCAATACGCCGGATCTTACTAAAAAAGTACCTATTAAACTTAAAGCAAACGTAATAATAGCCAGTAAAATAGTCCACGCTTTAAAGACACCTCTTTTTTCAGCGACAATTAAACAATGGATTAATGCTGTCGCTGATAACCATGGCAAGAGTGACGCATTTTCAACAGGGTCCCACGCCCACCAGCCTCCCCAGCCCAATTCACGATAAGCCCACCAACTTCCTAAAACAATCCCAAAACCGAGTAATGCCCAAGGCAACATCACCCAAGGCCTTAATGCCTTGAGTTCTGTTTTATTAAATTGCCCTTTAACTAATGCGCTGATTGCAAAAGCAAACGGAATCGCAAACCCGACATAACCTAAATACAGCATAGGCGGATGAAATAAAAGGCCAGGATCTTGCAATAATGGCATTAAATCATCTCCCACGATTAAGGTATCAGGAAAATAACGCTGAAACGGATTAGAAGTCGCTATTAAAAAATAAATAAATCCTGTGCTAATCACGCCTAATATCATTAATACGCGTGTTAGAAATTTTTCTTCTATTCGTTGATCAATAAAAAAAGTTAATGCAACTGTCCATGCACTTAAAATAACACACCATAATAATAATGAACCTTCATGCCCTCCCCATGTTGCGCCTATTTTATAGATAAAAGGCAATAAGGTATGAGAATGCTGGCGTACATAAAGTACACTCATATCATTTTTTAAAAAACACAGCATTAAACAAAAAATTGAAAAAAGTAAAAAAACCAATTGTCCAATGGCCGCACGGCGGGTCAGTCGCGGCATGGTGCTTTGAATAATCGCAAAGCATAACGCTAAAATAACGGCAAAACTGCCTAACTCAGGAACCATGCTGTTGTTTCTCTAATAAAGTTTTAATCGCGCGAGGCATATATTTTTCATCGTGTTTCGCAAGAACTTCAATGGCTTTTAATAAAGAATTTGCTAGTGTACCTGTCACAACAACACTTTGCCCTTCGCGAAATAAATTAGGTAATACGCCACGATAACTCGTTTTTAATTCATGCCGATGATCGGTTATTATAAAAGTCACTTCTTCACCTGAATAATCATAATGCACGCTATGGTTTTTGACATAGCCTCCCACACGTATTATTTGAGTAGGCTGTAATGAAGTTTTTAATAACTCAGTGGGTGTATAAAATAAATTAATATTTTGTTTTAGCGCATATAAAATTAAACCGATGGCAGCCCCTAAAATAAAAATAAGACTGATAAGCGCGGCAAGTCTATTTTTTTGTTGTTTATTCATCTTAATTTTCTTTTAATTCTTTTTTTTGTTTGATATTTTTTATAGAGCGCACTGACGATGTTGATAATGAATACCAGTAAAGTAATGCCATAAGCAGGCCAGATATAAATATTATAAACACCCATATCCATTATCATGATAGTATGACCTTCTTGACCCATTCGGTTTTTATTTCACGCAATAAAATTTCATTTTGCATACGAATAATTAAAATAATAAAATAAAATAAGAAAAAAGCAGCAATAGCGCTTAATAATGGGTAGAGCATCACAGGGGCAATAGCAGGGGCAGAAAATAAATTAAAACTCGATGCTTGATGCAAGGTATTCCACCATACCACTGAATAATGGATAATGGGTAAATTAATCGCACCGACCAATGCAATAAGGCTACTTGCGCGATCCCGTTGCGTATCCGTTATGACAGAACGCAATGCTATAAAACCTAGATATAAAAATAAAAGTATCAACATGGAAGTCAAGCGTGCGTCCCAGATCCACCAGGTGCCCCACATCGGTTTACCCCAAATAGCACCTGTCACTAATGCTAAAAAAGTAAACCACGCGCCAATAGGCGCACTACACGCCATGCAAATAGCGGCTATTTTAATGCGCCACACTAAAGTCAGCATAGCAGAAATTGCCATCACGAAATAAATACCCATCCCAGCAAACGCACTCGGTACATGAACATACATAATGCGAAACCCATCCCCTTGTTGATAATCCGCAGGTACAATAAACAAACCCGTGAATAACCCATAAAAAAATAATACAATAAAGGCGCCAGTCAGCCAGGGCAAAAAAGAAGTACTCGTTGCATAAAATGTTTTAGGCGTTAAGAATTTATATTTAAACCAATTGACCATTTACTGATTTACTCCAATTCGTAATGCAATACCCGTTAAAAAAGGCGCAAAAGCAAGGCTCAATAACATCAACGCACCCATGATTGCCAGGTAGCCCGCTATAGGTTGATTAAGATGGGCTGACACAAGCATACTGGTTCCAAAAATTAAAATAGGGATATAAAGCGGCATAATTAAAATCGGCAATAATAAGCCATGACTTCGAATCCCCACAATCAAAGCAGCGCCAATCGCACCTAAAAGCAGTAAAACAGGTGTACCTAATAATAAACTCAGCAGAAGAGCGCTTATTTCATTGGCTGGCAAGTGTAACAAAAATCCCAACAATGGGCTAATGAAGATAAGGGGCAAACAATGCGTAAGCCAATGGCTGAATAGTTTAACCAGCACTAACAGAGTTAACGGGTAAGTGCTGAGTAACCATCCATCTAAGCAGCCGTCTTGTGCATCATGACTAAAGAGCTTATTCATAGAGATTAGTATTGCCAGTAAAGCCGCTACCCAAATCACACCTGGCGCGATCTTAGAAAGTAGACTAGGGTCAGTGCCTATGGCTATCGGGAACAGGCACACCACTATCACAAAAAATAATAAAGGGGTGAGCCAGGAATAGGCCTGACGGGCTGTTATTTTTATTTCATGGAATGTGATATAAAATAAAGTGCGATACATATCTATGCCCTCAATTCAGCACATTCCTGCATATTCGCACCTGACTTTTTAACATTAAATCACTATGCGTTGCTATAATAGCAATCCCATTATTTTCCAGATGCCGCTTTAATATAGCATTAAAGAAACCTTGCCCTTCAGTATCTAATGCCGTCATAGGTTCATCTAATATCCATATCTTGGCAGGATTTAATAATAATTTAGCGAAACCAAGACGACGCAATTGTCCCGCCGATAACTGATGGGCCAGCGTGTTTATTGCAGATAGCAAGCCAATAGCCTCTATGACGCTTGCTCTCTTTCTTTTATGGAGAATATTGCCCCAAAGCGCGCATTGCAAATGCAAATTCTCATCCACGGTTAGCATTGGTTTAATCCCATTTTGATGGCCTAGATAATGTAATTGAGATTGATACTGGCTCAATTGCTGAAAAATCGATTGCCCTTGCCATTCAATTCTACCTGCATGCGGTTCTATAAAACCTGCAATCATTCGTAATAATGTCGATTTGCCACTGCCATTTACTCCTTGAATTTGCAATAACTCACCTGCTTCCAATGTTGCGTGAATAGGCTGGAATAATTGCTCTTGATTTCGCTCAAACGCTACTTCATGAATACTGAGTTGTATCGTCATAGAGGTGCGTTACTCATCAAAAAAACCAGAAATAATAAACTTATAGCGCATACTATTAATGTAATGGATAACCAAATAGGTTGTATTCTATTAAGAAACAAGCCATAAATAAATAAAAACCACATCGCCATGGCTACTATAAACCCAATAATACAGGCTTCAATCCAATATAAAGGCAGCTCAGAGTATTTCAGACTCACTAGCGTAAACCCTGTCATTAATTGAAAAAGCGCGCAGGGAATAATTACAGCCCCTGTCTGCGCCAGAATACGATCTAACGCTTCTTTATTCAAACGTAGCCATAAACCACTGCTATAGCAAAAGCTCATTACTAAGATAGCCGCGCTGATAAAGTGAAATAATTTAATAAAATCATAGAAATAACGCATATTCCCCATTGTTTAAATAACTTTCTTTTAAAAGCCCCTATTTTCGCAGAGTGTCTATACTTAAATCAATACAAAGGATAAGGGGAGTTTTATATGTCGTCATCCAGGGAACCGCCAAAGACACCACAGAACATGGATTGGTGGGAAATGCTGTCTGAACTAAAGAAGATATATGATTATATTTCTACAATACCAGCTCAGATGAAAAGCCATGTGAAAGAATGGCAGAAAAAGATAGATGAATTAAAACCAATGATTGAAAATATGAAAGCGATAGCGAAAGTCCTTGACCCTGACAAGAGCGAGCTAACAATAGAAATAGAAAAATTGGCAAGCATGCTAGAAGAAACAAGGGCAAAAGGGACAGGACTCTCAGCTGTCTTTACTACACCTAAACTTTATTATGTTCATGATAAAGCTCAGGCTGATGCGATTCAACCCCGCTCTGCTGTTGTTATTTACCGGAACCACAAGACTCAGCAACTTTATTTGCGCGGGGTTGATTCTGATATCCCTCTAACATCTTGGAAATTTTCTTCGCATACTATTACTCATCTAGGCTGGTTTTTCAATGCCGAATATCCTGTCACGCATAATGAAGATGGAGAGATCATTGGGCAACCAGGAACAAATATGGCTGATTTAACGAGTGCTTTAAAGAAATCGGCAGGTATAGAAGTAAGCCTAAAACAGCTAGGCACCGAGGTGATCAGGATAGGCCAAGATATTGAACCCTTAATGAAACAATTTTATAAAGTTAATCAAGCTTTAGAAGAGAAGGTAGAAAATGTAGCCGGTAAGTTGGAGAACGCCAAGCAACTTGATCCTGAGAAGTTATTTCAACTACCCTTATTGGGTAGTGCTATTAATCAGACTAATCAATTGATCGAGACTGCGGAAAAGAAATTGCAAGAGATGCTTGATCCAGAAATATATAAACGATATTTTTGTAGAAGTTTAAAAGAACTTGAAGAAAAAAAAGAAGAAGTTGAAGATCCTCATTGGATTGTAGATGCAGGAAAATTATTGGCTAATCTCAAGGAAATAATGGAAAAACTGGCTGCATTGCAGCAGCCACCGCCCCCCGAAGAAATGACAAATCTTTTTTCTCGACTTCAATTTCGAAAAAAACAAATGGAGGCTTTGGTAAAAGCAGGCCAAGAGCTTATAACTATTTTTAATCGCATAAAAGAAAACCCTATTTTAAATGATTTCGCCTCAGATATACAGGCACACTCACTGTTAGATAAATTTAATATTCCTGGAATGAATTACCTCAAAGGAAAATTAAAGATTAATTCTCAAACACAAGAAGAACCAATGCCTGTTGTAGAAGAGGAAAATTTGTCCTCTCGAGAAAAAGAAGAAGATGTTTCCTTAGACGAAGGAGCAGAGGCGGAAGAAGAGCTTGCAATAGATGAAGAACTAGTGGAAGAAGATTTTTCTTTTATAGAAAAGAAAGAAGAAGATGTTTCTTTAGGCGAAGAAGCAGAGGCAAAAGAAGATTTTATTGTGGCGAATAAAGAATTAGTAGAAAAAGGTAAGTTTCAATCTTATTTGGAAGAATTAAAAAACCTTCTTCAAAAAATTTCAGAATTTAGTGAAATTAATATTGAGGAAAAAACAGGTCTTACTGGTTCATTAGAAAAAATAGCATCCTTAGCTAAGAAGTTAGATAAGTTATATAAAAACGTAGACAGAGCAGCGGGCGAGAAACCTAATCTTCTAAAATTTACATATAGCCATTTTTCTGAAATTAAAACCGCAGTGATTCAATTAGTGCAAAGTTTAGAAAAACTTAAAGAACTCTCGACAGACGAAGCTAAAAAAATGGCGATACAAATCAATGAAATATTCAAAAATATGATATTGCTAAGTGATAAATTAGAAATTCAATTTTGCCTTAAAGAGGGATTTTTGACTGAAAAAATACCACATATAATAGGTGGCTATCATGCTAAAGTGAAAGAACTCGGTTACGATTTTCCAGAAGATAACCGTTACCCTTATTTAAAAGCTATTCATGCTCAAAGAGAAGCTTTATTGGCATCTTCAGAATCAAATGTTGAAAAAGAATTAATTGCAAGACGAATAGATAAAATGAAAGAAAGACAACAGCTGGTACAACCACTTGTTGATGAAGGATTTAAAGCTGAAATTGAACATTTTCTTTCAGAATCAGATGTTGAAAAAGAATTAGATGTTGAAAAAGAATTAATTGCAAGACAAATAGATAAAATGAAAGAAAGACAACAGCTGGTACAACCACTTGTTGATGAAGCATTTAAAGCTGAAATTGAACATTCTCTTGGGCTTTTAAAGAAAGAGAAGAATAGTATTAGAAAAACTAATTTATTAAAAGATTTACTCTCTTGTAACAGTCCAGTTGAACTCGAAGATAAATTAAAAGAATTAAGGGAACAATATCCAAAAGATATTAATCTATTATATTCAGGTAGAACAGGTATTTATTTAAGACAGTTAGAACGCAAACTGGCGCCACCCGAGACTATCTTCAATGAACTATCTTCGGAATTAATCAAACTAAAAAGAAAACGTGATAGCACAGGCCATTTGCTTGAACAAACCAATGTAAAATTATTAGAAGAAAAGATACAAGCTTTAGAAAGACTGCAATTATTAATAGAAACCCATAGTTTGATAGATGCGTTAAATAAATTAAAACGTGAAGAGCATAATATTTTAAAAAAAATTAATCCCTTATTTATTAAAAATCTTAAATTGCTTGAAAAAGAAATGAGCGTAGAGAATCGCCCTAAAACCATTCTGGGAACAAATGCTAAAAAAAATGCCCCTGTAATTCCTCCTGAAGTAGCATCGCAAAAAAATAACACAGAGCGAGCCCATGCACTCGATTTAATTGACAAGCGAATAAATGAATTACAACCTTTTAGTCATTTAGAAAAAAATAAAAAACTACACAGCTTGCTTGTAAATTTAAGGGCTGAATTAGAGAAAAACATCTCTGTGGATGCTGCTATTTTAAACCTGAAAATAAATAAACCTGAGATAAAAGAACATATTCATTTATTATTTGAAGGAAAGATAGGGAAAGAAATCAAAGAAGCTCAACATCTAACGATGACTCGTTCTGAATTAATTCACCGTCTTGATATTGAAATAAATAATATCAAACAGCAGCGATATACCCGCTTATACCTTTTCTCAAATAGTCATAAGAAAACATTAGAGAATCGTATTCAGTCATTGCAAGAAATAAAAATGAAACTTCAATCCTCTGACAATAATCAGAGTGTTTCTAGTATTGTTCATGACTTAAGTCCACAGCATAAAGCTGTTTTGAAACGCTATGAACCTGATTTGTTGAAAGAATTAGAAAAACTTAAGAAACTCTCAGTGGAAAACACAGCGCCCAGAAATACAGCGTAGTGAAGGAGGAAATCTTATGCAAAGAAAAAACCCAGGTCAACAAGATAACGAAGATGCGGGGCTAATTTCAAATGTAAAAGAAATCTATAGAAATATAAAAAAGATTCTGTCGCCTGCAAGTCAGCTTCAACGCAGACAAATAACGGAACTTGTCGAGCCAATGGTAGATTCTTTGGAAGAAATGCTTAATAAAATTCAAGATAAATACAGTAGTTTTTTAGAGGCGGCAGGTGCAGAGGCAGGCGAGAAAAAAGATGATGTAGTGACAAGACTGATGAATCTAACAAGCGAAATGATTGACGCAGGAAAAAAATTGGCAGATGTAGATTTTAATTTGTATATTGTTGCGAATAAAGCTGAAGCTGATCAAGTGAAATCAAAAGCTGCTATTGTTATTTATCTCAATAAAGATGGTCAATATTATGCAAAAGTGATGAGAGATAACAAATTTGTAGGTCATGAAGCGGTTGTGAATAAAGAAGAAATCTTTAATATTATAAAAATGTATGAGCCTTACGAAAAAAAAGGATTTTTGGGGGCTGTTAAAGAAGAAGAGATCGAAATAGGAGAAAAAAGAACTCCAAAATGGGCTTTATCCGAAGATAAAAAAGTGGTCCTAACTGAAAAAAATATTGAAGAAGTTGATGCATTCACTAGGAAGTTAGCAGAACGGGCAGGGGTGCCTACTCCTAAAAAAGATCTTTCACAGTTGGTGGCAGGCGCGGCCGAGCTAACAGGAAAAATACCTCTATTAATGGATACTTTTCAGGAACTGCTCGCATTACCTATGTTATCTTCCTTATCAAGCCAGCTGGATCAGTTGAAATCAGGGGCAGATAACTTTAATGCCCGTCTCATAGCAGAACATATATTACCCGTGGATATGTACAAAAAAATCAGGTTAGAACTATTTTCTCTGTTATCACTTGAGAATTTTAAGAAATTATCTCCTGATAAAAAAGCAGCCGCATTAGCTCTGATGGAAGTTTACAATCAAGCTGTTAAAGCACTTGTATTAGCCATGGATAAAATTGAAATTACTTTAAGTTTAGAAGCAGGTTCACTAGCAAGTGTTCCTTTAGTTGATGGAAAATCTATAGAAGAATTATATGCAGAATTTAACAATATTTATATCGAAGCAATAAAAAATGCAGAGTATCCCTTGCCAGAGCTTTATCCTTTTAAAGCATCTCTTTTGAAACAACGCGAAGCAATGCTGGAAGCATTACCCCCTGATTCACCACACAGAGCGCGTATTGAAAGAAGAAACGCCGCACTTGGGGATGTACAGCCATTGCAGCATTCAACTGTTGGAAGTTTTTATTATTTTTTGAAAGGTACGTTAAAAGAAAATTATGAGCGAGTACAGGCAGTCAGAGAGCGCTTATCAAAAAAATCCGAGGCTCCAAAACTAGAACAAGGACTCGGGGCTCCTGAGCTAGAACAAGAAGCCAAGGTACAAGAACCAGAACAAGAACAAAAACAAGAAGAAGATATTTCACAGGATGTAGGTTTACTGAAAAAAGCAAATCAATTAATGGCAGAGATTGAAAAGGCATTAGAAAATGCGCTTGATAAAGATATTTATCAACTCTATTTTGTTGAAGAAAAGCAAGTAGACTCAGAAAAAACAGAAGTGCATCAACCACATTGGATCGAGTCTGCAGGAAAGGCATTCATGAAGGTGAAAAAAATAACGAAAGAAATAAATGAATTAAAACAAAACCCCGAAGATAAAAAATTTCACACCCCCTTTGATCGCCTTGAATTTCGTGCTAAACAAGCGGATGCTTTGTCTCAGAAAACGATGGAATTAGCCATAGCGCTTTATGAGGTAAAGGAAAATAAAATATTGGGTGAATTATCTAAAATAAAAATACCCTATCTGGATGCCCTTATGGAAAGAGCTAAAGAAAAAAGAGGTGGTGTAAAAGCAAAAAAAGAACATCCAGCACAAACAATAAGAGACAAAACGAAAATAGCAGTCAGTTTAATAAAAGATGAAATAATGAAATTACAATCTCTGGTTTTAGATAGATTTAAACCTGAATTAAAAGAGCCACTGTTGGAAATACTGCAATTGGCAACAGATTTAAAAACATTACACGAGAATTTAGATACTGCTGCTGATGAAAAACCTAACTTATTAAATTTTGCGTACAATCATTTTTCTCAAATCCAAAAAGTACTCCGTGGGTTACCTGCTGCTTTAAAAATATTATCTAATCTTCCTAGAGAAGAAGGCGAACTCATCGCAATAGAAATTAATAAAATAATCAAAAGAATCGTATTATTTAGTGATGAATTAGAAATTCAATTATGTCTGAAAGAAGGATATCTGGCTAATCGACTCGCATTTCTTTCTAAGTTTCAGAAACAAATAAACAATCTAGGCTATGACTTCCCTCCCGAAGACCGTTATCCTTATATAGCATCCATTCGCGCACAACGAGCATCTTTACTCGCACAAACTATTCCTGCTATACAAAGAAAGTTAATAGAAGAACGCGAAAAAAATTCTATGTCAAAAGAAGCCATTTTTCCTTCAGTAGAAGAGACTGCAGAAGAAAAAGCAATGCCTTTGAACGCAGCTCAAATAAAAGCAAATAGGATTAAAGCTGAGATGAGTGAACTTATTCAGACGCATATTCTCCATCTTTCTGAACAAAAAGACAGTGTTAAAATAAGCTTGCTTAAGCAGCTTGTTTCAGATGGCTCACTGGAAGATAATTTGGAAAAATTAAGGAAAAATAACCCAAAAACTATTCACTTATTATATGAAGGCCGTACAGCAACTGTATTAAAAAAACTGGAATATAAAAGCCTATCGCCTGATATTCTTTTTCATGAATTAACAGCAGAATTGGAAATGCTCAAAAAACAACGCGGCACTTATTATTTTAATAGTAATAAACAATTATTAGAAAAAAGAATAATTGCTTGTGAAAAATTACAGATGTTGATAAAGAATAATAATCGGAAAGAAGCGTTTAGGCAGTTAGATCCCACAGATAGAGAAATTTTAAGCCAATACGATAGGAAACTTTTAGATCACCTTGAATTTATTGAAAAAGCTATTTCTAAAGAACTACGGACTAAAACAATATTATCTGGCCCTGCGCCTGTAGTTAAGGTAGAAGAGGAAAAAGAAGCCCCCTCTGCAACGCCCCTCTCTCCAGAAAATCAATATATATTAAATTTAATAGATGCTCGAATAGATATATTAGAAAACGCCTTTTTTAAATCAAATACCAACAGGGAAAAATATGAAATGATACGTGCTTTAAAGACAGACCTGAAACGCAAAGTACCATTAGAATCAGCTATCTTAAAAATTAAAAAAGATAACCCTGATAAAGCGTACTTACTCTTTGAAGGAGAGACGGGAAAAATGATACAAGCTGCGCAAAATGCTGCTATTACCTCGAATGAACTTATTCATCGCCTTGATGCAGAAATAAATCAATTAAAACAACAGCGATATAAAGATATGTCTTTCTTTGTATCTTATCGTAAAGAAAAAATAGATACGAACATACAGGCATTACACGCATTAAAAAAAGCAATATTATATCACGCTCACGCAAAAAATATTTCTGTGATTATTACAGAATTAAGTCCAGACATGAAAGCTGTTTTACAGCGCTATGAACCTGATTTATTGAAAGACTTAAAGGCAGCGGAATCTTTCTCAAAAAGAACGTCTCCATAATTATTTGAAAAAAGTTATTTTTCGCACAGCATCTTGTGAAATTAAAATAAGCAATATTAATAAAATACTATAGAAAAATGGATGATCTATTTTTTTATAAAAAGAAAATAATATTCCCGTAATAAAAATACCTAACAATATGAAAGCTGCTTGTATCCAGGGCGTGTGAAAAGTATAAGGGGTTTGGTAAACGAGCAAAACGCCTGTCATCAAAGCGAATATGCTCATCAAAAGTAATATTTTTTTAGCGTTTCTGCGAAATACTATATTTTTCGAGAGAATACAAAACGTTGTTAAACCCACTAATCCTAATGCAAATAATAAATGAATAAACTTTATGAAATGCATGCGCAGTTTTTATAACCAGTACACAAAAATAAATAAAAATAACCAGACAACATCCACAAAATGCCAATACCAGGACACGGCTTCAAATGCAAAATGATTCCGTGAATCAAAATCTCGTCTTAACATACGGTATAAAATAACGATTAAACCTAGCGTACCAATGGTCACATGCAAGCCATGAAAACCTGTCAGCATAAAAAACGTGGTGCCATAAATACCAGAGGCTAAGGTTAAACCCTTCTTTAAATAAGCTTCCGCATATTCATGCGCTTGCATAATCAAAAATGCAATCCCTAAAAGGATAGTGAATAATTGAAAAATGAGCATGGTTAAACGGTTATCTTTTAATAAGCTCCAATGTGCAACCGTAATAGTCGCGCCACTGGATAATAATAGGAATGTATTAATCGCAGGAATGCCCCAAGTGTCCATTACTGATTGCGGCCCAACATAAACGCCTGGATTGGGATTGGCTAAGAGTGGCCACGCAAAGTGGAAATGAGGCCATAATAACACATGGCTTAAAATAGGCACGTTGAAGCCGCTTAAATTAGGCAATGCAATCAACCGAACATAAAATAAAGCGAAAAAAAACGCGCCGAAAAACATGACCTCAGAAAAAATAAACCAACACATGCCCCATCGAAAAGAATGATCCATTTTTTTATTATCCAGTAATCCTGCACGATTTTCCTGAATAACAAGACCAAACCAGCCATAAATCATATAAAATAAAAAACATAATCCAAAAGCTAATAAATAGGGCCCGAACCACACATCATGTAACCAATTCGCAGCACCGACCACAGTACAAATGAGAGCAATAGAACCTTTCAAAGGCCAACTGCTTGGCGGAGGCAAATAATATTTTTTTTCATGATCCATGGATTAACCTCTGCTACCACAAACTATAATTTTGATCAGGCGCGCTGACCTGCATCATGTATTTTACTGCTGCAATAATATCTGCATCTGAACAATCAGAACAACCACCCCGAGGGGGATGGGCGTTTTTACCTTCTAACACATTCCGATAGGTTGTAAGAAAACCCGCTTTAACCATGGGCTTCCAGGCTGCGATATCACCTGGTTTAGGGGCTTTCTTAAATCCGACAGCGTGACAAACGCTACAATTGGTTTCATAGAGATGCTTACCATCCTCTAAAGTTAATCTTTTCTGCACAGGAACGCTATTACGTGCCATTTTACCAGTCACAGAAGCGACCATATAATCTACCGCTTGTTTTATTTCTTCATCGTTGCAAGAGAGGCAAGTTCCTTTCGCTGGCATGCCGCCAATGCCTTTTAATGCGTTCGTATAGACAGTATTGATTCCCTTTTTGATAAGAGGGCCCCATGCACTTGCATCACCGTATTTGGGTGCGCCACCTGCACCTGTGGCATGACAACCAGAGCAATAACTTTCATAAACAGGTTTGCCAGGGGCTCCTTTAGGAGCTTTGGGTTTAGGGGGAAGTTCACTGTCTACTGTTTTTAAATAAGTAATAATACTCAGTAAATCTTCCCGTGAAAGATAACTTAAGCTGTTTTTATTCACTTCCAGCATAGGTCCTTCTATTTTGCCTCCGCCAATCACACGATCATGCGTAAAGACTTGTAATAATTCTTCATTAGAAACATTCTCGATATTCTTTTTCATAATATTAGGCGCAAGGTAGCCTTGTATTTTAGCACCCGTCAAATTATATTTTCGAATAGGAGCGCCTAACGGAAGATTAGGCGTTAAAATATAATAAGAAGGGGTATGGCACATGGCACAATGTCCTAGGCCGTTTGTGAGATAAGCGCCTCGGTTCCATTCGGCTGAATAGTGGGGATTAGGTACGTAGGAATCTACTTTGTTTGGATAGAAAAATAATAGCTTCCATCCGAGTTGTAAAAAGCGCCAATTAAAAGGCCAAATCATATCATTCGATTTATTTTTTTGTGTAATGGCAGGGATAGCTTCTAAATAAGCTTTTAAGGCTTTGAGATCCTCAGTCGTCATCTGATTAAAATATAAATAAGGAAAAGCAGGGTAATAATGTTCACCGGCGGGTGATATTCCTTGGCGCATGGCTTTAATAAATTGTGCATCTGTCCAATTGCCAATACCTGTTGATTTGTCGGGTGTAATATTAGGCGTGTAAATGACCCCAAAAGGTGTTTGCATAGGCAAACCGCCTGCAAATGTTTTTCCTTTTTCAAAAGTATTGGTATGACAAGCAATACAGTCACCTGCTTTAGCCAGATATTCCCCGCGTTGAATCAATTCAGCGTTTTTGCCTGTTGTGTTAACAGGTGGATAGGAGGGGAAATACGTGACTTCTTCAGCAGGCTCTGCCATAGCTGCCAAGTTCTTTTGCACGCCTGTAATAACATAACCAGCGCAAATGATAAAAAGAAGCAAGATCAAAGCTAAAACGCTAAGAATTTTTTTAGATAGCATTATTTTCTGTATAAACTGTTTCACAAAGAATCCTTGTTGTAGTTGCTCGACATTTTATAGTGATTCGTGATGAATGCAAAGTATTATAGTGCTTGTTTTATTTAGAAAATATGGTTTAATTGTTGCGCGATCAATAAATACAGAGTTATCTATGCAACGATTAATTACAACTATTCTTTTTTTAAATGTTTATTTTTTTACCGCTATGGCCTTTGCCACGTCAGGTATTAATATGCCTTATGGTGTCACACCTACGAGCCGTGAAATTTATAACCTTCATATGGCGTGTTTTTATGTGTGTTGTGGTATTGGTGCCATTGTTTTTAGCGTACTTATTTTTTCACTGATTAAATACCGTAAATCCAAAGGGGCACAAGCGGTTCATTTTCATGAACATCTAGGCTTAGAAATTTTTTGGACAGCTATTCCATTTTTAATATTAGTTATACTCGCCATTCCCGCCACTCGAGTACTTTCCCACATTCATAATACTGATGAATCCGCACTCACAGTAAAAATCACAGGGTATCAATGGAAATGGAAATATGAATATCTAGATCAAGGCATCAGCTTTTTTAGTAATCTTTCAACGACACAAGATCAGATTCATAATATGGCACCTAAAAACAAATGGTTCTTATTAGAAGTAGATGAGCCACTTGTTGTACCAGTGAATACTAAAGTGAAACTGTTAATTACAGCCGATGATGTAGTCCACGCGTGGTGGGTGCCTGAGTTAGGCATTAAACAAGATGCCATTCCAGGTTATATTAATGAAAATTGGATTTATGTGATGAAACCTGGTATTTATCGTGGCCAATGTGGTGAGTTGTGTGGCATTAATCACGGTTTTATGCCGATTGTCGTTCAGGCAGTCTCACAAGCCGATTTTGAGGCATGGTTGAAAACACGTCATCCCCCTAGTCCAATGAATCAACCACAACCTGTTGTAAATTTATCACCTATCACAGAACAAGAATTGATGAAATTAGGTAAAGCGCAATATGAAAAATCGTGTGTTATGTGCCATCAAGCGAGTGGGTTAGGGCTACCGCCAAATTTCCCTGCTTTAAAAAATAGTCGTGTTGTCACAGGTTCGCTTGATGCCAATATTGCGTATGTACTCACAGGTGTGCCAGGTACTGCAATGCAAGCCTTTGGCGAACAATTAGATGATAAGAGTATAGCTGCAGTGGTGACTTATATTCGCCATGCGTGGGGTAATGATGTTTTAAATACAAAACATCACTATCCTCTTTCAGCACAGCCTGGTGATGTCGAACGAGTCAGAGTAAAATCCGGTTCTGGCAGTTCGCGTTAATTTCAGGTGAGGACGGCTGCCCATACAAACAATCGTTAAAAGTGGAGTATATCAAATGACAATAGCTCATGCGCATGATGAAGACCATGATTCTCATGGCCCTGCTACGGGTATTAAACGATGGCTGTTTACAACAAATCACAAAGATATAGGTACACTCTATTTAATGCTGAGCTTTATTATGTTGTTTGTAGCAGGTGCCATGGCACTTATTATTCGGACTGAATTATTTGAGCCAGGAAAGGTATTAATTGATCCTGAATTTTTCAATCAAATGACTACCTTGCACGGATTAATTATGGTGTTTGGCGTGATTATGCCTGCGCTGGCAGGGCTCGCCAATTGGCTCATTCCTTTAATGATTGGCGCACCTGATATGGCGCTACCCCGTTTAAATAATTGGAGTTTCTGGTTATTACCTTTTGCATTTACTCTTTTGATCAGCACATTATTGACAAGTGGCGCAGCGCCGGATTTCGGGTGGACATTCTATGCGCCCTTATCTACGACTTACGGCCCTAAGAGCACAGATTTTTTTATTTTTTCTATCCATTTAATGGGCGCATCTTCAATCCTGGCAGCCCTTAACATTGTGGTAACCATATTTAATATGCGAGCTCCTGGTATGACATGGATGAAGATGCCCTTATTTGTATGGAGCTGGCTGGTCACAGCCTTTCTGTTGTTGGCTGTCATGCCTGTGTTAGCAGGTTGTGTCACAATGATGTTAATGGATCGTCATTTTCATACCAGTTTTTTTAATGCAGCAGGTGGCGGAGATCCGCTCTTGTTTCAACATCTTTTTTGGTTTTTTGGTCATCCAGAAGTTTATATTTTAATATTGCCAGGATTTGGCGTCATTTCAGCTATTATACCGACTTTTTCTCGCAAGCCGTTATTTGGCTACCGATTTATGGTTTATGCCACAATGTTAATTGCGATTTTAGGATTTTTAGTTTGGATGCACCACATGTTTACAACAGGGGCTCCTCTTGCAGCGCAACTTTATTTCATGTATGCCACTATGTTGATTGCTGTACCGACAGGTATTAAGGTATTTAACTGGGTCGCGACTATTTTTAAAGGTTCTTTAAGCTTTGAAACACCCATGTTATTTGCGCTCGGTTTTTTAGTGATGTTTACATTCGGTGGTTTTTCAGGGTTGATGTTGGCTTTAGTTCCGAGTGATTACCAATACCGTGATAGCTATTTTGTTGTTGCGCATTTTCATTATGTATTAGTGTCAGGTTCGCTTTTTACTATTATTGCAGCTGTCTATTATTGGTTACCCAAATGGACAGGCCAAATGTATAGCGAACGATTAGGACAACTTCATTTTTGGCTAACTACCATCGGGATGAATTTAACATTTATGCCTATGCACTTTTTAGGATTAGCAGGGATGCCACGCCGTATTCCTGATTATGCATTACAATTTACAGATTTTAATCAAATTTGTACGATAGGTGCCTTTATCTTTGGTTTTTCACAATTGATTTTTCTGTATATTGTAATGAAAGCATGCTTTGGCAAACGTACCTATCAAGTCAGCGATCAAGTATGGGAAGGAGCAACAGGTTTAGAATGGACGCTACCATCACCTGTGCCTTACCATACTTTTGAGACTGCGCCTCAGGTTCCCTAATGCAGTCTATTAAAAGAAGAAGCCACAAACGTCTTTTGTGCGTATTAGTTTGTGGCGTTATTTTTATGTTTAGTTTTGCTTATATGTTAGTACCTCTGTATCAATTAATTTGTAAACAGACTGGAATTAATGGCAAAGCAGCAAATTATGCAGCAACAGCCGCGCCTGGCATGAAAATTGATTATTCCCGCACAATTAATGTGACTTTTACAACGACTTTACACAATAATCTTTTATTTAAATTTAATCCGTTACAGCGCCATATACAAATTCATCCGGGTGAAAGAAAGCTCGTTTATTTTTTAGCAGCTAATGAATCAAGTCATGAAATGACAGTGCAAGCAGTTCCTAGCATTACACCTGTTGATGCCGCACGATTTTTAAAGAAAACAGAGTGTTTTTGTTTTACCCAGCAATATTTTTTTAAGGGTGAAAAGGCAGATATGCCAGTCTATTTTTTTATTGATCCTGCTATCTCGCACAATATTAAAGAAGTGACATTGTCTTATACATTATTTGACGCTACAGGATTCATCAAGAAACAAAAATTGAATCCTAATCTTAAAAACAGAATTGAGTTATGAAATATTTTTGCGCTTTTTTTATTATCTTATTTTCTTTACTAGGTTGCTGGCAATTACATCGTTATGAATATAAAAAGAACCTACTACATACTCATCAAAAAATAACGATTAAAGGCTATTACATGAATAATATTACTTTATTCTTACAAAATCGTTATTATCAAGGCCACTATGGTATAGAAGTGATAACACCTTTTAAAACAACGGGTGAGAATAAATTATTACTCGTCAATAGAGGTTGGATCAAAACAAATAATCCAACAGTTCCCATTAATACTATTCAAGGCAAACAAAAAATAACAGGTAATATAAAGCTGTTAAATGAGCCTGAATTTATCTTAGGAAAAATCATATTAAAACAAACCCCCACTGAATTAATCATACAAAAAATAGATATTAATGCATTAAGTGAAGCAACTCATAAAGTATTTTATCCTTTTATTTTACGCCTGGATGCTACTCAACCCCATGGATTCGTGCGAAACTGGGCGATTACAACCATGCCTCCTGAACGGCATATGGCTTATGCCATCCAATGGTTTTTGATGGCTACCGTATTATTGGTTATTTTTTTTAAAGTGAGGTTTTAATGAAAAATAAAAATAATAAGATATTAATTGTCTCCCTCTTACTTTTAATTTTTATCATCCCTTTGATTTTAAGCAGAGCTTTATATGATTACCATAGCTATTTTCACCTTAAAACAACAAACCATGGGATACTCATAGATCCACCGATAGAGATGCCAAAAACAAAAAAATGGCAAATTATTTATATTACCGCAGGTCATTGTGATCCATTTTGCCTTGGAATGCGGCATAATTTGAGGCAAGTCAAATTAGCCCTGGGTAAAAATAGTTTACGTGTGAATGTGACTTTTATAGATACGTCAGTTCCAAAAGAATGGGTAAAGGCGTTCCATTTCAGATATAAAAATAAATTTAGCGTGGCTGATAAAATTTATTTAATGGATCCAGAAGGTAATATCTTGATGTGTTACCCAAGTCATACAGACCCTATGAATATTTTGAAAGATGTAAAACATCTGTTAGAGGTATCCCAAATTGGCTAAGAGAAATAATATTTCATGGCTAGCGCTAATAGCCTGTTTTTTTGCCTTGGGCGTGATTTGTCTTGGCGCTTTGACACGCTTGTTAGACGCAGGATTGGGTTGTCCTGACTGGCCAGGGTGTTATGGACATTGGGTGGCACCTTTGCATCATCCTGATTCGAAATTTGTAGCTTACAAGGCATGGGCTGAAATGATTCACCGCTATTTCGCAGGTTGTTTAAGTATTTTAATTTTAGTTATCATTTCTCTTATTTTTAAAAATGCGGTAATGGATAAAATAGTGAGAAAAAAAAATTTACACGGATTGTCGTACTCCAAACGGTATATCCCTATACCTTACGATGCCATCCATGGCATCGAGTCGCACGACAATCCGTGTAAACTTTTTTTCGCAGCCCTGGTGTTATTGTTATTAGTTGTTTATCAAATCATCTTAGGGCAATGGACAGTGACTTTGAAATTATTGCCTGTTATTGTGACGCAACATTTATTGGGTGGATTTTCTATCTTAGCAGTATTATGGTTGATTTATTGCTTTGTGAAGCCATCTTTCACGTTGAATCATACTACAACTCTGCCTGAACTCTTTTGGGCATTGATTGGGCTCATTATTTTAGTGTTGCAAATAACCGCAGGGGCATGGACAAGCACCCATTACGCTTCTTTAAGTTGTCCAGACTTTCCTTTGTGTTTTAATGACCATTGGGGATGGACGACCTATCGTCAAACTATTCAAATGATGCATCGTTTCGGGGCATTGATTTTTGTGAGTTATATGGGGTTACTGACTGCAATTTTTTTCAAAAAAATAAAAGAAACGCTTTATTTGTTCAAATTACTTTGTCTTATATGGGGATTGCTTATACTTCAAATATGTTTAGGTATCACGAATATTATTTTTAAATTACCTCTATTCACAGCAGTGAGTCATACATTGACGGCAGCTCTATTGTTACTCGCCATGATAACATTCGTGTATAGATTAATAGGGGGAGTGAGATGATTCGTGATTATATTGAATTATGCAAACCTCGCGTTGTTATGTTAATGATTATCACCTCTATAGTCGGCATGTGTTTGGCACCTGCGGTTTCTTTTCCTGTCATACCTCTCTTGTTGGGTAATTTGGGAATTGCGCTCGTTGCAAGTTCTGCGGCTGCATTAAATCACGTAGCAGATCGCCATATTGATAAATTGATGAAACGCACAGAGCGCCGTCCTATCGCACAAGGTCGAATTACAACGCGCCAAAGTATTTATTTTGCAACCCTATTAGGCGTGATGGGTTTGCTTATTTTATTTTTTATTATTAATCCACTTACTGCGATTTTGACATTTTTGTCATTGATAGGCTATGCAGGGTTTTATACCCTTTATTTAAAGCAGGCAACGCCACAAAATATCGTGATTGGGGGTATTGCAGGTGCCGTTCCCCCCTTGCTGGGCTGGACGGCAGTGACGAATTCAGTGAGTGCAGAGCCATTGTTACTGGTACTCATTATTTATGTTTGGACACCACCGCATTTTTGGGCATTAGCTATTTATCGTTTAGAAGAATATGCAAAAGCCAATATTCCTATGTTGCCACATACACATGGCGTGCGTTATACAAAATTAAATATCGTACTTTATACTATTTTATTAACTTGTGTTTCATCACTGCCTTTTATTATTCATATGTCAGGCATACTTTATTTTATAGGTGTCACTTTCGCAAATAGTCTTTTTCTTTATCACGTAATTAAACTATACTTAAGTGATAATCGAAAGCAAGCAATACGCACCTTTCATTATTCTATTTATTATTTAGGTATATTATTTTTACTATTATTAATAGATCATTATGCAGGTTCTTTATGGCAAATGTAACGCGAGAAAAAAGTCATCAAAAATTAGTGGGTATCATTTTATTCATCGTTCTTATCTTAACTCTCTGGGTATTATATCTTGATGTTTTTCGTCCGGAATTAAAATCTAAAATAAAAATAGAAGGTGTTTATTTACCGAAAGCTGTAGAAATAAAAAAATTTGCCCTCACAGATCACCATGGAAAATTATTTAATAATGAAAATTTAAAAAATCACTGGACCCTGCTATTTTTTGGATTTACGAATTGTGGTTTTGTTTGTCCTACTACGTTAGCTGAATTAAATAAAATGTACCATTTATTAAAAAATCAATTACCTCCCAATTTAATGCCACAAATTGTTTTTATTTCGGTAGATCCAGAACGCGATACAGTGAAACGAATGAATGAATATGTCACAGCCTTTAATCCGAAATTTATTGGGTTACGCGGGAACGAATCAGAGACAGAACAACTTGAAAGTGACTTACATATTCTAGCTGCTAAAACACAGGTCAATCAGCCTGGTAGAAATAATTATACGATAGACCATACGGCTGAAATATTATTGATAAATCCGAAAGGACAATTGCAAGCGTATATGTCTTATCCTCATAAAGCAGAGCAAATGGCGAAAGATTATAAGTTAATGGTGCTATTTTGAATAGAAATAAGTATACCCTAAGAGAGCCTGCTATGTTTTCGGGCTGCTGAACTGGTACAAAGATGACAGGCTCTGCGCTAAGGTATTATTTTATGACACTTAAAAAATTACTACATATTATCTTATGCAGTTTATTCATCATAAGCTGCTCTCAAGACACTCGAATAATCCACGATTCAGCAGGCCATGTCATTCCATTATCTGAATTAAAAGGCAAGTGGGTTATTCTCAATGAATGGGCCGATTGGTGTGAGAGCTGTATGAGCGAAGTACCTAGCTTAAATTATTTTTTTCAAAATAATACCCATAAAAATATTATCTTATTTGGAATGAATTACGATAAATTGAGCAATGATGAATTACAACTCGCCATCAAAAAAATGCAAATCATTTACCCCGTATTGTTAGAAGACCCCCATCAATTTTGGAATTTAGATGACACCGATGTATTACCTACGACTTATATTATTAATCCAACAGGACACCTTGCCCAAAAAATCATAGGGTCGATCACAGCACAAAGATTATTAGCTATTATTATTCAATTACAAAAAAATCCGAATGAAAATAAGTAAATCAATTATTATATTATTATCTTTAAGTGGTATCGCAGGTTTTAGTGTATCATTATATACACACCGTTTATCAGATATGCGGTTTGAAACACAGCCTTACCATTATCCCATTCAATTTGTCACACAATTAAAAAATGACCCAGAGGCCGGTAAAAAAATATTTAAAGAATATTGCGCTTCTTGTCATGCTCCGGTGCCAATTATTCCTGTGAATGCACCAAAAATAGATGACAAAATCGCTTGGAAAATACGATATAAAAAAGGCATAAGTTTATTATTAAAAAGAACGATTGAAGGAGTAGGGGCAATGCCCGCACGGGGCGGCTGTTTTGAGTGCAGTGATGCACAATTACAGGCTGCAATGTATTATATTTTGCAAAACGCGCTTACAAAAAAATATTTTTTAGATTATTAATCAATGGGTTATATTTTTCTGATTTTTATATGTTTTTGTTTAAATTTGAACCAATTTCAGGCATACTAAGAACCTATAAAATCATACGATAACATAGAGGAACTGATGCCAATACCGACAGCTGAATCTTATAAAGAAATAGCGCGCCAATATGCTGACTATAATGATCCTCAGGGGGAATCAAAAAACGCTGATATTAGTCCGTGGAAATATTTTTTTACCGATGTTTTCTATCGAGGTAAATACGCAAGGTATGCATTACGTGATTGGCTAGCAGGTGGAGTTAAAAATAATTTTCTATTTGGGCTATTTCCAAAATCAGATCATGCCGAGTTTATTGCATTGATTGATTGTATTTGTAAATTTAAAAAAGAAAAATTTAAAATATTGCCTGAAGAAATTTGTCAGTTAAGGGTTATTCTTTATAGTCAAGGCAACCAATTTATAGCTACTACAGATGAGAAAAAGGAAGAAGAAAATGATGCTGCGTTAATAAAAATGATGGCTAATTTATTTCTAGCTCACTTTGAGGAGATTCAAAAAGAATATACTGAACACTCCTCTACCTCTGATAAAATAATGCTACGCGAATTGAAAATAGCTATTAATAATTTTTTACAGAAGCATAAGGTGCTAAAAAGAATCGAAGAAAATCCAAATACAAATCCTGTTTATATCATAAAATTACTCGACCCTAATTATTATCGCGACCGGGAGTATTTTATGAAAGAAAGTCATCGAAAAATAAAAACCTCCAACAAACGCTGGGCTAAAGGCTTAGGCTTCCTGGCAGGTGTAGCAGACATATTTATCAATTTCATGGGAATTTGGATGGTGGGTGGGCTAGTCGCAGCGCATATTCCTATTATTGCGCCTCTTATTATTCCATTAGCAATCTTCGGTGCAATCTCAGGGTTTCATTCAGGGTTTAATGTATTCAGCGAAAATATCTATAAAAATCTCAAAGAAATACGCCGCAACCGCTTTTTTAAAGATAAAGACGAAGAAAAATTACCCGCCTCTAAAAAAATAATGATTACTCTATTTAGTTTATTTGCCTGCGCTGCTGGATTTTGTGCATTTGCTTTAACAACCTATTCAGTCTCTACTATATTTAGCATTCCTCTCCTCACAGCACTTCCTATCGCTATTCCTTTTGCACTTCCTCTCGCCATTGGATTAATGTTTATGTACATTGATAATATTCGAGGATGTATATTAAATTTTAATGATCGCTATCAATATTTTCGAAATGATTATTGGCCTCACGTCAAGCCAGGTGAATTATTGAAAGATACTTGCAAATTGCTATTTGCATTTACGCTTACGGCATTGATAAGTGTAGTTGGTTTCTTTCTTTACCTGACAAAAGGCACTTTTATAATGGCAGGAGTAGCTACAAAAACGATGATTGCTGGTATATTTAGCGGAATTAACTCATTAGTCAAACTGATTTTTGGCACAAATAAAGTAAGAGAATTGATAGAGCATACGCATACGCATACGCATACGCACACACCGCAAGCCTCTTCTCAACCTCTTACACGCCTCCAAGAAGAAAGTGAACGAATGGAGAGGCATCGCGAACGTATTCTCAGGGCGACTGCATTTGGAAATGGAGCGAGCAAAGGAGGACTCTATGCCTATACAGCCAGTGCAACATTGGGCTTAGCTGGATCACTCGCTTTTATTACAGGCATTCTGGAAGCTATTTACATTGCTGCGCCTTGGTTAGTCCTGAGAAAACAAGGAAAACATTCTTTTGTTCCTGCTGAGGAAGAGAAGGCTTCTCCTGCTTCTGATGAAGCATTACCACCTGCTTCCAGTAGAAACTCAGGAACATAAAAAACTAATTTGATGGTATACTTGATTAAATTTTTTTAGAAGAGAGGAATTTTATGCCCATGCAAGAACAGAGAGATGATAAAGTTACAGCATTAGCAAAAGCAACTATTGATCAGTTAAAAACTCTATTGGAGCAACTGAAAAAGGAAGTAGCAGAAAAAGGATTGGCTGAAAAAAAAATTAGAGCTTTGCTTGCAAAGCAATTTAATCAACTCCATGACAAAGAAGAAAAAAAACGGCTTTATAAACTTATTTCGCTATATTTTCACGCTGATAAAATCGAATCAAATGTTACACAACCCATTATTGCATATTTAACCTCAAAGGATATGCTCGGTACGATTCAAACAATTTTAAATGATTTTCAATCGAAAAATAGTTTATTCGATGCTCTAACAGAAAATCCAAAAAATAAATTGTTACGGATTCAAGGATATATAAGTAAAATAAATTTCTGTAAGGATCAGATAAGCAAAAATCCCAACTTGGATGAATTGGAGACTCGCTTACAAATAGAAAAAGAAAATTTTAAAAAATTTTCGCCTACCTGGAGTTTAATGTTAGAGATGGAAGAAAACCTAGATCGCTATTTTCAACCTTTAAAATTTTTAATACAAACTTCTCTACAAGCTTTAAGTTATGGAGTTCTGTTATCAGAATATATTATTAGCGTCATTCTATGGCTCCCAAAATTTTGTCTAGATGCATTAACAGCTATACACACTGGGGGGGGCTTTTTAGACGTTTTTATGAGCTACGTAGATGACCAGTATGCTCAAGCAAGAGCTACATACTTAGATCAACTTAAAGACATGGATGAAAAAACGGTCAATATGGATGATGAAGAATTTATAATGGCGTTTAAGCAAACTACTATCATTCAAAATCCAAGCATGCGCGATATGACAGATAAGGATTTTGAGGAAGCCTTTATTAACAAACCAGTATTTGACAATATTTATAACGCTTTTAGCGGAACAATATGGCTAAAATTGATTGCTAAATCATTTTATGAAGTGCTAACGCAGCCTTTACCCGAAGGTATAATGAGAAAAACACTCACTCTATTCTTATGGCTACCTCGGTTACTTACAGCTATACCTTTATTTCTTTTAGCGCTCATTCAAACAGGCTTTGATCTTATTGCAAAAATTATGCGAGGAATCATTTCAAACTTCGTTAGGCCAGTTATTCTATTGGGAGCTTGTTTTGTAAGCAATATCCCGCTTATTCTTTGGGATGCACCTGGTTATTTAATAAGAAAAATAAAAAATTGCTGTTGCGCTCCCAAGCCAAGCAGTGCAGACGAAGACGAACCGCTTTTAAGTTCTTCACAAAGGAGAGTGAGTGCAGCTTTATCATCGACACAATTACCAGGATCGCCACCTTCGCCTAATAATTCTTCTAGACAACAAGCAACTCCGTTGCACAAGCAAGGTTCACGAGAGAGTAGTAATGGTAGCTCTT
>JAJONP010000089.1 GCA_021323555.1 Gammaproteobacteria bacterium | reverse complement strand
ATGCCATTATTACTGAAAATAGCGAAAAAATTCCGCCGCAGAGGAATGTAAATTTTATACCAAAAAAAGTGGTTAATACGCCTGATAGTGGGTAGCCTATGCCAAGTCCTATTGCTGTTGCCACTGATAAAGCCGATATTGTTTCTCTTGAATCAGGTAATATTCTATTTGCTGCTATTATTAGGCTTGGTATAAGTCCTAATCCTATTCCTTGTAATGCTCTTCCCATTAAAAACACATAATAATTTGAAGTAACGCTACTGAGCAGGCATCCAAACGTTGTGACAATGAGTACGGTAAGAATTACATTTTTGTAATTACCAAAGTCAGATAATTTTGCTAATATTGGTGTGCTTACAGCAGAGGATATAAGTGCTATAGTTAGTGACCACTTGCCTAGCATAGGTGATATGCCATAAAAATTTGAAATTTCAGGGATTAAAGGTGCGCCCAAGCTACTTATAACCGATACTATGCCGGAAATAATAATAAATACTAAGGGGCTAACCTTGTCTTTTTTAGAATAGTTACCCATTATTTTTTTCATTAATGTTTGTTCAAACATGCTATGGCCTGGTTATATTCGGTTACTAAAAACGCAAAATTGTATGATAAGTTTTTGATTTTGTTGGAGCTGGCGATCCGATTTGAACGGACGACCGGCTGATTACAAATTTGGATCGTTAAGAGCGATAATCGATTAAATTCCTAGGAAAGTATTAAATTTGCTGTTCATTTGTTGAGCTACAGCTCGCACCATAAGCATACATAGAAAAACAATATGATACATTCGCGTATTTCTAACTACTTTAACACACTTTGGCGGCATCTAAAGGGTTCACTAGGGCCAAAATCAGCAAAAGGTTATTTTTTGCTCCCCATAGTTTTACATTTTAGCATGGGCTTAAAAATAGCGCTTATGTGGGAGATGCTGGAGTTACACTTAATGCTATTTCATCTTCCACTATTTCCTGGGGCAGCCATTGAAGGTAGCTGGTATAGTCGGGCTGATACCTTTCCCATAAATCCCATATCCCTTTGATTTTAACCTGAATAGAGAGGTCTTTTAATAGCCTGGAGTTGTCAACCAACATGGAGTCGCGAATCCAAGTGTGTAAAAAACGCTCCTCATAATATGTCAGCTGAGCACCCTGTTGTGCCAAGGCAAGGGCTATTTCTCTATGTCCTTTCTGGACTGCTAGCGCCAGCGGAGTCAAACCTTTCTGATTGACCAAATCTATTTTAATGCCTTTTTTGATTAAGGTTAGAGTAAGTTCTAAATTATTTCGAAGAACTGCATGATGTAAGAGGGTATTATTATCCCCAAACTCATCTACCCAATTTATATTAAAACGGGAATCGTTTAATAGCGCATTTATAATCTCTGTAACTTCAGTATTTAAAGCCTTGATTATAGGAGGCTGGAAGTAGATATTATTCTTATCATTTACGTCAATCAGTGGGTCTTCCAATAGACGCTTAACCATGCTTATATTTCTTTGTTCTATTGCTAAAATTAAGGGAGAATACCTCTGGCCAGCTGGAATATTTATATAATATAAGGAAGTATCCTCTGGAATGTCTATATAATGCAAGACAGTCAGATCGGGATGATCTTCGATTCGAAAATCGAGATCGAGGGGAGGGATGTTGGACCTGTCGGGAAGGTTTACAATTTTAGGTTCGATTCTTAACAAAAGGTCAACTACCTTTGTGGAATTTAAGAGGACTGCGAGATGTAAAATAGTTAAATGTTCGTGCTCACAACGAAAATACTTGTTTTTAAGTGTGGGATTCTGATTTAGCAGATTCTCTACCACACTGGGATCCTCATCTACAATAGCAGTAATTAATTCTTCATAAGCAGCATAGTGTTCTTTAAAAAAATTTAAAATAGCTGAGTGTCGGTTCATGTGGTTTTACCTTGGTTTTATCTATAAATTTTGGAAAAAATACCCTTTTTTATATTTTTTGTCAAACTTTTTCTTGGCAGGTCTTTTGCTTTATGTTACTGTTTTCTGGTGCTTCATTTAGTCTATTGATTTAAAAAGAAAAACCGCAAGTTGACTGCCTGCCTCATTGGGTTTATCACTAAAAGATGGACATAGGACAAGTTGTTGTAGAATAGCCGGAATGCTTTAAGCAAGTTAAAGGCTTAATAGTTGAGTCTGCGGGCGAGGCGCTTATTAAGCATATTGCCTTAAATCCCTTATCAGGGAATTTGATTCAAAGTGCTGGAGAAATTCGTAAGATTCATTGGGCAAACGTACCGAGAAAAGAAAAAATCGGCGGTGCTCGTATCCATTTTTTTATTAACAGCTTATGGGAAGAATGAAAAAGCATGAGAAAAAATTCGTTAAAAGGGCTTCTGAAAAAGATTGTTGAATTATATCAGTGAGGTATATATGAGCCGGGTAGGAAAAAATTTATTAAAAGGAGCTGAAGAAGCTGTAGCGTATGCTAAAGACAATCAGAAAGGAGCTAAGTGTACGATTGTACGTATTCCTAAGCATGTTGATGTGCGTGAAATTCGTGAAGAACTTCACATGACGCGTGAAGTCTTTGCAGCGGTATTTGGATTTAACATGCGTACTCTGGAAAAATGGGAACAAGGTGTGCGAAACCCTGAAGGTCCCACCCGGGCTTATCTACAAGTCATTAAGCGTGATCCTCTGGCTGTGCAAAGGGCGTTATCATCTAGAAAAAGTGCCTAAAATGGCACAGGAAAAAACTGAAACTATTATCGTTGGAAATGCCCCAGCAGAATATTTAGCTTTTGGTGATGATAGTCATCACCAAAACACTCTAGTCTATGCATTTCTAATAATAAAGGAAAGCCTTATTGCTTCAGTTGAAAATAGAGTTAATGCAATAAAAGCATTCTATGGTATACTTGATAATATAATATTACACTGCAAAATGCTCTTTAGCGGTGACGAAAGAAGAAAAGCCGGTATTGCTTACCTTTCTTCAGAAAAAGTACGCTCCATTATTACAAGGATAGTACGTATAATTAATGAAACACCAATTTTCCTGAGATATGCATATTGTAACTTAGAAGATCAAAAAATACATTTTGATAAATTAAATGCTGAAGAAACAGATGAAGAAAATAAAGCGCCAAAAAAAATTCAACTTGCACCTGATTCCAAGGGTTTACTTGGCCGGCTAGCCCATATAAGTCTCAGCACTCTACCAAGAGACCCCTGCATACCGACCATAAATAAATGTCAAGTAGTGGTTTCGGAAGATAAAACGAAAGTACATTTTATCGGTAAGAACAGAAGACAAGCTCATTATTGGATCTCTGGTTTTTCGGATATTGGAGTACCTTTAAACTCTGTATTTCAGCTTCATCCTATTATAAAAAAATCGCATGAAAGCATTATGCTGCAACTCGCTGACATGGCAGCCTATATGTGCTGCCAAGCATTAAGTGAAGGAAGTAACTCTCTATTTTTCAGAGAAAAGCTGAAAGAAATCAAATATTGGACTAGTGCAAATCTAATACCAAATGAAGTATTTCTCTACCCGGAACCTAAAATATATGCGTAAATTTTCTGTAGAAAATCATGATAGTCAATTTGTGCAAGTACTGCTTGCACAAATTGAGCTGGTACCACAATGTCATCATCTTATTGGACGAAGTGTTAGCGGTGACATAAAAGTGCGAAAAGGCGCCGCAGTTTCAAGATAATGTTTATTTTAAGGACAGTTCAGATCCGGCTAAAGGAGGTTATGGGACTTGTCGATGAAGATGATGTTGAGCTAGTCGTGCTATTGTCTTGTAGACATGCTAGCAGTTGGGTAGGTGGTTCAGTTTTAGAGGTTGAAAGGAAGTGAAGCTGGCTAATACCACTATTAGCAGAGGGCGCAAGCCACTTTTCAGATGCGATATTAATTGTGTTTCGAAATTGGATTGCATCAAGTTTAGCCGCTACGACATATTCAAAAATAATTAATTGCAGATCAAAATGTAAACGTTGAAAGGTGTTACTTGCTAGAGGTTGATATAGCAAATAGGTTAAATATTTCAACACAGCGTGATGTTTGGAGTTGGCATATATCAATTCTGCCATTTTTGTCTCAAATAAGGCAGGATTTTCACGGTAGAGGCGTTTTAGGTAATTACAGTCTTTACTTTCCATCCACTGACGAATGGAAAGACACTGTTCGCCGTTAAAGACGAAGTCTTCGTAGTAACAACCACCTATACGCGGATACCCTTCATCATAATTGGGTCGCTGGGTAAAGCCAGTGATTCGCGTGCCATCGCGATGGCCGATGAGAAATGCCCGGCAGGGATTACCCTTATTATCTTTGTATCGTCTCTTCTGCTGGTAATAAAAATCGGTATTGATTGACCCATCTTTCAAGGTGAGTTTGTACCAGAACCGCTTATTTGAATCTGGCCACCTGCCAGATTGCGTATCCCAACCCTCATCTGTTACATCCAAGTTTTCAAAGTTGTGTGTCGGGAAGGCGATTTGGGGAGAGTCAGTATCGTTTCCATTTTCTCGGTTTACTTTGTAATTTTTTAGCGCGAGCGACGCACCATAGCCCCGTTGGCACAAAGACGTTCCCTTGAACGGCCAGCGCCAACCAAACTCGGGGGCAGTCCCAAAATTTTGGGTTTTCATGTAGTATTCCTTGTACCGGCCAACTTTGCTGAGTAAGTGGTTGTTAATTCACATCGATAGACATATCCACCAACATGGTGCATTTTACCCTAAAGTGCGACAGTCCTCTAAATTTTAAACAAATTAGACCGACTGATCGATTTTTCAAAAAATTCCTTATAAAATCAGGACAAAAGCGAAACTTAGAAATATTTAGAAATAAATATTTCTAACGAAGTGATCACTAAAAACGCAAAATTGTGTGCTAAGGTTTTGATTTTGCTGGAGCTGGCGATCCGATTTGAACGGACGACCGGCTGATTACAAATTTGGATTGCTGAGAGCTGTAAGCAATTAAATTTCTAGAAAAATTTTAAATTTGCTGTTCATTGGTTGGGCTACAGATCGCAACATAAGCATATATAGGAAAACAATATGATACATTCGCGCATTTCTAACAACATTAACATACTTTAGAATACATGAGCATACTTTTGTAAGCATCATCTAGTCGATGTGTATACTTATTTCAGATAAGTACGGAGCAAAATTCCCTATTACATTACCTGCTGTTAGCGGCGGTCAAAATCCGCAGAAAAATGCCGCAGTTTAAGGTTGCCCAGACCAACAAGCTCATGTGGCTAAATTTGAACAATCCATTAGGGGGAGTCAAGGAGGAGTCCTGCGTTTACGCAGGAAGCTCCTTGACTCCCCCTAATGGATTGCAAAAAACCGCCACTATGAGTTTGTATGGCATTTTTAGCTGTTGCCTACATAAACAAGCTGTCTTGTCAACAGTGCTGTGGCATTTTTCCGCAGTTTCGCACCGCCGCCAACACCTGGATGAGCTCGACTCTCTACCATCTTTCCCTGTCAACTCTTCATGGTTTGCTGCTCCGTTTTTATAACCATACCAGGAACGGAAATAGCACTTACATAAAAAGAGCTTCTTTCAGGTTTGTTTCGATGAGTATTTTTTATTCAATCTGGTATTTATAAATTAGATGGATTTGGGCTAGACTCTTCGTTCATTTCCTTACTTTTTTCTTGAAGTAGGGTAGATTCCTTTTCTTCCAACCGAGTGATAGTTGGTATAATAACATCGATGAAAGATTGTTTCTGTCCATTATCTTGGTTTTGAAAAACATGAACAAGTGTATTTATTGCCGTTGCAAAATCAAAAAGAGTTTGGTAGCGAGCAGTTTGAATTTCCTTAGATGACCCTGTATCAATGGTTGATTTAATCACTTCTGCTTGAGTTGTCAGCTGGTTTGATAACTTTTTTAGTCTGTCTTTCTCTTGTTCAAAACGAGATAAAAAAATTCGAAGCGTAAACAGTACCATCTGTACACTTTGTAGTTGTTCGTCTTTTGACCACGCGTCCGATATCACAGACTCACAAAGTTTATTGATGACCTTATTAGCATAATCTCTGTCTTGATCTTTTTTTGAGCCGCTAAAAAACATATTTACTTCTCGCTTAGCAATCGCTTAGCAATTTTGCTGATTGATTACTGGCTGGGTATTTCATCATTTTGGTCCGAATTATCATCATTATCACTTTGTTCGGATCTGGCATCATCCCTAGACGGATTATAATCCTTTCCAAATAATTCTGCAAAAGATTTCGCTGCATCCATCATTCCAGCCTTCTTACCCTCTACTACCTCTTTATTCAGAATCGAGGTTTTCTTTTCTGGTGTAGTGGGTGGACTAGGCGTTGCCCGCATAGAGATTCCCATATCCTCCTCAGAGCTCATTACCTCCTTCAGAGGGGGATGTATGGTTTTTACTTGTATTACTTCTAGCTGGGCGTCGGTACTTGATTCCGATTGTGCTTGCCGAGTTATTTTATTATTTTCTCTTTTTTGCCTTCTTTTCTCCGTTATTTCTCGTGTTCTCTTTTTTGTTATTTCTGTTAGATCAGTTTGCATTTTTTTAAAATGCTTGCTAATTCTACGATAGTATTCTGTCGGTGTTTGGTATAGGAGTATGTCTGTATATCCTGCTGCTGGTTTATTTTTAATTTTATTTTGAGATTCTTTTACTTTATTTTCATTTTTTACAACTAATAGGTTCCGGTTTGTTGACCGAACCTCGTTTGCTCCTTCTAATCTATTTATACATCTTATTATAGTACCACTTGGCGATAAATATTTAAATCCTTTTAAATAGCTTGAATTACTTATCCAGTTTGAACGAAATATTCCATGCTGCCCCCTTACGTTCACAGCGACATATTCATCACCTTCTTCTCTTGCTTTGTCTTCAGCAGATTTTTTCAAATCTGCTTGGCTTACAAGAGTTTCGTCCCCAGTGGGTGGTGTGCTATGTTGTAGGCCCACACTTGTATGTAATGCTTCATTGACAACATAAACAATGCTAGCACAACAAGCACAACATAATTTGGAAATCCCAATATAGGTACTACTATCTGTTGGAATTAACTTCCCTGTTTCTAATAAAAATCCAATCATTCGTGCTTCAGCGTGCTCATCATCTTCTCCTACTGCTAATATTTTGCAAGCGCGAACAGTGCTCCACTCTTTGGTAAAAAATTCTGTACATTTCTTAAAATCTCTAATTGTATGCCATAGAAAACGGTAGGCTGCTTTTATTTGATAAATTTTTTGACCAATAGCAGTAAGTTCTTTTCCAGAGCGGTATCTTGTCTCGCTATTATCTCTTAATAGCCATAAATCTCTTTCTGCTTCACTTAAAAGTCCTCTTTCAAAAAAGTCATTAGCAGTTGCCTCTAACATAGCCCAATGTTTCGCTTCGATGTCAGGGCTTTTATATAAATCATCAATTATGATTCTTAAAAGATCTTTATCTAGCTTGATTTGATTTTCAGGGGCGCTATCTCGTTGTGTAGATTTAATTTTTTTAGAACAGATTTTAGCTAGCAAATTTATGTGGTCTACTTCATCTATAGTACCGAGACCAGCAATTTTTAAGAAATGAGATAGAATGTCTTCCATAAACATTGCTCTAGCGTTATCCACAAAAGCTTCTTCTATCTTTTTGTATTCTTTTAGTTCATTAGTAGTCACTAGTATCTCATTGTTTACCAGAGCTACAGCTACACACATGCTGTCTCCTTCAAGGAGTCTTGCAAGGCTATCAATTCGTCTATTGTTACGTGATGCGGGCTGCGAAAATCGGGTTAACAAATCACTATGAGCTGTATGCTCATCGTTAGTTGAGATTTGTATGTTGGATTTGCTCTCTTCTCTTTTTCCTTCTTCTTCTTCTTCTTCTTCTTCTTGGGCACCTTCCGCATCAAAACAATCATCATCTGAATCAGATATTTCTGCTTTTTCTCCTTTTTTTCTTTTCGCAGGTGTCTTTTCTAAAAAATTTTCAGATTTCCTTTTGGAGCTAGCTTTATAAGAATTGTTAATATCCGATAAACTTTCTAATTTTTGGAAAATGTTTTGAGCACTTTCACCTTCTGGTACTAGAAGAGCTTGATAATGTGTCCCACCATTATAATACAGGAATATGGGCTCCCCAGATTCTTCTTGAGAAATATGGGGTTTGAATATTTGTGGGCGGTATCGATCTGATAATAGAGCAATAGGCCGGTTTAATATAGAAGCTAAGAGGTACAGTTCAATATACCCGCCCCATGTTCCAGCTTGGGCTATATATTCAACATAGTCTTGAACATCTGTTACCCTTCTAGTTCTACCGGTGCGGAGCGTTAATACTTCAGGATTGTTTGAATTGATTATTTCAGAAAATAATTCTTGATTATTGCTTATAACTTCGGCTGTAAGTTTGCGCAAAACTTCATAACTGCTAATTCCTTCTGGCATAAAAGAGGCGACTGATCTGAACAAACAATCTCCTTCAACACCACATTCAATTTTGTCTCCCAGCAAGCTCATTCCATTTTGGATCTTATTAGCTCGTTTTTTTTGGGAATGTTTTTTAATATAATAAATAATTTCTTCTATTAATATGCTAAGTATATTTTTATCATATCCAGAGTTGCTGCTGCTATGAGTGCCT
>JAJONP010000088.1 GCA_021323555.1 Gammaproteobacteria bacterium | reverse complement strand
AAGCGTGAAATAGATACCTGGCTTGCATCACAAGGTGAGGCAGAGCGAAATGCTTTCCAAAGAGAATACGGTGGTGCTATTCGATTTAGTAAAACTCTTGTAAGACGCGCTAGTCGTCATCCAGCAGTACAGCAGCAACAGGATGAAATGCTAGAAATGCAGCACGCCATGGCTCTTCTTCAAAACATGTTAAGAGAATTAGAAAAATCAGCGCGTCAATTAGAAGAGATGCAACAAACAAAAACCCGTGGTTTGCGACAAGCCTATAGCGATGCAGGTGATTTAGTTGCACAGCAAGGCTATCCACAGCAAGCAGTTCGTTTGTATGAGCTGCGAGATGGGACGTATTCAGAACTTGTTGCCGAGCGTTCTCCACATGCATTTCGTGCAGGCCGCGGCGGATAAAATCAAATGATAAGGGCATCTTTTCGGATGCCCCTCTTCTTAAGAGATTTATATAACCATGTTTGCCAGTACTCAAGCTCAACCCCTAGATTCAGTCTCGCAACCTTCACAAAAAGATTTATCCAAGCAGTTATTAACTTGCTACCCTTTTGGAATATATTTGTTTTTTAGTTTTAAAGAAAATGTACTATTTTCTCTAATTAATAAGCCGTTTAATGAAGAAATAAAAAAAATAGTACATTGGAAAAATTGTCTTTCTGAGCTTGGGCTAGACGGCTCCAACCTTCTAGGTAATCACGATCGGCAGAAGCTTATTTCAGATTATAGAAGATTATATGTTTTATTTAGCAAATTGCCTCGTCATGGTTCTCAGAGACGTAATAGGATTGAATTTTGGGAATTATGTTGTTTAAGTGGTGAACCACAAGCTATCCAATATGTGATTAAATCTAACGTCATCAGCCTAATCCGATCTCGAGACAACGATAGACGGAAAGGGGCTATGCTGCGTTATACGATATTGAGCGGGCGTGTTTCAGCTTTAAGAAGCATAGTAGACTTGCTGCAAAAAAATGATTTTAATTTGTCTGACGAAAATATCTTAAGTATGGCATACCAGGACGATGTATGCACTTCCTCGAATGAAATGCTAATGTATGTACTTTCTTTAAGACCTGTATCTCTCCCTCCTAAGCTATTCTTTGACGCAGTAAAAAGTGGTGCGCTTCGAACTGAAAATCAGTATATGGCAGCAGCATTTGATTATTTTGATATACACAAGTTATTAAATCATTCACCACGACAGTCTCAAGAGAAGTTGTTGCATACTATAGCAAGAAAAGGTTTTATTGTTATGCTGCGTAGGCTTCATGATGAAAAAAATATTGATTGTTGGCTGCAGCTTGACGAGGTTGGTGCAACTGTATTGCATTCTGCAGTAATGGGCCCTGATCCTGTTCCAACGATAAATTATTTGCATTCTATTCAAGTAGGCTTTCTACCAGAAGCAAGAGATAGAAATAATAAAACTGTTTTTGATTGGGTTGAGTCAGCTCAACACACTCCAGAACAAAAACAGGCAATAAATCAGACATTACAACAGATGGTTGTTGAGTTATTCCCGGATCGAGCGCAACAGCAAAAAAGAAGAAAAAAAGCTGGGTTAGCTCTTGGGGTGATTATTTCTAGCGGTATTGCTTATGGATTAATGAAAAGTTCGTTGTTATTAGGTATATGCTGCGCAAGTATGGTAGGTGTTTTATTATTGATGGGGTTTATGTTTTATTTTGCGTGTAACCGACTTCATCGAATAAGTTTTTTTAAATCGTCAAATGAGAGAGTACAGTTGTTGCCGCCAGCAAGTCAAACCATTTCTATAGCTTCTATATAGAGTGGATTAGAGGCAGAAAGCATGTCTAATCCACTCTTCTTATTATTGCTTATGATTATGCGGACAAGAGCATAAATATTTAATTAACGCGCCAAATGCCAAAATAGGCAATGATACATCAAAAAAATCACGGAAAACGATGAGATGCACAATTTGGTCGCGTGGCAAAGCAAGAGCAAGTATACCCACTAATACTCCTACAATCACAATCAACGCTATAAAAATTTTAAGCAACATATATTTCTCCAAATTTTAAGATGAGATATCAAGGGTAAAGGGAGAGCCTGCCAGAGTCAATGGATACTTTTAGATTGGATAGTCTAAAGGCCATTGCGGTAAGATTTTGATTTTGCTACAGTCGCTTTCATCCAGTGGAGTGACTATGACGCGATATATATTTATTACAGGTGGTGTAGTTTCATCGCTAGGCAAAGGTATTGCCTCTGCCTCATTAGGTGCAATCCTTGAAGCACGTGGGCTAAAAGTGAATTTGTTGAAATTAGATCCGTACATTAACGTTGATCCTGGCACGATGAATCCTTTACAGCACGGTGAAGTGTTCGTAACAGAAGATGGAGCAGAGACTGACCTTGACCTAGGTCATTATGAACGTTTTGTACGTGTGACTATGAGTAAAAAAAATAATTTTACCAGTGGACGTGTGTATGCCAATGTCATTCGCAACGAACGCCGTGGTGATTACTTAGGCGGTACAGTTCAAGTTATTCCACATATCACAGATGAAATTAAGCGTTGCATTATCGCAGGTGCGGGGGATGTAGATGTTGCTTTAGTTGAAATTGGTGGAACTGTAGGTGATATTGAATCCTTGCCTTTTTTAGAAGCGATTCGACAAATGCGCGTTGAACTCGGTCGCCAGCACGCAGTATTTATTCATTTGACATTAGTACCATATATTTCAACAGCAGGTGAAATTAAAACCAAGCCTACTCAACATTCCGTCAAAGAATTACGTTCCATTGGTATTCAACCGGATATTTTAGTCTGTCGTTCTGATCGACCCATTTCAGAAAGCGCTTGTTTGAAAATCGCTTTATTCACAAACGTTGATAAAAAAGCTGTTATTCCATTATCCGATATCGATTTTATTTATCAAATCCCGCATGAATTACATGCGCAAGGGTTAGATGATATTGTGGTTGAAATATTAGGTATTCAAACAAAGTCTGCAAATTTAAGTGAATGGGACAGAGTGGTTGATGCTTATCGCCACCCTGAGGCAGAAGTTAAAATAGGCATGGTAGGGAAATACGTTGATTTAACGGAGTCTTATAAATCCTTATCAGAAGCCTTATTACATGCAGGTATTCAAACCCGCACTCATATTAATATTCACTATATTGATTCAGAAGAAATTGAACGAAATGGAACAGATATTCTTAAGTCAATGAATGGCATTATCGTGCCTGGGGGGTTTGGCAAGCGAGGAGTTGAAGGAAAGATCGCAGCCGCGCGTTATGCCCGAGAACACAAAATACCGTACTTAGGCATTTGTTTAGGTATGCAAATTGCGATTATTGAATTTGCATGTCACAAAGCAGGAATGCCTGAAGCGAATAGCACTGAGTTTGATCCTCTTACCCCTTATCCCGTGGTTGCATTAGTGGCTGAATGGACAAATGCAGCAGGCCAAGTGGAAGCGAGAAATGAGCATTCAGAAAAAGGCGGTACGATGCGCCTGGGTGGCCAAGCCTGTACACTGCTTGCCGGCTCTTTGGCAGAAAAATTATATGGGACCAATAAAATCATGGAACGGCATAGACACCGCTATGAGGTAAACAATACATTCATTGCAAATATTGAAGCCGCAGGCATGAAAATTTCAGGACGTTCAGAACAAGATAATTTAGTTGAAATGATTGAATTGCCAGATCATCCCTGGTTTGTAGGTTGTCAATTTCATCCTGAATTTACGTCAAATCCGCGCGATGGACATCCTTTATTTAATGGTTTTATCCGTGCAGCAAAAGATAACGTACAGCAGGAGAAAAGATAATGCGGTTATGTGGATTTGAAATCGGATTAGATCAACCCTTTTTTCTCATTGCAGGCCCTTGCGTAATTGAGAGTGAACAATTTGCGGTTGATACTGCTGGTACACTTAAAGAATTAACAAAACGATTACAAATTAATTTTATTTATAAATCTTCTTTTGATAAAGCAAATCGCACATCAGGAAAAAGTTATAGAGGGCCTGGGATAGAAGCAGGATTACGTATTTTGCAAACCGTTAAAAAAACGGTCGGCGTGCCAGTGTTGACGGACGTCCATGAAGAAGTGTCTATTGAAGAAGTAGCAGAGGTGGTTGATGTCTTACAAACACCGGCTTTTTTATGTCGCCAAACCAATTTTATTCAGCGTGTTGCAAAACAAAATTTACCAGTCAATATCAAAAAAGGCCAATTTCTTTCACCATGGGATATGAAAAATGTGGTTGAGAAAGCATTTGATGTTGGTAATCATCAAATCATGGTGTGTGAACGTGGTGTGAGCTTTGGTTACAATAATTTAGTTTCTGACATGCGTTCGTTAGCCATCATGCGTGAGACAGGATGCCCGGTTGTATTTGATGCAACGCATTCAGTGCAACTGCCAGGGGGTTTAGGCCATGCTACAAGTGGTCAGCGTGAATTTGTACCTCTATTAGCACGCGCAGCCATGGCCGCAGGCGTGGCTGGGATTTTTATGGAAACCCATCCTGACCCTGATCAGGCTCCTTCTGATGGCTCTAATATGTGGCCGTTAGGACAATTAGAACCACTCTTGATTTGCCTAAAAGAAATAGATGCGACAGTAAAACGAAACGCTATGGCTCTTATCTGAAACACCTCTTAACGAAGCCTAAAGCTATAACCTATTAATAAATAAAAAAATTTATATTTTTCTCTTGTCCACACAATTTCCAATTCTAAGCTATAGTTAAATAAGCAAGTGAGGTCATTTGCGGAGGGCTATTTAACGACTTTAAAAAAATAATAAAAAGTAAGAATTGGTGGGGGCTATATGAGCAGTCAATTTAGAAAATGGTCGGTCTTTCTGGCGACTGTTATTCTAGTTAACAGCACGTATGCTAACCCGGTCGATGGCGTTGTGTCGAGCGGGTCTGCAACGATTACTGCGCCTGATGCAAACACAGTAGTGGTTAATCAGACGAGTGATAAAGCCGTCATCAATTGGCAAAGTTTTAATATTTCTGCCCAAGAAAAAACTCAATTCATTCAACCAAACGCAAGTTCAATTGCATTAAATCGTATTGACCCCCAACAAGGAGCTTCTCAAATTTTTGGACAGCTCCAAGCCAATGGTAAAATTATTTTAATTAACCAATCAGGTGTTTTTTTTGGCCCAGGCTCTATGGTGAATGTGGGCAGCATTATTGCATCCACAGTTGACATAGCAGATCAAAGTTTCTTGACGGACAATTATAATTTTGACCAACCTTTGCTATATAACGGTTCTATTATCAATCAAGGCACTATTATTGCTGCACAACATGGCTTAGTGGCATTGCTGGGTTCGGCAGTGTCTAACGAAGGTATGATCCAAGCGCATTTAGGACAAATTGTTTTAGGATCTGGCAGCCAATTTATGGTGGGCTTGGACAATACAGGATTAGTTAATTTTGCTGTGAATGCAGAAACTACAAAGTCGGGCGCTCATGCAGTTAATAATAGCGGAAATCTTATAGCAGATGGCGGCACAATTATATTAACAGCAAAAGCAGCGAAAGATGTCGTGGATCGTGTGATTAATATGACAGGTGTGGCAGAAGCAAAATCAGTCGCTGAGAAAAACGGAGAAATTATTCTACAGGGTGATGATGAAGGTATCACGTATCTTTCAGGTAAATTGGATGCTTCAGGCTATTTAACAGGGCAAACAGGCGGTGTTGTTAAAGTATTAGGAAATACAGTGGCGTTAGATGGCCATGCACTGATTGATGTGTCGGGTGATGTAGGCGGTGGTACCGCCTTAATCGGTGGTAATGCCTATGGTGCAGGCCCTGAGCAAAATGCAAATTATACTTTCTTCGGTAGTGACGCGAAGGTATTAGCCAATGCATTAACTCATGGTAACGGTGGAAAAGTCGTTGTTTGGGCCAATGGAACAACCGAATATTATGGAGATATTTATGCGCGAGGGAGTATACAAGGAGGTAATGGCGGTTGGATTGAAACCTCCGGTAAAGAAAATTTAATTTGGTCAGGGGGAGGAAGTGCTGCACCTTATTTGGGGTTAGATGGGATGCCTTTAGGTGCAAATGGCACATGGCTCTTCGATCCACGGAATGTTACGATCAGTGATTCGCCGACAGATAACGGGTCATTTGCTGGCAGCGGCACTTCTACTTTTACTCCGAGTGGCAATAATGCCATTGTATTATATACCGATATTCAAAACCTGTTAAATGCCTCCACAAACGTTATTATTACAACAGGTATTACAGGAGGACAAGCGGGTGATATTACTATTGGTGCGTCTATTACCTGGACCAGTGGCGCTTTTTTAACTCTCAATGCCTTGGGTGCCATTACATCGACAGGTGGATCGCTGATTACCAATACCACTAATAGCAGCGCTGTTCTTAATTTAATTTCAGGTGGAGTAATTGGTTCTTCAGGAACACCTTTAGGTATTGCTGTACCTAATCTTACTTTAACAACAACCAATTCCAGTGCGTATATTACTTCAACAACAGGTACGAATTTTGGTGCATCAAACCTGGGAACTGGCTCATTGAGTTATGTGCAAACAGGTGCAGGAGGGAATATAACCCAAACGGGTGCGATAACCGCAGGTACTCTAGCGGCTACTCTCACTTCAGGCGCATTAAATTTCAATAGTGCATCGAATGCGATTACTAATTTAGGAGCCATTACCGCCCCTGGGGGGTTTAGTTTAACAAATGGCAATAATTCAACGACAGTCACCGCAGACATTAACACAACAAACAATCCTGTGAATATCAATGTAGGGACAGGAACTTATACGCAAAATGATTTTGATATCATCACAGGCAGTGGTGCTATTACCATTACAGGGAATGGGGTAAGTCTTGTAGCTAATACGGGAAATAATGCATTTCAAACCACGGGTATCTTGACTCTAAAACCGAGCACAGCTTCCACGGCAATGTCACTGGCAGGCGCTTCCACTTTTGATTTAACTGCTGCAGAGATCACAGCATTGTCAGGTGGTGTCACAGGAGCAGGGTCAATTGTAATTGGTGACTCTTCTGCCAGCACAGGAACTTTAAACGTGGGGGGTGCTGTCAATTTCGGTGCGAAAACTGTCTCTCTCTATGCGGGTAATTATACCAGCCCTGCTACAAGTACTATTACTGCTGGCACCTTAAATTTAACCGCTAGAAACGTGTCAGGTGCCATCGGTGCTAGCGGCGGAACCAATGCAATGGATGTTTCAGCGACTAACCTTTCTTTCAATACAAATACGAATGGCAATGCGTATTTTTCGACAGGTGCTATTTCATTAGGCGCATCTTTACTCCGAGGATTACTTGTTCTGAATAGCACAGGAGCGATTACACAAACAGGTGCTTTAAATGTAATAGGTCCTAGTATCTTTTCAGCAGGTGCAAATCCAATCACTTTAACAAACACTGGAAATGTTTTTACGAGTGCTATGAATCTTAATAATAGCGGTGCAAATGATGTCAGTGTAACGAGTTCGGGTGTATTGGACGTGGGAACATCAAATATAGGCCGGAACTTGAGTTTGACAGCAGGAGGTAATATCACTCAATTATCATCTGGCGCTTGGACAGTTCCTGGCACCACGACCTTGGCTGTCACCGTGCCTGGTTCTGACATTTTGATTGGAACAGTAGCGTTTACCAGTAATCTAACAGGTGCTGTTATTCTTGGCGGTACACTTACAAATATTCGTGACTTTTCATTAAGAAACAGCAATGCTGCAGCGACTGTTCCTAATCTTACGGGTGTATCGAATCTGCGTAATCTCACCTTAAATTTTACTAATGCAGCTGCAGCTATCGCCTTTTCGAATCCCATCACAGTACTTGGCAACTTAACCGCGACGGGTACGAGCATTTCACAAACAGGTGCTTTAACGGTGGCAGGTCAATTCACGGGTTCTGCCGCAAACGGTATTGTTTTGACGAACGCAGGTAATGCGATGACGAATTTCAATGCCACGAATACCAGCAGTGGCAATATTCAATTAACGAACACGGCATCTACTTTAACTCTCTCAGGACTTAGCCAGGCAGGAACAGGGCTT
>JAJONP010000087.1 GCA_021323555.1 Gammaproteobacteria bacterium | reverse complement strand
ATACTTGATACCGTGGTTTGGTCAAGCTTAAATGCATCACCCGCTTTCTTTTGGCTAAGTTTTTTTGCTTTTCGTTGTCGTTTTAGCGCACTGCCAAGGGATTTTGGTGAGTAAACTATCTGATCCATCTGACCTCCTATTATCTCAATAATTATTTTATATTATAGAGCTGTAGAGCCATATAATCAAATTATAGCTGTACAGCAATAAAACATTATTATGGCTGTACAGCTATAAATAGGTAATTGTTCACGGGGCTTTTGAGCATGCAAAAAAAGTTCGGATTTGAGCCAAGGTCGTGCGAAAATTTTATAAAAATAGCGCAGCATACAAGTCGTATGTGAGCACATTTTTATAAAATTTTCGCACGAGATTGGCCAAATACGGACTTTGCCTGTGAAAGCGTGAACATTTACATAAATAGATGGGTGCTTACTTTGCCTGTTAGGGTGTAAACATTTACGCAGGAACATAAGGCGATAATTCATCTGACGAAATGGGGAGAAGAATCCGAAGGAAGAGTGTGGAGAGGCCGAAGAGGGCGATGTCGCCTCACAGGGTGATTTTCAGGCAAGATGCTTTCAAAAAGATGCTGAAGAGCAGTTGTTAATCCATTAAAAACAGGAGGCTTTCCCTCTAATCTTTCTTGAAGGTCATTTCTGGATTTGTAGAGACTCTCTCGTATTTCGTTTTCTTTTTCGTCTTGTTTTTCTTCTTTATATTTTTCAACACTCTCTTCTAAAAAACAAATAAAATGTTCAGTGATGACATTTTTAGTGAGAGGGGAAGTAAAAGAATCCTTCCGTAAAGCACTATAAAATTGTAAAAAAGGACTTTTTATAGAAGATGGAAGAGATTTTTGAATCAAATGGTATAATTTTTTAAAACCTGCATTTTGTAGTAAGCGAATGCATTCGTGATGTCCGGCTGCGATAGCTTCTTCGAGTGCTGTTTGTTTTCCCTTATAGGTTTTTAAAGTCGGATTAGCTCCTGCTTCTAATAATTTTTGCACCATGCGTACATTGTTGGTACGCGCTGCGAAATTCAAAGCGGTAACATCGTCATCTTGCTCGATTTGGTAATTGGGATCTGTTTTAGTATCAAGTAATATTTCTACGATATCCCATTGTTTCTCAGAAGCTGCCATAGCCAAGATGAGGCTATCGTCTTCTGTTTTAGCAGTAGTCAATGCTTTTACGCATTCCCACCGTTTAAATTTTAAAGTCGCATGCTGAATGGGTGTTTCCTTAAGATTTTTCCCAGTTGCATCAGCCCCTGCGGCTAATAAGCGAGTAATAGAAAGAGAAGAATTAATACCTATTGCATAAAAAAGTAAAATTCCTTTATCTATAGGAGATTTTTCTGAACGTGCTTCTTTGAATAATGCTTCTTCGATATTTTCTAATGATTCAATAGCCCGAAACACAGGTAATGCATCACAGCTTTTAAATAAAAATATAAATTCATTAGGTGTAATTTCCTTCTGAAAATAAAGAGTACTTCCTCTTAAATCTAAGGATTTAATATCGACTTCAGAAAAATCTACATCCTCTAAAAGGCAGCTAGAGAAATTTCTGACATTATTTTGATAAAATAACATAAAGAGATATTGGTTGAAATGAACATAGTGCTGTCTTAGAAATTTTAATGCTTTTAAACTGGTTTCAAGAGGCGGTTTTTCTGCATTATGCTGATAACAAAGCTCAGGACAATGAGGAACTAAAGTATAATATTCATCATGATGGATTTCAAAAAAATGTGTATTTGTCTTAATGAAGATTTCTATCATAGATCGCTTCAGGTCAGAGAGGGGTTTCAGATATAAACGTTCATCCCCAAGTTTAAAAAAAAGAGAGGAGTCAGAAAGAGGCTCAAGGGTAAATATATCATAAATAATATTTATGTTAGGTTCTGTAATAAAGGGGATATTTTCAAAAAATTTTCTAAAGTCAGGCAAGGTGGGTAAGCTAATAACAGTTTTCTGATCTTCTTCTTGTGCATAAGGAGAATCTTTTGTTTGTAATCTTTTTCCGATATGAGAATGCAAATGAGTCGCCAGTTCTTCTGTAATAGCAGTGGGATTATAACGCTGTAAAAAACCTTTCTTAAAATCAGTGTCTAGGTAAGAATGGGGAACCTGAGCCAGATATCTAAAATTATCTTCGACAAGGGATCGAAGCTCAAAGCCATATGGGTTCCAGCGTAAATTAGAGGCGTATTTTAGAAAGATAGATTCAACATGGATTTCTAAACCAGGGTTATTAAGATTTTTTCTGATATAGTCGCTTGCTAATTGTTGAATAATAGTCAATCTAAATTTAGCAAGCCATGCGTCTACGGTTTCACTGCTACATAAATTCATTTTGGCAGTATCTAAATGGCCTAATACGCCTCCAGAGCAATATATGATCTGTCGTAGCAAGTATTGAAGGATACGTCTTTTTTCAATGTCATGTAAAAGCGAATTATAAAGTAAATTGAAAACAATGGCTTCTATCTCTTTCTTAACATGAGTGTAAAATAGACGATCTTCGTTTGCGTAGAATGTCCTACTCGTATAACGAATAGAAAAATTATTTAAATTGTCAAGTAAGTCAACTTTTTCTTCTGGAGCAAAATCATCGAGAGGAAAATCATTTGGAACCTCATCTAAGTCATCGTTAATTCTTAATCGAATACATTCAGATCTCATAAGTTCGATAAGTAAAGCAAATTGACGATTCAGCTTTTCAAGGCTTTCTTTTTCTTCGACCGTAAAATGATCGAGTGTACTTACTGTTCCTTTTGAAAGAGTAGAACCGTATTCAGGGGCTTCTCCTCTGTATAATTCATGAAGCCAGTTAAGATGGACGCGAGGTAAGAAGGCGGGGGCAAAGGCTCTTTCTAACAAAAAATAAGGTGAAAAAGAAAATTCAGGCATAGCCTTTAACCTCCTCTTATAGTTAATTTAATGAAAAAGTTGATTAATTATATACTAAATTTTTTTTAACGTATCATTTTTTCTATAGAAAGAAGAAGAAAAGTTAAATGGAGTGCTTCTCTAAAAGAGATTGATAATTATGTAACTGTTCTGCGGTTAATAAAAATACGCCCCCTCCGCCACGTTGGAATTCCAGCCATGTAAATGGAATGTCAGGAAATTGGTGGATAAGTGCTTCTTCGCTGTTACCCACTTCGACAATCAAAATACCGTGCGGACTTAAATACTGAGAGGCTTTTTTTAAGAGAGTCAATACAATAAACAGCCCGTCTTTTCCTGCCGCTAATCCTAATGTGGGCTCGTGTTTATATTCAGCAGGGAGGGCTGCCATCTCAATTTCATCCACGTAGGGCGGATTGCTGACAATAATATCGTATTTTTTTTGTGGGGTCTCTGTAAAAATATCAGATTGATAGAGTGTCACTTGATCAGTGACTTCATGTCGCAATGTATTTATTTTTGCAACAGCCAATGCATCTGAAGAAATATCAGTGGCATCAACGTGACTATCAGGAAATGCTTTTGCACAGGCAATGGCGATGCAGCCGCTACCCGTGCATAAATCTAAAATAGTGTGTACGTTATCAGCTCTTATCCAAGGTTCAAATTGATTTTCAATTAATTCTGCAATAGGGGAACGCGGAATAAGTACTCTTTCATCGACATAAAAGGATAAATTGGCGAACCAGGCGATATGAGTTAAGTAAGCAACGGGAATACGTTCAGTCGCACGCCGTTGAATCAAGGCGGATAATTGTTCACATTCTATTGTTGTTAATCGTGCATCTAGCAGGGCGGGATCAATATCGTGTGATAAGTGTAAAGTAGGTAAGATTAAGGCCAGCGCTTCATCCCATGCATTGTCAGTGCCATGGCCATAAAATAAACCTGCTTCGTTGAAACGGCTGATAGCCCAACGCAGAAAGTCGCGGATTGTGGAAAGGGCTGTGGTTTCAGTCATACAATTATGAAAAGATTGGAGGGTGGGCAAAATAGATTGCCCACCCTGTGTCACTCTTATGAATGATTAGTTAGTCTCAACGAGTGGTTCACACTTGACAGCGATTGTGTCATAACCCTGGTTTTTTTGTCCATCGTTAAAAAATTCTATCTTATCTTTACTAAAGGGTGAGGAATTAAGAAACATATAATCACCGCTAGTACGTACGATATCATGGATAACAATGGTTGCTTTTGAAGCGTCAATCTTACCTGTGAATAGTCCACTTTGACCGCTAATACCTTTTCCGTTTTCATCTGTTACTATGGCATAACCAAAGAAACCATATTGTTGTTGTACTCTGACCTGCATTTTAGGTGCTGTTGTGCTAAGGTTACAAGTAAGACTGTAATGTTGTTGGTAATTTTTTGCAGTAGAGAGAGTGACATAGTCAGAGTCACCTGACTTAATTGTCATCGTTTTTCCAGTGGGATTTGAATCTGCAAAAACCATTGCAGTATTTAAAGAGAGTGCCAAGCCTAAACAAATCGCTATTTTATTTCTCATTGTATTGCTCCTGATTATAAAAAATTCATTTCAGTATGTGAATGGTGATAGATTATCGCCATGCCGAAAGTATACAGTTGTTAGCAGTAGATTGTCTATCCTCAAAAATTAATTTTCGTAACTGTTCATACCTTATAATAGGCAAAGTCCGTCTTTGGCTCAAATCCGAACTTTTTGCGTAAAGTCAAAAGCCCTGTGGACTTACTAATTTTCAGCGAGTTTTTGTCGTAGTAATTGATTCAATTGTTGGGGGTTCATTTTGCCGCCAGATTCTTTCATCGCTTGCCCTACAAAAAAGCCAAATAATTTATCTTTACCGCTACGATAATCAGCCACTTGTTGTGGATAATCAGCCATAATTTTGTTAATGAGTGCTTCGATAGCAGAACTGTCTGTAACTTGTTTCAAACCTTGTTTGTCAATAATGAAATCAACATCGCCTTCCTGATTCCATAAGCTTTCAAAAACAGTTTTGGCAATTTTTCCAGAAATAGTGTTATCTGCAATACGTAATACGAGTTGGCCGAGCAGAGCAGCACTGACAGGACTCTCAGAAATATCTTTATTAAATTTATTGAGAGCAGCTGCTAATTCACCTGTGACCCAATTAGCTGTTAATTTAGCTTGGTTACCTGATGCGATCACAGCTTTTTCAAAATAATCTGCCAAGGGGCGTGAGCTTACTAAAATAGTGGCATCATAAGGGCTTAAGCCATATTGTTCTAAAAAGCGCTGATGTTTTTGCTGGGGTAATTCCGGTAATGTTTTACGTATTTGAGTAATTTGTTCTTCCGTAATGACTAATGGCAATAAATCAGGGTCAGGAAAATAACGGTAATCGTTCGCTTCTTCTTTGCTACGCATAGCTCGTGTTTCATTTTTTTCGGGATCATAAAGACGCGTTTCTTGTTTTATTGCTTCGCCATTTTCTGCCAAAGCAATCTGGCGTTCCACTTCACAATTAATAGCGCGTTCCACATAACGAAATGAATTAATATTTTTTAATTCAGTGCGTGTACCTAGTTTTGTCTCATTTTTTCGGCGAATAGAGACATTGGCATCACAACGAAAAGAACCTTCTTGCATATTTCCATCGCAAATATCTAAATAACGTACAAGAGAATGGAGTGTCTTTAAATATGCAACGGCTTCCTTTGCTGAACGCATATCAGGTTCTGAGACAATTTCTAGTAAAGGCGTGCCTGCGCGGTTTAAATCAATACCTGATAATCCATTAAAATCTTCATGCAATGATTTTCCTGCGTCTTCTTCTAAATGTGCGCGCGTAATATGAATGCGCTTTGTACTCCCATCTTCTAATAAAATATTTAAATACCCTTTTTTAACAATAGGTAAATGATGTTGACTAATTTGATAACCTTTTGGCAAATCAGGGTAGAAATAATTTTTACGTGCGAAGACAGAGCGTTGGGCGATGTCAGCGTGAATGCCTAATCCTAATTTAATTGCCATGGTGACCACTTCTGCATTGAGAACAGGTAGTACACCTGGAAAACCTAAATCAATGGCACATGCTTGTGTGTTAGGCTCTGCACCAAATGCAGTGGACGCTCCTGAAAACAGTTTGCTTTTTGTAGAGAGTTGCGCATGCACTTCTAAACCAATGATGACTTCCCATTCCCTATTACTTATATTACTGTTCATATGTTAAAAGTCCTCTGGTGTTTTAGTATGCCAATCAGTCGCTTGTTGATAGCAATGCGCAGCATTTAATAATTGTGCTTCCGTGAAAGAATTACCAATGAGTTGTAGACCAATCGGTAAACCTTCGGTAAATCCAACAGGAATAGAAAGACCTGGTAATCCTGCTAAATTAACCGCAATCGTATAAATGTCTGATAAATACATGCTAATAGGATCGCTGATTTTTTCAGAAAGTTTGAAAGCAGGCGAGGGGGTGGTAGGCCCCAAGATAATATCTATTTTCTTAAAGGCTGCGTCAAAATCTTGCTGGATTAACGCGCGAATTTTTTGAGCTTTAAGATAATACGCATCATAATATCCCGCAGATAATGCATACGTGCCAATCATGATACGACGTGTGACTTCTTTTCCAAAACCTTCGCTGCGCGAGCGTTTATAAAGATCTTCTAAATCTTGGGGATCCTTGCATCGGTAACCATAACGAACACCATCAAAACGCGCTAAATTAGAAGAGCATTCCGCAGGTGCAATAACATAATAAGCAGGAATTGATAAAGCGGTATTAGGCAAACTAATGTCATGGATAGTTGCGCCCAGTTTTTCATATTCTTTAATAGCCAGTTGAATAGCATTCGCGATATTTTTATCTAACCCATCATTAAAAAATTCTTTAGGTAAACCAATTCGCAAACCCTTCAAAGAGTTATTTAATGTGGCAGTATAATCAGGCACAGGTTCGTTGATGCTAGTTGAATCTTTTTCATCAAAACCTGCCATAGTATTTAAGAGAAGTGCTAAATCTTCCGCACTTTTTGCAAAAAGACCACCTTGATCCAAGCTCGATGCAAAAGCTACCATGCCGTAACGCGACACCCTGCCATAAGTCGGTTTGATACCCGAAATACCACACAGGGCGGCGGGTTGACGAATAGAACCACCTGTATCAGTTCCTGTTGCAGCAGGTGTTAGAGCAGCAGCAACAGCCGCGGCTGAGCCACCCGAAGAACCACCCGGTACGTGATCAATATTCCAAGGGTTTTTGACAGAGCCATAATAACTATTTTCATTCGATGAACCCATCGCAAATTCATCCATATTCGTTTTGCCAAGCATGACCATGCCTGCCTCATCAAAGCGTTTCACAACGGTTGCATCATAAGGAGAAATAAAATTATCCAACATTTTTGAACCACACGTGGTTTTAATGCCTTGCGTGCAAAAAATATCTTTTTGAGCGATAGGGATACCTGTTAACGGACCAGCCGTGCTTTTTGCTAATTGAGCATCTGCCGCTTTAGCAGTTTTCAAAGCATGTTCTTCAGTCACAGTAATAAAACTATTGAGTGTTTTATCATATTTTTTAATACGCGTTAGAAAAAACTGCGTTAATTCAACGCTAGATATTTCTTTCGAATGTAATGCTTTGCTTAATTGAGTAATATTTTTATTATGCATGAAAAGTCCTATTCTTCACCTTCAATGACTTGTGGAACAAGATACAAACCCGCTTCTACCTGCGGAGCGATGGCTTGAAACGCAGTACGTTGATTATGCTCAGTGACCACATCAAGGCGTAGACGCTGGCTGCGATGATGTGAATGGGTCAGTGGCTCAATGTCCCCAGTGTCTACTTGATTGATTTGTTCTACAAAATTAAAAATACTAGAAAGTTGTTTAGTATAAAAAGCTATATCTTCTTCTACTAAATTGAGCCGCGCAAGATGCGCGATCTTTTTTATATCGTCTGCGGTGAGGGTCATGGTACGGAGCTCCAACAAAGGGAGACTATTATAATGGGAGTCGAGTTGTTTTTTCTAGTGGTAGGGTGGATTAGACGCCAAAAAACGGCGTCTAATCCACCCTACCAATAAATCCGAGTAAGATTGTTTAAGCGCAGCATAAAAATAAAATAAAATGGTAGAAAAAAGGCAGCTTTATAAGCTGCCTTTTATATCAGATAGCTG
>JAJONP010000010.1 GCA_021323555.1 Gammaproteobacteria bacterium | reverse complement strand
AAATAAAAAATTCGCCGCCCCGATTATAAAATATAAATAAGGGATAGAGGCCATCCCCCCGCGAGCGGCCATAAATGGGCAACAACCGCGCGACATCATCGGCATATTTATAGCTCGAACGAAAAGCGTGTTGTTTATCAAAATGGTAATTAAAATTAAAAGGCAAGAACCGTAAATACGCATCCAAGGGATACAGTTCCTCACGGCTATTTTGTAACAAGAGACCTGAATCCATGAATAACGCATTTAAGTGCGTTTCAATAGCCGCTAATTCTTGGGCGTCCTTGCTTCGTATATAAAGCGCTTCGACGCACCGAAATAGCATATTATTATTTTCATTAATTTCATATCGCGCGCGATTAATATTACCCAAAATATCTTTGATGACTTCGCCCTTCCCTACAGCCGCTTTTTCTAACATTTCCAAGTGCTTCAAAAGACGGTTTTTTGATTCAAATACCATTTGAATGGTATAGAGACTGCCTGCGGGCAATTTATCTAAAAGCGCATACCGTTGGTCACCATTGCCAAAGGCACGCTCCCGTGAAATCACTCCAATGTCCACTGTATTTTGCAGATCCTGAAAAATCAGAACCTTGTGTTTGACTCCATCAAATAGCCAATGTTGACCATCCGATTCGATTGGATTAAAAAAAACATTTTGAGAAAAATTCCAGCCAAAGGGTTTTTTATCTTTCGCATAAGGAAATTGTTGAAGTAACTGTTTCGCGTTTTTCGGATTAAACCAGCGCACATACCATTCATAAAAATGTTCTCCTCTTAAACGGCGAACAGTCATTCCTGCCTGATTTAAACGACTTATTAATACAGTGGCTGTTTTTTCTAATTCATCTACGACATCGATATCCGTAGACTCATGGTCTGACGTGTAACGGCGGTAAAACACGAGCCGAATACGACGCATGCGCCCACGAAAAGGCAATCCACTCATGGGGTCTAAAAAAAGCCCTTCTTCTCGACTTAACAAATTAAAATGGTTTTGATAGATCGATAAATATTTTTTGACAAACGGATCACTCAGCACTTCGGGATGATTCTTTTCTTGAATATAGCTTTTTAACCGATGGTAAAGAGGATCAAGCGTCAATTCATCCTGAATAAAAAATTGTAATACCCAAGGATTCTCATCACATAAGGGTACAATCGTTGAAAAAAGCTGTGTCATCTTTTGATGAAGCGTCTCAACCCGTGCGTCCGATGCCACTTCAAGTGGTAAATCACGAACCTCGAGTGCCGCGCCTACGGAATAACGGTCTTCGAGCAACATCATATCATGCGCATCAGACCAGTCGCACCAGGGCAGCCTGTCAGAAAAAGAAGGCGCGTCTTGATATTGTTTTTCAATATCCTTTTTTTCTACCTTTTTTTTCTGATCTTTTTTGTCTCGTTTTTCTGATTTTCTGAGCCACATAGAGATTCTTCCATTGGATGATCTTTCTCATTGACATTCTTTAAAAACGCTCATTCGGCAATACAAACTGATTTCTCTGATACAAGAAAAAAGCTGTGGTATAGCCTGGCACGGGCATATCTTCTTCATTTTGTAAAATCAGATGCGGGTAAACATATAAAGGCACTTCAGGATTATTCAATTTTTTAAAAAGATGATGGAGCTGATTCAGAGAAGTGGTGGTATAGCCTCTATAATCTGTGGTTTCACTTGACACCTCCACCCGATGCCGTGTTTCTTCTAACGAGAAATGACGGTCATGATTATCTGCTTTATCGTCAGATGTAATGCCTGTTTCCTGTTTATAAATATCTGCCATCGTCATCTCTCCTCCCTCGGGTAACGTACCCTTGCCTGGGTTCGCGCATCCTGTCAGGTATAAAACGCTAATCAAAATGACGAGCGTAAGCCGCTTGAAAATGAAATGCTTCATAACGCAATGTTCTCCCTTTTTTATCTAAATCAACGGGTATCGTTTGTTCCACATGAAAAACCATTTGTTTCATTTCGATGTGTTGAGTAATTTTATTTCGAGAAGTTGCTGGAATAAAAACCGCATCAAAAACATCGGCCACTCGCGTGGTATACCAATCCAAGGCTTTTTGTGACGCGCCATTTAAAAATGCGCCACCCATATATTTTGCGGCATTCCCTGTTAATTGCGTGTTAGATTGAGACCCATTATTGAGGGTTGTCATCTGCGAGGAAGACAAAGCACTCGCAGTCGCCGCAGTTCCGCCTAAGACCGCCATATTCGCAATCACTTTAGGGGCATCTGTCAGATATTCCCCATTGATGCAGGTATTCCCATACGCATCACTTAAAAAACCCAGTGTCTCTTTAGGATAAATTTGAGTCGCATCTATCTCTGATTTATCAGGATAAACCACAAAATGCCCGTCCTCAAAAACAAATAAGACGCGCGTCACATAAGGCCGCGCGCAACTCATTGTCATATTGCCAATGGAATAGCCCTCCATCACAATCCCTGCTATTTCGCGAGGTACCGAATGGCCATTCGCTGCAAACAAATCTTTACGACCAATGATCGCTTTAAAAGGAAACGCAGGTGCAATCAAGCGCCCGCCCACAGGGACTTCCGCAATGAGAGAGGTCATCAATACCACATGATTTAAAGTGGAATTCGCGGGGATCGTGTAATAAGGTATTTTTTGAGGCGGAAGAACCTCCTTTTTTTCTTTCAAGCGCTCATCGGAAGGCAAAATAGGCGGAAGATTCTTTTTATGATTCGTTTCTACCACTCTTGAAAGAGGATCATCCAGGGTATCACGCGACACCGATAAATCAGGTATCTCATGGATCACTTCGGGTTCTTTTGTAGTTGCATCCATAGAATTGAACGCCTCTGTGGTTATCTCTCCTTTTTCATTTTTATGAGGGGTATCGTAAGGAATATGTGTCTGCAATTCAGCAATCGCCTTCTTTTGGGCTGCGATTTGTTCTTGTAAAGTCGATTTTATTTCAAGCAGTTTATCTTGAAACTTTTCAATGCCACTTTGTTTAAGTTTTTTATTCTCTTCTTGTAATTTCTCATTTTGTTTTTGTAAAGAACGCTGATTTGCAACGACCGTCCTTAAGACTTCGGTGTTGGTATCCCCTAATGCGCTCTCTTTTAAAAATGATTTTTTCATCACAGGTGACACAGGATCTGATTTCGGAGATTCATGGAAAGACCAGAAAAATCCTCCCAACAAAAGTAAACAAAATACACCTACGACTAAAAGCATCTTCGGCATTTTATTCATCCTCATAGCTTTTCAGACTCGTCAACGCCGCCTGAAAAGGGCGGTCTGAGAGTAAAAAAAGTGTGGTGCGATCTTGCGTTGTTCCCGCCTTCTTCAATTGGTTCGTAGGATAAAAACTGGCGGCTAGCCATTGCCCACGGATTTGACGGGGGTCTAACTCAATGACATGATTTTCATTATTTTTTATCAAAATGGCCGTGACCGTATAGTTGCCCCCACACCAGGAGAGAAGCGGCATCGCGATCACGTTTTTATTATAAAAAAGATCGATACTTCGCGTGGTATACATAGGCGAACGACTGATACGATTATCCTCTATGATCAACCGTTCAGGCGCATAAAGATGCTGGATCGCATAACGCAGTAACGTCACATAATGAATAACCTCCGATGAATTTTTTTTAACATCCGATGTTTGCCGAGGGTTCTCGTCATTTTCGTTTTCACTCGGCAAGACCACTTCAAGCGGCGTATCATCCGCATGGGGATCGGCTGAAATATCCACTAAAATCGTATGGCCTGTCTCTTTTAAAGTAATAGGCACACGGATCGCAGGAAAGGGTTGCTTAGCCTGAACATACAACGTGCCATCATTATTTAAAATAGAGACTTTATCCATTGTTAAGCGTGCATCCAAATTTTTAAAATCAATTTTTCCAGGAAAAATCAGCATGCGTTCCTGATTGACGGGTACAACAAACGAAATAGGGATTTTATTCCAGACAGCATGTTCATAAGGAATAGCACTCACTGGCATTTCATTTATTTTTTTTATTTCTCTTATTTCTTTTGTTTCTTCTTTTGCTAAAGCACTCATCGTAAAAGAAGATGTCACGAGAAAAAAATTGATGATCACATAGAAAATACGCTTCACTTTCTTCTCCTTCAAATAACCGTCTTGACCCGTTCAGGGGCTTTGTCCAATCCCACAATCTGCAATCCCCAAGGATTCAATTGAATAGACTCCTTGATTCTCGCAATCCTCAACCCGTAATCCATGAGAACATCTTTCACAACGGTGGCATCCACCGTCTCCACAATATGGAATTTCAAGTTGACGAGCCATGTGCCATTCCCCAATGACTTCACACTGTCAGGGTCGTAACCACTGTCTGTAACTCCTGACATAATACGGTTTCGATTTAAAGCACTCGTTGAAGAGCGTTCTGTATAATCCATCAAAAGCTCATGAAAGAATTTATCCGAAAAATAATTTTTATAAGAATAAATATTCGCCTTATAATCCTGTTCACCACCATTCGTCCAGGTATTCAATGCTGTAAAAATTTGATAGGCAAAGGCATAGACTGTACTTGGCGGCACACTATCGACTTTCAGAAATCCTCCTTGTTCAATATTGGGTGGGATAAAAATACGTAGGTGGGTCGGCGCTGTTTTCCACCCTATAAAAAAGAGGCCATTTAATAAAACCAAAATCCCGATCATGCGCCATAACATTTTAATTATTGTCTGCTGTTGTGCCTTCTGTTCCCACTCAGGAAACACTATTTCTTTGAGTGAGTTTGTCATTTCTCTAAATCTCATAATGATCTCCGCCTTGACCATTGCCCGTGACGCATGACAAAAGGCAAAGGCAACCCCACTGTTTTATTTAAAAGTTGCATCAGGCGCAAAATTAAATAGCCAGGCTGTTTATTTTCTTTAAATGCCCCTACTTTCCGACAAGTCCAAGAAATAAAAAAAAGTGATAGTAAAAAAAAGCCGACTAAAAATAAAAAAAACAAACCCCATATCAACGCAAAAATAAGAGATAAAAACAAATCTGCTACGAGATAAAAACAAACAATCATCACCACCTCTTCTAACGTACAGCCTAAAAACGCAGGGTATTTATGCGTCAAATAGCGACAACTAGCACGGGTTTTCATGTCACACTTCCTCCACTCTCAAGGTTCAGAAAAATGTCTCCCGAGTTACTTTCAGACCATTGCGTAAGAGGAGGTACGCAAGCAGGAGAAGAGCCCCTTCGTCTGAAAATAACTCCAGAGACATTTTTCTGAATGCCTCTATTGAAATTTATACTCTCTTAATTTATCCAGTAAGAAAAGAAGAGCGCCGCCCACCACAATGGCAATGGTTGAAGCAATCACAGCATGTTTTAAAGGCGCCATATCTTTTTCTCGCTGATATTCCTGATAACCTTTCCATATCCCACCTAAACACACATACAGCAAATAACAAGCGCCCCCTAATTCAGTCAGTGGCAAAATATCTTTTTGTAATATCGAAATAAAAGTGGTCGCCACATTCGAGGTATCGGCTGTTTTGTCATCACCTGTGATAGGTATTAAATTGTTGTCTGCATAAGACCCTCGATAAGTCAGTAAGAGACAAAGAGCTAAAAATCCTTTGTCATAACTTTTTTTAAAATAAGAAACGATTTTCTTCATACAATGATTCTCCTTATTGATAATGAATTAATGTGCCTGTGCCAATAAAAATAAAGACAGCCAGCGCCATCAGGCCGAGCGCATCTCCCCAATCTATTTTTCTCATTTGTAATTCTTGATGGATCCCAAATAAGATCATGAGAAGCCAAAAAGTCGCAATGACGCCAATGCAATATAAGACAGTGTGCGAAAAGTGATTCACTAGCATACCATTCATGGCCTCTTGTGCAGCCTTTTGTTCTGGCTCGCTCATTTCAAACATGGTCTTGTCCTATAAAATCATTTTTAATCGGTGGATAACAACGCGGGTCAACCCTTTTCTGATTGACGATATGAATCAGTGCGGTTTGAATACGCTGAATATCTTGACGCAACCCCGCGTGCATGATGCCATTCACATCTCGCCACGCATTAAAGTGAATTTTGATTGCGGGAGTGAGTGATTGCGCACGCTCCGCTTCATTTAATAAAGGCTTGATGACTTCAAGCTGATGGATAATCTTAACTAACGCTTCTTTCATTAACGCATCCTTTGCAAAAGCAAAATTCCCGCAAAAAAACCCGCCCACGAGTAATAAGAGTAAAACGAATAATCCGATGCGTGATTTTCTTTTCATAAAAACCTCATAAATATTTTTTCAATTGACTGGTGGCAATTTTAAAGAAAGCAAATAATGAAAAACTCATCAAAATAACGACTATTTCAGGTGAAAATAAATCAGGCACGATCAAATACAATACCACTATCCCAACAGGCAGTTGAATCACAAGATTGCTCACTTTATGAAAAACAAAGGTCGACTCCCGTCCCCCTTCACTCGTTCGGATATAGCGTTTTACCAAGCCATCCAATACCCCTACCAAAGAATAAAAAATATAGACCCAAAAAGAAGCGAGGACGCTGATGACTTTAGCCAATAAAACCTGGGTCGTTTTCACCATGACAGATAAAAATTGAATAACCTCTTGGCTAATCATCGACATACATTCTTCTTCTTGTTTGTCAGACTTAAAATCAAACAAACGCACTGAACTCAGCAAAGATTTTATCTTTCCAACCATTACGATAAAAAATAACTGGGTATGCTGTTTAATCAGAACGATGACGGCATCCGAATAGACGCTCATTGTTTCATTTCTGATAAAAAGCCCTTTCATTTGTTCAGCATAATTCTGATCCAATTTTTGTATCAAAGCGGTATACCCTTTTCTATGCCAATCCACTATATTCAAGCCCATCGCAACCACCCATGCGACCCATAAAACAAAAATTAATTTGCTGACGACACTGTTGTCAGAGCCTCTCCGTGAAGAGTGAGGGCTTTTTTCGTTCATCTCTCGGCTCATTGCAACACCCAATTTTTATAAATCAGCACAGGATAATGTGTTGTTCCAATCAATGCGGATAACCCGTTAATAGTGGCAGGCAATACATGCAATCCTGTTTTATCTTCGAGTAGTTTTATTTCCTCTTTGGATTTAATATGCGTCACAATACCAAAGGCATGAATGGATTGAAGCCAGGCTGCATTCTCACTTGCCCATTCCATCGAATGCTGATCCGTACTGATAATAAAAAAAGAAAACGTATTAAAGGGCGCATTCGGAAGAAGATGTTTCGGAACATACCCTTCTGTAAATTCATTTTCTGACGAAATCAGCAGTGAATTGATTGAAACAGTCTTATTTTCAAAAACACTTTTTTGTGCAGTGACAAGAGCCTGCATGTCTTTTGCCGAGGTCAAATTCACAAAAGATAACGGATCTTTCAGGGGCTCATTCGCAGAGGCTAGATGAAATAATGCCGATACAACAAAACACATAAAAATCATCGGTAATTTTATTAATTTCCTCATTTAAAAATTCTCCATGCTAATCGGTGTTGAGACCCCTGCCCGTATGAGATAAAGCGCGGGTACTTTTGGTTTATCCTTTAATTTGGCAAATTCGCTTGCCCCTCTCTGCAATGTAATGGCTTTGGAACCCATGAGGTGTGAAGAAACCGCGTATCTCTTTGCCCACGCCTCTATCTGTATCTGATTAATTGCGGGCTCAATAAAATAAATATGTAATCGAACACTCGGATTTTTCATCATGGAGCGCATGAGTGATGAAATAACAGGTTTGACAGGATCTTCTTCATGAATAAAAAACGCTAATTCATCTTTATCCTGCAATGGAAGAGGCTCATAGTGATAAGGCGAATAAGGCTCGACATTAAAAGGACGCACACGAGGCAGCGAATACTGTTGCAGGCGTGCATTAAACGCCACTCCACTCTCACTGTAAAACGCAAGCTCCTTGGCAGTCCGTTGTAAATTTTGTTTAGCATACAAAACTGCGTAATAATCCCTTTCTTTATCATCTCTGGCATTGATTCCTAATATTTCCACAGGACTGACATCCTTACGGCCATAATGAAGGCCACTTTGGTTCTGCATCAAAAAAAGATACCGTTTTTCTTCATCCAGAGATAAACCCCATGCTTTCGCCTCATGCTGTTCCCGTGCGGTTAATATCACTTTAGAAGCCTCTTGCTCCTCTGTCATATCATCCTGAAATTTTTCAGGTAATCGTTGATGAAATTCCGCATTTGCATCTTTGTCTTTTGAATCCGGTAAAAAACGCCATCCAGAGTCCGCCTCCGCCCATGATGATACGAGCGTTAAAAATCCCATTAACATCCCTCGACAAACATTGTTTTTATTCATCATCTTTTTTTCTCATTCAAATGGTTTAAGTCAACCACAACATGCTGCCGCTTCTGATTTATAAATTCCGCTTTCTGTTCTGTAAAATCGACTGAAATCAGCTTCCAGCCAGCCAAGTAATCGCCAACTTCGAGAGGAAAAGTCGTATTGTCATAATAGACTGTGACTATCGTGCTTTGTTGGATAGTGTCGATGTGCTGTATTTCAAAAGGAAGGCTGGAGGGGAACAAATAAACTGCTTGTGTCTTTTCTTTTTCAAGCTTTTCAAGTCGCGCTGTCAGCACTGTCAAATGTTGGTTAAGATCAAGGGTAGCTTGTTCTATCTGATGAGAAATCACTTGGCGGCTTTCCAAGGCTACTTGCTCCGTACGCTCTTTTAATTTCGCTAAGTCCAATTGTATTTTTTCAATATAAATGAGCGGATCAGTTGCCAAATGATGTTCTATCGCTGCCATTTTTATCGCAACCTCATTCAATTGCTGGACAAGCTGTCGATGATCATTCCCATTTTTTTTATGAATAGTCGTGGATACAAAAAAATTTTCATGCCAGGCATAACCCCCTACCATCATCATGCCGGTAAGAATGGCGCCTATTACAAGCAGCGCTTTTTGCTGTTTTATCAACCTCGAATTAAAGGGCAATAAAAAATGACTTCTCTTTTTTGTCACCTGTATTTTAGGATTAATATTATTTTTTGAATAATCTTCCATGCTTGACTCCTGATGCTTTAACAAAAAAGGGTTTGAGTTCAAAATTGACTAGCCGGTTCAAGGGATCAATCGACAGAGCGAAAACAGTCTGTCCCATCAGAACGGTCAGAACGTCTTTAATGGACAAAGGCCCTAATTGACGATCGGTCATCGGCAAGGGCTTCCCGAACACGTCTTTCACCGAAGGTGATAAATGATTTTCAGGGGCCAACGCGTAGCCCGTCTGACTTAACACCATCTGGACGGCCTCTCCGACTGTTTTGATGGAGACAGGAAATTTATAATAAGCAACCGCCATTAAAGGGTTGATTTGGGCGCGTGTCGGCTTGTTTTCCACCGTGCTATAACGATCAATCTGTGTCACATTCTCGGCATACACAGAAAAAGAAAATAGCCCTAAACTGAGACATACTCCTATCACAAAATAGTGATACGTTTTCATCTCGTTTTTTTTATCCCCGTTATCCACAACTTAGCACTCCTAACTACAGGTTTATATACATGTAAATACAGGCTTCTATATAAGGCGGTTCCATTTCATCGTCAAAGCGGTTCCATTTCATCGTTAAAACCCCCTTAAAGCGGTTCCATTTCATCGTGGATAACTTAAGTTATCCACAGGTTCAGACGGTTTCAGAAAAATAGCTGGGGCGTTACTTTCAGACAGAGATGCGCCTCCTTCGGCGTATCCATCTCTGTTTGCTAAAGTCTGAAAATAACGCCCCAGACATTCTTCTGAATCGGTCACTTCTTTTTGTTTCCTGTTGATATGCGTGCGACTTGGATACAACAAAATACCTTTATCAATGGGCGACACATTGGCAGCAGGGTAAACAATCCCTATTTTTTTGAGTGCTTTGATAAATTTCTTTTTAAAATTCCGCAATCCCTGGGCATCGTCCGAATAATCCGAGCCAAACTGATTTTTTAACGAAACCCATGGCACACAGGTTTCTTCTTTTAAAAAAGAAAATCGGTACGTCAGCCAACTATAAATATCCATTTGCAAAGGAGAATGACGCAATAAATTCAACGCAGAAAAATCAACAGGCACAGGCTGTTTAATCAATTCGTCAAAAAAATCTTTCGCCAGAACAATTCTTGATTCAGGCAAAAACTCCTTTCCTTGTCCAGTCTGGAAAGGATTCCACCCAAAATGAAATGAGCGACTTACCTGAAATTGATCGCTTTCGCAAACGCCCTTTCTTTTATCCTGATAAACACAAGAAATACTACATGTGAGCAATCGCATCATTTGATCACGCACACGCGTCATATTCCCTCTTTTCCCTCCACCATTTTGCAATTTTAATTTTTTTAAAAATGCTTTGAATGACGTACCGAGTTCAAGCTCCGGTGATTTTTTTATCACAGCTTCGCGCGTAATCCATGCCAACAGCATTCTGGCAAGAGAGCCCGAAGGCAACCCAAATTGCGGGTTTGCAATCATCATCAAAATGTAATGACCGTTTTTACGTTGGTAAATAAGTTCATCAGAGGGGCTATGCGGCAAGGTAGCCATGACCATGGAACGCGCCATGAAAGCTATCTGGTCAGAGGATTTATCATCCCTTATTTGAATGGCCTTATTAAGATACTGATTCACACTGTCCCCTTACACTCTCATTTCACACTCAATTCACTTTTCTGAATGGCCTTTATTGAATTGTAAAAAAAATCTCATTATCGCTTGGCATCTTTCGCCATGCTTGACAAACAGAAAATATACATTTATGTTATAAACCGCGTACAACAAGCGCCTAGTGATGTTATAAAACAGTAATATAAAAATATATAACATTAATGTGTTTACTTTTTATTGCATTAATGTTATATTGTCAAGATGTAATTTATTTTTTTTAACTATTTTGAAATGAGCAATAGACTTTCTATGGACACATTGACTACCCACCTCCCTCAGCCAGCCTGCCTCATGTTGGTATTGAGACAATTGCTAGACCAGGCGGGTATCAGCGCAAATGCGTTAGCCAAAAAAATCCATCTTCCAACCCCCACGGTGAACCGCTTATTAACGGGAGAAGTGGAAGATCCTCGCGCCTCTACCTTAATCGAGATCGCCAATTATTTTGGTATCACGCTAGACCAATTAGTAGGCAGAGCTTCATTGGAAGGAAAGCTCGTAACAGAGGGTAAAGCAGGTACATTAAAAATAAAACCGCCCTTATCGATCCCCTTGCTCTCTCTGGCGGAAGCCACTCAATTTGAAAACTATGTGCAAACGCCTCGGAATTGGATTCGCTGGCAACCCCTCTATCCATCAACAGAAATATCGGGAGAAGACAAACTATTTGCAGTAACCATCAAGAATAACTTGTATGAGCCTATTTTTTTTCAGGGTACGCGTGTCATTGTCAACCCTGTCATTACACCGGAGAGTGGCGATTATGTCGTAGTGAGTTTCATCAATGATTCAACGGCTGCGATCAAAAAATATATTTCGGAAGGGCCCTCTAAATACCTTTACCCGTTACAAAAAGAATTAAAAACGATAAATTTCGATCCAGAAAATAGTCGTATGATTGGAGTGGTTATAGCGTCTCACCTCAGTTTTAAAGAGTAGTGACTATGATTAATTAAACTCAATATTGCGCTATAAAAAAATACGCGCTGCGGATTTTTAGTAGGAGGTAGACCATGCAAACCCTTCCATTATTTTATTACCCGAGTACATGGCTTTGGATTGATGACGATAAAACACTCTTAGATAATATGGTGTCAACTTTCGAGGATTATAATCACATCAAACCCTTCTACTCAGCCAAAGAGTGTCTGGATTTTTTAAAAAATTACCAATCCCCTTTTTCAAAATATACTTTTTTAAAAAGTCTTTCCCATGATGAAACCTACGGGGTGTTAAAACACACGCCCACTGATTTCGATGTCACCTTGTTAATGAAGATTGCGAATGATCTCGATCGGCATCAAGAGATTACGGCGATGGTCATTGACTACCAAATGCCAGAAATGGATGGCTTTACCTTCGTTAAAGAAATGAATAGCCTTCCCATTCAGAAAATACTGCTGACAGGCGCGATCGAATCCCATGAGGCGATGACAGGCTTCAATAATAATTTAATTCACCGATACGTGCAAAAACAGGAAGTCGATCTTGTCACAACATTAGCGATGTATCTGCAACAAGCCACCTTCGAATATTTTCAAAAACTCTCATTGCCCCTGCTCACCCACTTGGAAACTGAAAGTAAACTTCCTCTCTCTGATCCTCTCTTTATTAAGCATTTTGAATGGTACTGCAAAAAAAACGAAATAGAAGAATATTACTTGATGGACAAACAAGGCAGTTATTTATGTATTGATAAGAAAAAACAAAAAAAATGTTTTGTGGTACACACAGATAAAAGTATTAATTTCTGGCTTTCTTTTTATTGCTCAGAGTTATCCCTCCTCGAAGTAATCGCTATCAAAGAAAATAAAAAAATTCCTTTTTTTGGTGTGGGAAAAGAAGCGTGGCAAATAGAAGCCTCGGAGTGGAGACATTGTTTTTATCCGTCAGAGACAGTAGAAGGGAGAGAACGCTATTATTGGACAACGCTCGATTTATAATAGTTTATCGAGATGATAAGCATGTTCAAAGGATATGGGTTATTAGTCTTTTTGTCGTTTTGTTTAGTGGGTGCGATAAGTTATGCGATAAGTCCTCTCAGTAAGCCCTCCTTCATTGGGGGGATAACATTAATGGGGGAAGCGGGCATGGACATCCTGCTCGGTGTACTCTCCCTCCCGTTATATGATGAAACAAGTGGCAAAAGGCGTCGGCTATTTGGATTGACCGCCATTTCTTATTTCATCGAAAGCCTTGCGGACAGCCTCTATAATCTCTTCCAAAATGTGTTTGGCATTTCTAACCCCTCCCTTTTGATCTCTTCCTTGTTCGAGATTCCCTTATTATTTTTCTTATGTTTACAAGCCTGGCTATGGTGGGAACTCTTTCAGGAAGCCAATGCCAAGAACAGACCACAGAAAGCGTCCTTACTCACTCATCTCCCTTTAATAATCTCTTCATTATTCGTATTCGGGGTATTTTTATATTTTGGCGGATGGAAAATCAACCGATTATCAGGCGAAGGTCTTTATCAACTCGCGGATGTTTTGATAGAAGCTGCCAATTTCGTACTGGTCTCTCTTTGTCTCGGAACATCGGCCAACAAAGCTATTTCATCCATGGCTATCGGCTTTCTTATCATTATTTGTTCTAATTATATGATTAGGCTCCCTGTGGTGGCGCTTGCCAGCGTGCGGAATAGTCCATTTGAGTTTACCTGGATGGCAGGCCAGCTACTCATCCTGTATGGTCTCCTGCATTTAAAACAAAACCCAGAGAAAAATTCTATAGACAACTGGTGTTATGGTATAAACTGTCTACAATTTCAAATTGCCGTAGGGGGTTTTTGTCTGGGAGGATTCGCCATCGTATTATTTTCCATTTTTGTGGAATATGCGGCACATGTCGCTCCTCCCAGCGAAAGCGTATTAAAATACCTTCCCCCTCTGATCATCCTTCTCTTCATTATCACCGTGATCTTAAGTGTTTATTTTTCAAAGAAATTGCTAAAGCCCCTCAAAGAGCTTGAAGCCATCATCAAAGATTATTCATTTCAAGGAAAATTTGAACCCCTACTTGAATGGCACGAAGATTATGGAATACGAGAATATATTGATCTTAAGAAATTTATAAAGAAAGCGCTTTTATCCTTATACGAACAACATACGATCGAGCGCCAAATAGTCGCCTTGGCCGCGAGCGTTGCGCATGATATTGCATCCCCGCTCGCCTTGATGGAAATGACAGTACACCTCCACCGCGAACAGCTGCCCCTTGATTTAAAAACTCAACTGAGAAAAGCTATACAAGGCATACGAACGATGGCTTATACGCTTCTGGAAAAATACCGAAGCCCAGGAAGTCTCCTAACCTTGTCAAATATACGCCACCATCCTACAAGTCATTCTAAACCTAACTCAATGCCCTGTTATCTGTTTTTACCTCATGTGATGGAAGAAATAGCCTCACAAAAAAAAGTGGAATGGGCAGCACGACCCTCTGAAATCAATCTTACCCTGCACATGCGAGAAAAGACAGGCTGGGTATTGATGGTTCCACGCGATTTTAGGCGAATTATTTCAAATTTATTAAATAATGCCTATGAGTCGTTACAAGATAAAAGGCAAATTGATATTACCCTCACGACTGAACAAAACGCGTATCTCTCTTTATGTATTTCTGATACGGGGTGTGGTATTGCGAGAGAACATGTAGTAGACATGTTAGAAGGAAAAAGTTTAAAGCATCCAGGAAAAGGACTGGGTCTCTCAGGTGCTAAAAGCTATATCGAAGCGCTTGGCGGTACATTAAGTCTCATCTCTTTCCTCGGAAAAGGAACAAAATTAGAATTATTCATTCCAGAGTCCCCTGCCCCATCCTGGTTCCCTGAAGGAATTCTATTAAATAAAGAGGATCTCGTGATCGTGTTAGATGAGGATGAAACCATAGGTGCGTTTTGGCAGGACGATTTAAAATCTTCTAAAATAGAAATGATTTCCTTTAAAGAAGCGAGTACTTTGATAGACTGGTGTTTACAGCATCCAGACAGAGCCAACCACGCCGTTTATTTATTTAATCATGAATTAGAAGACCCGATATGGACGGGTCTTGCGCTCTTAGAAAAAATTCAAGCAGGGAATCGTGGCTACCTCGTCACGAGCGAGGCAGAAGACGCTTCAATCCAACAATACTGCACACAACTTGGCGTCTGGCTACTACCTAAATTTGTGATACAAACTATTCCATTAAAAATAAATAATCATTTATGATTGGCTAACCGTTCATAGGAACCCTCACATGAAAAATAATTTATCCTCTAAAAAAATAATATCCCTCAATCCAGCCGATCAGAGTGTGATAGGCGAAATGGAGGCCTCTACTCCGCACCAGATCACAGAAAAAATAAAATACGCGCGTGCCGCAGCTCCTCTTTGGAAAGCATTCGGTGTAGAAAAGCGAATTGATATTTTACGTCCGCTACAAGAACTATTTAAAAAAAAGAAAGAAGAAATTGCCTATCTGACGACTCAAGAAATCGGTAAACCGATTTTAGAAAGCTTGAGTGACTTTGAGGGTGATTTTATTTATCTCAATAATTTTTTGACGGAAGGCGCAAATTATATTGCAGATGAAATCGTTTTTCAGAAAGAAAATGCTATCCATCGTATTACGTATGAACCTCGAGGGGTGGTCGCTTGCATTGCTCCTTGGAATTATCCCTTCGGCAATTTTATCTGGAGTGTGATTCCTAATTTGATTGTGGGCAATACAGTTGTATTTAAACATTCGGAAGAATGTCCGCACGTTTCTAAATTACTTGAAGAAAGTCTATTGTCATTAAAAGAGTTGCCTCACGGCGTATTTTCTGCGATTTACGGCGATGCGGAGGAAGGCACCTATCTAGTTCAACAAGAGATTGATATGATTTGGTTTACAGGCAGCTCTCTTGTAGGACGTGAATTGGCTGCAATTGCAGGGAGAAAACAAATTAAAGCCCTCTTAGAAATGGGCGGCTCTAATCCAGCCATTATTCTTGAAGACGCGGATGTGGATGGTTTAATGGAGAAAGTATATATGGGAAGATTTTTAAATGGCGGACAAGTGTGTGATGCCATCAAACGCTTACTCGTTCATGATACCCTCTTCGATCAAGTAGTCGACCGTCTTACTCATCGATTAAAAAAAATAAAAATAGGCGATCCTCAAAATAAAGAAACAGAATTAGGGCCACTCGTATCCCTGTCACATCGAGAAACACTGGAGGCGCAAGTGAATGATGCGCTTGCTAAAGGAGCGACTTTAATGATCGGCGGGAAACGGCCAGGGAAATTTTCGGGCGCTTATTATACCCCTACCCTTTTAACACATATTAAAAAAGAGATGCGTGTCTGGCAGGAAGAAGTATTTGGGCCTGTGTTACCTATCGTTTCATTTAAAAATGATAAAGAAGCCATTCACCTGGCGAATGACACCTCTTACGGTTTAGGCGCGCTGATTTGCTCCAAGGATATAAACAAAGCGCGATATATTGCGAGCCACCTACAGGCAGGCTGTGTTGAGATCAATCACGGAAATCATTGGCAACCCTGCACCCCATTTGGGGGATGGAAAGCCTCGGGTAGGGGACATGAACATGGTCGCCATGGGTTTCAAGAGTTATGTCAGATGAAAGTGATTGCAGAAGCATAGTTGTCTATTAAATATACGCCCTCGATACTTTTTTACTGAAATTAAAAATCGTAATAAAATCATGTGATTATTTATGTTCCGCCCCATTTCCGCCCCTTTATCGCCCTTTTATTCTTTCTGCCTTAATTCAAAATCCTAACTTGATCTATTATGTAACTGTCCCATAAATCAATTTATTATCTATAGCTGTTATATGAATGTCATAACTTAACTTGATTAATGTGCGCTAAACACCACCTTGAATACTTTTTACATTATAAAAAGAGGCATACTAACGTAATGCGAAAATATCGTTCTACGTGAAAGTTAATTTAACATTCCAGTTATCTATCTAATTTTTCCTGTAAACCTACACCTTTCAACTAATAGAGATTTCTTATAAAACACTAATTTTTTAATATAATCAATTGGTTAATCTTGTTTTTTCCCAGGGAAATATTATTTTCTTAGCATTAATTTATATATAACACATGCTCTAATAAATGCGCTTTGTACGCCTTCAAACAAGGGATATTTAACTCTTACATTCGTTAATGCATTTTTTACTTTTATAAGCATTTCTTCATCTAGGTAAAATGCTTCTACTTCGCTTAAATCCGCCTGGTTGATATTAATACCATGCTCAACAAGCTCAACATAGTTTGCCTGGTTAAGAAAAATGATTATTGCTTCAGCTAGCCATCGACTTTTGCCATGTAATCCATAATCTGAATTAATAATAGCTTGCTGCATTTCGATTTTTAGGCGCTTAGCAAAACGAACTGTTAGCTTTTTTGATTTTTTTCTAATTTGCATCAACCGTCTCTTCATTATGGAATTCTTTCTCCAGGATATTTAATAATTCTTTAAAAGCCTTATTAATTGCCTTTGTAGAATCCCAGTTAATGCCATTAAAATGATGTTGATATTTATTGAGTGTCAAATCTGAAAGTACGATTTTAAGTAAATGTTTAGCGGTGTTTATGTTCTTTATTTTTCCTAAACTAATTACAGAGCGTGCGGGTGCAGTTTTTTCTAATAATGATTTAAACTTTTTAAGAGATGTTATTACTCCTGGTATATTTTTGATTTCCTGTACTGTTTTTTGGTAATTTATTTTGTTTTTAATACAGGCCAATTCTTGAATAAGCTTTAAGTTAGTTAATTTCCCACTTTTAACAAGATCAATAATTTCTTTATCTGCTTTTAATAAACATAAATATCTATAAGATTGTGTATCCGATACACCAAGCAATTTTTTCAATAACTGGGAATTCAATGGAGCAGAGTTTGTTTTATAATAAGCATCTGCCATCGAAACAAGGTTATTATATCTTTCCCATAAAGATAGATCTTGCCTATTGATATTTTCAACCCACTGAATATAGCGTAACTTAAATTCATCAAATTTCTGATTAATACGCGCAGGCACATAAGATTGACCAGCCAATATTGCAGCTAAATACCTCCTTTCACCTGAAATAATTCTATATTTATTATCTCCTTTATAGACTTCAATAGCATTTCTAATACCTACTTTTTTGATAGATTCGGCAAGATCGCTAAGGTCGTTCAATTCTTTTGCCTTATGATCATAATCAGGATCAGCCTTATTCAATCCTTGAGTAATTTCTTGTCTGGATATTAAAAGCTTTCTGGGATTATTTGGGTCTGGTTCAATAACATCAATTAACATCATGTCATAATGTAATTGTTGGCCATGGTTTGTTGAAGCAGATTCAACTGAAGATCGTAATCCACTTGCAAGTCCTTTGGATATAGAAAAACTTTTTTTAGCTGACATAAACATTCATCCTTTCTTCTATTTCGTTACAAGCTTTCAAAACCTCTATTTTTGCTGGATTTTTATCTTGATACATAAAAATGGAACGTGGCACTGCATCATCCGCATCTACTTCAGCATAAATAAGTCTTCTGCTAATCACAGAATCTAAGACATGATCTGGAATTTCCTTTATAAGACTTTCTCGATGGTCTCTATGAATAATGGCTCTATTGACATAAGAATTGGGTAAAATGCCAATAAGATTAAGATTGTTATTACTTGAGCGCCTGAGTTTTTCTGTCTTCCAAAGATGGATCATTCCATAAATACCTTCAATCACTTGTGGTTCCATAATAGAAGGTATGATGATATCCGTAGAAGCTCTTAGCGCGCTGATTGTGACGGGGCCTTTAGAGGGTGGGGTATCTATAATGATTTTATCATAGCTTTCTTTAACTTCTTCCAGCGTTAAAAACTTAGCTAACTGTTCATATACCTTTTGGACAACCTCTGTGCGTGTGACTGCTTCGGCCAATAATATTCTTGAGCTATGTGATGGACAAATTTCTAAATTCTCAATATAAGTTTGATAAGGAAACACTGCTTCACCAAAAAAGATACCTGCGATACTACTTCGACCATCCCAGTTCTCATGCTCAGGGTCTTGTTTATCATAACTAGGGTGAATAGGAGGGATTTTTCCTTCTTCTTGGTAAGTATCAATTTCCATTTTCAAAAACCGATTGCTAAAATTTGCTTGTGGGTCCATATCAAGTGCTAGTACGCGTTCTTTTTTAATAATAGAGAAGTATTCAGCCAGTATTCTACTGACAGTTGTTTTGCCGACACCACCCTTATTATTCACAACAGAAATTATTCTCATTGCAATTCTCCATTCAATCGCCTACATTATACTAAGTAGTACAAAGCTGAACAAGTGATTGTTAGAAGGAGATATTGTTTATTAAACGATTTAAATAATACATTCGCTGTATGTTTTATTTATTTAAGTTATTTTACTAGTTTAATATCTATAACTGATTAAATAATAATTAAAATATATTATTTAAGTGTAGGTTTACAGGATAATAAGTGTAGCAATACAGGATATAAAGTGTAGGTTTACAGGATAATAAGTGTAGCAATACAGGATATAAAGTGTAAGTTTACAGGATGGCATTAATGGAATATAAAAAAAATGGCAAACTCATTGAAAGAGCGAATAGCCATTCAGAGCCTGTTTTAAAAAAACATGTAGGTCTCATTCATTGCGAAAATAAACTTTCCTTCTTGCAAAGAAAAATTTGCAATGTATTTTTATTTCACGCATTAGATGGTATAGAAAACAAAGAAATTCATCAGATTCCATTAAATCAATTATGTAGTTTAATTGGTTATAGGAGTAACGATATTCATTTAATAAAAAAATCCATTAAGGGCTTAATTTCTACAATCATGGAATGGAATCTTCTTGATGACAGTAAGTTTTTAAATGAAGCTAATTTTTCAAAAGATGCCGTTTCATGGAATGCAAGTGCATTGTTAGCAGGGGCATCCATTGAGCGTGGTGTTATTTCTTATTCTTATAGCCCTCAAATAAAATCTGTACTGTCTTCTTTAGAAATTTATGGACGTATTAATTTGTTTGTTCAGGCGAAATTTAATTCTAACTATAGCCTTGTTTTATATGAAAATTGTATCAGGTTTAAAAATATTTCAAAAACGGCGTGGTTTAAATTAGATTTATTTCGTTCATTGATGGGTTTAATAGGGAAGAAATACGAATCTTTTAAAGAATTAAAAAGGAATGTTATCACGATAGCGATTGATGAAATTAATAAAAAATCTGATATTAAAGTGGAGCCTGAATATAGGAAAGTAGGGCGTACAATTACGTCAATTCGATTTTTGATTTTTGAAAATGAAAATTATAAGCCAGCCTTTAAAAGAGCGCCTCGGTCATTAGATGTAACAGTTAATCATGAATTGACTCACTCTTCATTACTTGCAATATTAGCTTCTGATTTTGGTATGCAAGAAAAACAAGCACAAGGGTTACTTTTGAATTATTCTGCGGATTATATGGCGGAAAAAATTGCTTTAGTAAAAAGAAGTAAAAAAATAGAAAAGCCAGGAGCTTATTTAGTAGCCGCGTTAAAAAATGATTATAAAGAAAATGAGAAAATAAGAAGAGATAAACAAGAGAGTAGGGGGGTAATTAATACATACCAGCGAGAAACCAGCGAGGCATCTCAAGTGCGTTCTCTCAAAAAGAAATATGTACAATATAAATTTGATCAGTATATAAAATATTTTTCCGAGCGAAAAATAGAGGACACCATTCGCACTGAATTTATAAAAAATATGACTAATACGAATCAAATCATGGGAGAATTATATCAAAAAAAAGGTATCCATTCCCTGCCTGCCATGATGGAGTTTATTGAATATGCTGATAAAAATTATCAAAATCATGGCATTGATTTTTTAAATTTTGAAGAATATATTTCTGAGGAAGAAGTTGTTTAATAGCAATAATCGTTTTAGATTTATTAAAAAAACTAGAATAAAATATAAATTCAACTTGCGTTAATTTTATATTCCGCTATCATAACTTTGTTAAAATGGGAAAAGGGAGAGTTTTACCCCTCCCCGCAATGATAGGTGCGACAACACCTGATCATTACTTTCACAACCGATACTAATAAGGAGTACCGATTATGACCGAGCAAGTATATCACGATCCATCCAGTGAAAATAAAGGCGATTTTCCAGTATCAAGCAAAATCTTTCAATTAAATGATAAACTGAACATACATTTAGAAAGGTTAAACGCTCTGATAAGGGTTGCCAATACCCATAAAAAGCTAGCGAAATGCGGCCAGCGCACATTACGCGGCTATTTTTGGGTAATAGAAGACCAGATGAATCAACTCAGTGCAGTGTGCGACGAGGTTTCCACTTACTTGTAGCTCACAGAATAACAAAGACTGTTCTTAACTCATACTGGCTGACTTTCAAGTGAGAGAGTCGGCCAATATGCCTATTTTATTTATAAAAAAATGGGTAACACGAGTACCTGTGCTGCGTATCATTGTTGCTTGTAAAACTGAGCAAAGGCACTATAATCGCGGATTGTTATTTTAATAACATTCTTTAGGTTCAGTCAGAATGGTGACAACGGTTCTTATTATAGATGACCACGAAATTGTTCGCGTGGCTATTCGATATAAACTGCAATCCCTGGCGAAGGTAAGAGTGGTAGGGGATGCCGTGAATGGATCAGAAGGTCTGCGTCTTGCTAAAGAATTGCATCCCGATATTATTTTTATGGATATTTTAATGCCTGGGATGGATGGGATTGAAACCACTCGCAAAATACTGGCTTATCATCCTGGTATTAAAATTATTATTTTGAGTAAGGTACACGCCTATCTTTACCCTCTGTATTTATTAAAAATGGGTGTATCTGCTTATCTCTCTAAAAATTGCACTTCAGAGGAAATGTTCACGGCAGTAAGAAATGTCATCGCAGGAAAGCGGTATGTGAGTCCAACTATTACTGAGCGACTTGCATTAAAGAATAGGGGTGGTCGTCAAAAAATTGCGGCGGCTTTCGATTTATTATCGCCGCGTGAGCTACAAATCGCTTTGCAACTGATGGAGGGGAAAGAAGTGAATACGATTGCCAAAACTTTGGATCTCAGCTCTCAAACGGTAAGAGCGCATCGCGACAAGATATTTCAGAAATTAAACGTGAGAAGTGCAGTCGCACTTATTTTATTAGCAAAAGAACTGGGGTATTTGGAAGAGATTTCTTTGCTTGCATGAGTTTATTTTTATAGCTCTCTGTTATGTACTGCTGTATTGAAAATAGAACTAAAAGTAATATCTAGTTTTTTCTACTATTGAGATACGAAAAGTGAATTTTTGATTGCTGTATGCTATAAGGTACATTCATTTTTTAATGAGATGTAACTGCTGTGGACTTTGTGGGTATATGGATAACTAAACAGCCAGTTATCCACATGCCCACAAGGGCCCACAGCCCAACAACAAATTTTTATTTTTCCAAAAGCCTAAAAGCGAAAGCACAGGCTGAATTTACTCTTTGGCAAATGATGCTGGCCTTCTTTTCGACATTGTAAACTGTAGAAAAGGAAAGGGGGGGTTAGTCGTCTGGATTAAAATATCCTATAAGAGTATGTAGTCAATATCCTAATGGTGCTTTCGTCTAAAATGCGCCATTTTTACGCTCATACTTCCTTTACAGATTGTTAAGAAAGCATCATCCAAATAAACGAATTGGCGTTCCAGGCTTAACTTAACAGAAGTTCGCTCCAGAATGGAGCGCATCCGTTCAATGCTGTTTTTCGCTTCTTCCTCATAAGAAAAAATATCGAGAGAGATGAGAGAATCCATATAAAAAAGCAACATTTCTTTAGCAGAAGAATCAGACATTTCGTGAATAGAACGTCTGAGATCAAGACAAGCATTTTTAAATTGATCAATCGTCTCAAGTGGAACAGGCGTTTGGGCATGACGTGGTATTTCTATTTTTGTCGGGTTCATCTTTCTATCTCCTCCCTGAAGGGTGAACTTCTTTTCTTAAAATTCAAAAGCGTCTAAAGAGGAAATACTCTACAACAAAGGAATGAAATGACAATAGCAGAACGTACCCCATAGGCTACAGGAGGGGCTGTTCAATTCATTATTTAGGTAATAAATCATAGACTTGTATTTTTTCACGAGTGTTTTATCGCGTCAAATTGGCGCTTATTTCCTACAGAAGAGAGAGAAAATCTCTTACAGACTATTTTATCAATGACGGCAAAGTGTAGCAGCCTGAATGATTAAAACAGTAATAAGTTCTATTTTTAATAATGCTTGAAACGATATAACAAGCGATTGATACTCTCTATCTATTATCCTCTATTTTCACAACGACAGTCACTTCTCTTTTTTCTGAGCGCTTAACACCCTTGCTTTTTCACAGCAATCCATCCAGAAAAATATAAATAAAAAAATTTTATCGAGCCAAACGATGAGTGTGGACTGTTTCATTGCTATTTATTTTTTTATCCAAAAAAGCCTGCGATTTTTGTGCGTACTGTTTTTTTAACGCTTGATCCAGTTAGAGTTGTAAGGACTTCAATACAAGGCGTGTGCTTTGTAGATCAGTCTTCGGTATTGAGATGACTTTTCCTGTGGAGGATACAAGAGCGACTGTCTTCATTAAGCGATTCATAATAGCGCGAAACCCATTCATTTTAGAAACGCGATTATCCCTTATATTTTTTAAAATGACCACTTAAAAATAAAACCAGAGAATCACTGGAAAATGGACTGTAAAAACTATGCGATTGCTTTAAAGAAAATTACGCACATTTCCTACAGACATAGGGAATCGCTCGTGTACAATCCCCCCATCTTATTTGAGAAGCGCTATTGAAAACAGATTGGGCAAACCACTTTTTTAAGAAAGTTTTAGTAATCCGTCCTGTCTACTGGAAAGGGTTTGTGATAGGTCTGTTTTTTTGTGCGACTATCTCGAGCCTCACGATGTTTTATAGTTCTTTCCTGGAGGCCGTGATTGATATTTTCTTATTGGGTATTCTTGCAATAGCGGGTGCATGGAGTGCGAGCAAAGATTACTACAAGTAAGTAAAGAATATATTTCTGATAATGGGAGTTACTGGAAATCAGAGAAAGAAAGAGAGAGAGGATTGTTTATTCTTAGCCTGTTGATTAGAGTGAATCCTTTCTATCATGCTAAGGAGCCATCACAAAGAGAAGGAAATGGGATGAATTTGAATATAATTAATTTTTTAGAGTGCGTGCCACATGCTACATCAAGACCCTCCCGTTGAACAAAAATTCTCTGGTGGATCCGTCTCGCCTGACTTACCACGAGGTTTCCCTCCTTGCTTTCGGAATACAGAAGCGGCATGTCATGCTCTTTTACAGCAAATGGTACACCACGCCGGTCGGCAAGGATGCGGTCTTTTTATTAGCTATGCATGGGAATCAGAGGAAGCCAATAATTTGCTTCAAAAAAAATTAGTTCAAATTGAAACGCATTTAAAGGAAGCAGGTTATGAGGTTTTTCTCGATATCGACAGCATGGATAAAAATATCGCAGAGACAATGGCAACAGGCATTAAAGAAGCGCATAAGGAGTAGACGCCATGCAAAGTTACGTCAACTCTCTTTTGGTAGAAGAGCATAAAGAAAGTGAATTCCTCGCATACGCAAGGGGCTCCCTCTGGGAGAAGTTAAGCGAACTCTTGGTGAAAGGAGCAGACGCCAATTCTGATCTTTTCGCTATTTTTACTTACCATATTTGGAAAGAAATCGCGATCATCCGTTCCTATTCAGCGATGCTCCCGCCCTCTTTCCCACTTGCTGATTTAAACCACCCCGCCCTTCTCGTGGTGGCTGATCCTTCTGTAAAAAAGAATGCGCTGTTTTCTTTCTTTTCCTCCATCTCCTCGCCCGATCATCATCCTAAGTTTGCGGAAATCCATCGCCAGATCCAGTGGCTCGAAAAGGCAGCCAAAACGTGTGGAGAACAATTAGGCGTGAAAGAGCCGCTTGAGCGACTCTGTGGACTTTACCGGCAGTATATCGAATGGGTGATAGCGATACCAGCTCTTGCACCGGATGCGTTCTTGAATCGTGTGCCGGCGCTAGTAGTCGGGAAGGATCTTGAGGCGAAAGCATTGAATGAGGCCATGGCCGCGTGGGTCGCGTTACCTGAGAGTGTACAAGCAGGATTTGTTGCAGGTTCTTACCGTTTTGATCCGCCTTCGTCTTCTGAAGGGCGCAGGCATTTTGCCGTGAGCAGCTTAGAATACGTTTTAACCAGCCAGAGCGCTCGGATGCCCGATTTGTGTAAAGTATTCACGGGCTCGGGCGATGTACGACTATATGAAGTGTCGCCTATTTTGAGCGAACACACTTTACACGATATCTTACAGACTCCTTTGGCCGATCTTGCTTCGCAGTATGATGTAGAGTGGGAAAATTTTTCAGAAGCGTTTGTCATAGGACTCTTAGTAGGGCCTTTGGATGCTACGGCCGATCAATATGCTGTGGAATATACCGAGAAGAGGCATGTCCGCTTATACGGGATGGATGCAGCCTTTGCATGGGGGGATTCCACCTGGGTCGAGAGTGACGAAGCGGGTCAGAAGAGAAGAGTTCCTCTTATTAAACAAGTCTTGTATTTTTTACCCCATATGCAATTGCCTTTTTCCAACGCGTTTCGTGAGGCGTTACTGAAGACAACACCCGAAAGGGTGATGTTGGAATGGTTAGCTTTATTGGGAGAACGCCAAGCATTGTACGATACCTTACTGTCAGACGGGTGCGCACCCGCAAAAACCCCTGGGGAACTGCAAGATTTTTTCTTTGGGACGCGCCTTAAAATAGGTGTTGTCGCCACGGTTTACGCTAAGCTTTGCAGCCTTTTTGATCTTCTTAGACAGCTTCCTATTGTAACACACCAGGCGCTTTTTGAAAGACTCGAGCCCGAGTTAGCAGAGTATTATCATTGCATTTTAGCTGAACATGATCAGGAGGTATTAAGGAGCCAGCAAGCGTTATATGAAACCAGTTTTTCCAACGAGGCAGAACGATTGGAATGGGGAACGCGTCTCAATCTTTCGGGGCGAGCGGCGTTTCGCGCCTGTGGCAGGGAGATTCTTCTGCGGTCGTCTCCTTCTCTTTCTTTAAGAAAGGGGTGTAGTTCCCAAGAAAGTCTGATCCAGTTGTTAAATTGCATCGATTATAAGCGGTTTGAGACGTGGAAAGAGAATGTAGCGCCTGCGGGCGAAGGAGAAGTTGCTGCTGCGGCAGTGGCTGTAGAAGAAGATGATTCTGCCTTTCCGATGCATTTTTTCTTACGCGTCAAAGCCTTGTTTGCTGCCTCTCGAGCCCATCAATCGCTGTTGCACCTCGCGGCAGAGTATAGGAATCTAGGACTCGCTCGATATTTGTTAGCTCATCAATTAGCTGACCCAGACTACCTGAATGATGCCTTATATACAGCAGCGCATATTGCGGCGAGCCAAGGGGATATCGATTTTTTAAAACTATTACAACAGCACGGTGCCCATTTACATCTACCCGATAAATTGGGTCAAACACCGCTCGATAAAGCGCGCCGTAAAGGGAAAGTCGGCACGGTCGCCTGGTTGCAATCGACCCAGCAAACGGAGGGCGCGTGCGTGATCTCCGCTCTGCCGCAGCCTTCTTTCTCTCCTCTTTCCTGGGTGTCCTCCTGCCTCGAACAAGGGGATGAAACACCCCAAACGGTTATTTTATTGGATGTGGATAATACGATTGTGAATAGCCAAGGCGAACTCAATCTGGCGCTCTTACAAGCATTAAGGCATCATCCGGCGGACGCGCTTTTTTTAGTGACCTCTTATTCCTTGCATTACAATGCCCTGCACACGGTTCGTCATAATTCTTCTCGGATGGATATGGTCAGACGCTTAGCGCGGTATGGCGTTTGGGTGGATGGTGTGATTACTTCTAATACACCTTACATAGAAACAGTCAATGACCCGCTCGGTACTTACTATGCAGAGACGGTTTTACCGTGCGAACGTCAGATAAAGAAGAATAGATTGCGCTATCCGGATGCGCCGGATCACGCACTGCGTCACCCGCATCAACAAGTAATTGCCGAGGAAGTAGCGAGTATTGAATGTCATATTCAAAGTGAACCCAAAGAAGAATCCTTGCGTCAAGGCAAATTTCATTTGTTGCAGCATGTGCTGTCGCGCCTGCCACGTCACAGCCAGATTCTCGTATATGACGATAAATTAGAAGTGATCAATGTGGTCAAGCACTTGATTGAAAAGTCTTCCGTTATTGTAGAAAAAGAATTAACCTTGTTTTATAAACGGGTGGATTACCGTTTTTACCCTGGGTCAATGGCAGACTATCAAAAATCGTTAACGTGTTTTAATAAGCTTATGCCCCATCGCGTGAAAGAAAGCGCTCATGTCATTTTGATCTCAAGTGAAGTCTTAGTAGAACAAGCCAAGAAAGGATCGGAAGCACAGTACCCTTTGTTACAGTTACTGAAAACGGCGGAGGGTCGCGTATTGTGTGAAGTGGGTGATGAAAAAATCGATGAGGCGGCACGGGCTTATATCCACGCCCATCACCTGTCATTGAATGCGATCTTAGCGGTACCCGAAGGGATAGAGGCAGCGGAAGAAACGCTCTTAGTGCGGTGGGAAGCCATGGCGCTCTGGGTCGGCCGCACTTTACGTCAGCACCCGCCCGTGGATTACCGCTTGACGGTGATCGCGAACGATGGCGCTTTTTTAGAGGGTGTGAAAAAAGATTATCCCAATGACAAAAGCGTCTTATGTTTGGGGTTAGACAACATCCATTTTCTACCTGAAAACTACCGAGAACAAATTGCTAAACGCGATTATCGTTATTACCGCGCCTTGTTGCAAATGCATAGGAGCGTTTTCGTTAATGCGTCTTTATCTTTAGAAGAATATCAGTTGTCACTTCAGTTATTACTTGAATTAGCCGCCCGGCTTATTCGACGCAACGAGATGGAAATCACGCTGTTTGCGCGGGTCTTAAAAACACTCTGGGTTTGCAGTCAACAGCCTGAGGCTCCCCAGGCAGTCATCTTGTATCATGAAAGCCAGCGCTTATTAAGCGAGCGGGTCCATCTCTTCCGAGGGGAAGGAGAAGCGCCTCAGGCAGCCGCAGATGGCGAAGGCCAGAAAGTGGACACCTACACGCATACGCAATCAACGTGTTATGGGATGATCAAAGATCTTTTAACCACGCTGGTGCCTGTGGATCAATTGGGACTCTATGAGGCGGTAGGCGAAGAAAAAGACAGCGCGCCTCTTCCTCCGCCTCTTAGAGATATTGTCCCCTTCCAGCCTTGGCATTCGGCAGCGGTGCGGGCACAAGGGATGATTTTATTACCCCCAGGATCGCAGTATGCTCTTTTAGATCCGATGGAGCCGGATCTGGAGAAAGTTTTTTCGTGTTACCTACGGTCGCCGGTTACAAATCACGAAATAGCCGATGTACGTGTCGTTTATAATCCCACGATGGAGAAAGGGTTTTCGATTTATTTGAGGTTATTGCAGCAGAGAGAAGGGAATCTGGTGTTTGCACCTCGTTGGCGAGAGGAAGAAGAACCTGAATTACGCGAAGCGGTGGCAACTTCTTTAGAGGAAAAAGCGAAACAGTATCGGGACAACGAACACCTGAATGTCACCTTGTTGCCTTTATGGCATGGCACTGCGCCCCAAGTGGTTCCCAGCATTTGTAATGCCGGCTTTGCGAATCTTGCTTTAACAGACAGTGGGTTTTTTGGAAAAGGGCTTTATTCGGCGTATGAAGCGGAGTATGCCCATCGGGTCTACAGTAAAGGGACATTATTAATTAATTGGGTCGCTTGTTATTCTGCCTATCCTGTTATCCAAGGCGACATGCCTAAATTAGCGGAGCGAGGTAATTATGCCAATTATGATGCGCATTATATACCGGTACGGCCACGAGACCCTGCTAACCCGAATGAAGTCAATTACTACCCCTGTGGCATTAACCAAAAACCTACGTACCATGAGTTGGTTGTTTTTAATTTAATGGCGTGTATGCCACGGTATCTGGTGCAACTTAAAAAGAGTACGGTTAATCGGCTAAGAGGCCCTGAGTCCTACATGCCTTTCTTTAAATCGAAAAAAGTGAAAGAAGCTCATGCCAAACAAAAAAATCCCGTATCGGATGGCAGTGCAATTTTAAAAAACAAACCATAAGGAGGATTGAATGTTTAAACATAGATTACCAGTTCCCGATGAAAATCCGAAAAACTTCAATGAAAGCAACAAGGAGTTAGAAAAGGTTTACGAAAATGATGAAAGAAAAAGCGATGAAAATCAAGCTCTTATAAACATAGAGGAAATTTCTGAACATAGATTATTGTTCGGAGCTATCCAACAGGGAAACAGTGAATGGCTGAAGGCTTTTTTAGAAAAAAAAGTTGACGTAAATAGTATTAACCAGGAGAGGACACTTTTAGCAGAAGCAGTTTTTCAACTTAACTCTGCTAGACTTGACATACAAAAGAAAACCTTAATGATGGTAAGGATGCTGCTGGATGCTGGTGCAGATGTTAATCGAGGCGATACCGAGCAGGGTAGTACACCCCTCTCTTTCGCAGTGAGCGTACCGGCTTGTGTAGATATCTTAGTAGCGCGAGGTGCGACATTTGATACACCGCTGCATGAAGCAGTTTACCGAGGAGAGGAAAAACATGTGCTCGCGGCACTGGAAGCAGGGATAGCCATTGATATTCGTGATCAAGGGGGTTCGACCCCTTTAATGTACGCAGCTAAGATGGGCAACTTATCTCTGCTTAAATGGTTGCGAGACAAGGGAGCGATGCTCACTGAAAAAGACAAATATGGGAATACAGCTTTGTTGTGGGCAGCTTTGAATGGTAAAACTGAAACTGTCCAATGGTTGCTAGAGAATGGGGCGAGCCTGGATGAAAAGAATAACCAAGGTAAGACAGCTGTACATTGTGCGGCTGAGAATGGCCATATTGGAACTATTCGATTTTTACTGGAGAGTGGCGCGGATCTCGCTGAAAAAGATAAAAGGGGTAGGATAGCCTTGTTTTGGGCTGCTTACAGAGGTCACATTGAGACTATTAAATTTTTGTTAGAAAATGGTGCGGCTATCACTGAAAAAGATAAGGGCGGCAGAACAGCGCTACCGTATGCTTTAAAAGGAAACCAGGCTGAGACTGTCGCATTTTTGCTGAAGAACGGCGCTGATCCGATTGACAAAACAGAGGATCAGTGGCTATTTCTTTGGGCCGCTCAATATGGCCACATTGAGATTATCCAATTTGCACTGAGAAAAGGAGTAAATATTAACATAAAGAGTAGATCTGGTAAGACCGCACTGCTTTATGCTGCTTTAAGCGGGAAAATTGAAGCTGTTAAATTCTTGTTAGAGAATGGGGCGGACATTACTGAAAAAGATCACTCTCACTATGTGTGGGACGAGGATCGCACGTCTACGGGAGAAAAGACAGCGTTGATGTATGCTGCTAAGTATGGCCACACTGAGATTGCTAAATGTTTGCTAGAAAACGGAGCGAATCTAGCTGAAAAAAATAAAGATGGTAAGACAGCATTACTTTTAGCAGCTAAGTATGGTCATACTAACATGGTTAAATTCTTGTTAGAGAGTGGCGCGGATATTACTGAAAAAGATAATGACGGGCGCACCGCACTACTGTGGAGTGCCGATAGAAACCATCAGGAAACTGTCGAATTTTTGCTAAGGAAAGGAGCTAATCCGGCTGGCAAAAGAGAAGGTCAGATGATGCTTTTTTGGGCTTTTAAATACCATTACGTTGAGATTATCCAGCTCCTGCTAGAAAAAGGCATAGATATTAATGAAAAGAACATGTTCGGCAAAACAGCCCTCCTTTATGCCGCTGAGTATGGCTATATTGAGACTGCTAAATATTTGCTAGAAAATGGAGCGAGCTTGATTGAAAGAGATAAGGAAGGCAGAACAGCGCTGCTTTTAGCCGCAGAGGAGGGTAAAGCAGAGATTGTTAAGCTCTTGCTAGAGAATGGTGCTAACCTTACTGTGGAAGATCAGAACGACATGGCTGAGGTCATTCAATTTTTATTAGACAATAGCAAAAAGCTGGCTGAAGAAAAAAAGGAAATAGGAGAAAAAGGGGAAACGCCAGTTTTACTGTGGGCGGCAAGCCGCGGCTATACCTCAATTATTCCTTGTTTATTAAGAAATGGGGCTGACCTCACTAGAAGAGACGATACTTGGATGAGAGCCCTCTTATGCGCTGCTTCAAGCGGTAAAACTGAGACCGTCAAATTCTTACTAGAGAATAGCGGGGATATTAC
>JAJONP010000242.1 GCA_021323555.1 Gammaproteobacteria bacterium | reverse complement strand
ACGATCTGCGCTTCTGTGAATTTTGATTTTTTCATTTTGACAGTTTAAAGTTAGAATTTTCTACTTTTACACTGTCCTATTTTTAGGAAGGGTTACACAAGATTATGCTGTTGTTGCAATCTTTAAAGGGGTTGAAGCTCTCCAATATATTCAAAATGGAGATTTAACGAAAGCGGTAGAGGTTTTAATAGTTAAGACAAGTGTTTTAACATTATAAATTGTTGCTTCTTTGCTTTTGTTCCATAACAAAAAGTACCGTTTTAAGCAGAAAAAATACAGAAATAATTATAATATGCGCAGTTGTAGAATATCCAAGGAATATTGAAATTAATTCTAAGACAAGATAAATAAACTGTAGGATAACGAAAATTTTATGCCTTTTTAATACTAAAAATATTACGGAAGCAATTTCTAGACAATAAAATACCAGTAGGTCAAAAAAAGTAAATCTATAAAATTCAATATTTTCTTGGTATAGCTTAGAGTCCGAATTAAAAGCAATAATACCACCAACTATTGGAAAAGTTAAAAAGAGGATACTTAAAATTTGAACAACAATTAATTTTTTCATTATTTGTGGCTTTTCACGTGTAACCATGTTCCTTCTATTCTGATTTCAGTACATCATTGATTTCCTGACCTTCACTAATAATATCACCCACCACATCAGTGATGAAGTGAACACTACTACACTTTCTTATATTCTTATCTTATGTGAGTTAGTAGCTACTTTTCTTTGATCAATTAACTCAATAGCATACGTTGCACAGCCCAATTCCCTGAATATTATAACGAATTGTTTCTCTGTTTCTAAATAAAGTTGCGCCATTGTTTTTGCTTGCTTTATACCATCTGGCGAAATTAATTCTTTGCAGACTAAACAATTTATCTTTTCATTTTTCTTACCAGGCCTTAATTTTTCCATTTCTAGCCTTAGATCAATTATATCAGTTTGCATTTTTGAAAAAATCTCAACGTAGCTTAAAGCTCTTTTTCTAACACTCTCATTAATTTCGGCATCACCTTTTACTACATTAACAGAGTTTACGTATGTCATGCTGTCAAAATCGGGCTTATAATTTTTATCCAACCAAAACACCTCGGGCAGCAGTAGACCAAGGCTGTCAAGTGTTTTATTTTTGTCAAGTAATAAAATGGAGTAGTAATACTTAATTCTTTTAATCGAGTCTTTGTCGACCAAGCTATCTTCAAGATAATAACTGTTAAGTTTATTATAGGAATAATCAGTTAAATATCTGGATAGATCTTTTTCAATATCTGCATAATATAAAACATCCTTTGTCTTTAATTTTTTATCAATATTATCACATGCGTTTATTAAAAATAATATTGTCGCACTTATTATAATTTTTATTCTAAACATATTACTCACTATTTCGTTGGGTCAATTTTTTCTAATTTTTCTGATTTTATTTGTCTTATAAGTTTTTTTTGACCTTCTCCTTTTTTATAGTTATGTGTTGAATAACCAGAACCAATTTCTACAACATCTGTTGTATCCCCATCCTTTACCGCTACTCCTACCTTTGGGGCTGTACTACCTTTTTCTCCATATTTATCAAAACGCTCGCCAGATTTTTTTTCCGGCGTAGTACCACCTTCAGTAGAACCATTAATATCACCATCAAATATAGGATGACCACCATCATCTGAAAAATTAGGTGGAACATCACCTTCATAAGGATCATACACCTTAATTTTAGGGACGGCGTCAGCGTTACTTCCTGTACCTTTTCCACTTTTAGTGGATTCCACACGTACCCCTTCCTTATACTCCTTATATTCTAATATTTTTGTTTTTAGATTATAAGTGTAAATCCTCGTTCCTCCACCTTGAGAGCCTTCCTTTTTATCAGGAAATATTAAAGTATATGGTATCGTGACTATTTTCATAATGTGCTTGCAACCGCATTTTTGAGGATCAAAAATCTGAATTTCAATATTTTTTTCTGCACCATCTAAATCAGTACTTCGTATTACATCATTTTCAGCAAATGCATAAGAACTATTCCAAGGAAATTCTCTGCTTAACGGATCCACACTCAAAAACTTCCCTAAACTCGGATTATAAATCCTCATTCCATTCTCCGGTTCCAACAGTTTCTACATCATTCTCCTTCCCGTTAAACCCGTACCTGTAGCCGCTTGCAGCCTGGTAAGAGCGGCCTGGCATTTGGCTGCCAAAGGCACACTTGCCTTAAGATATTATTCAAAGAACGAAATTGTACTCTTAAAAAAAATCGCTGAACTTCAGCGATTTAGTTTTGAAAAATCAGCCAGGTGATAATTTAATATTTGACCCTCCAAGCCTTTACTGCGGTCTCTTTTAGACTTATGAACCCATTCGCATACGAATTTTTTAGCTCTTAATTTGTTATGTAAATTCAATAATTCACCACCACTACCCCCTACCATTGGGTTTTATAATAATAGATAGGATTATAAACCCAATTAAAAATCAACAAAAGGGCAAGTACTCTAAGTCGCTTATCTTTTTTGTTCCAATGATCAATATTTTTGATAAAAAGCACAAAATTCAAAAGTAGGCAAATAGTAAACATAATTTGTTGTGGCTGTTCTTTCACTATTTTCTGAAATAAAAATAAGGTAAAGTCGGGATAAATAAAAAATGATGAAACAAATATTAAGAAGAAGACTCCAACTAAAATACTTATAAAAAAACATATTCTAAATAGTATATTCATAGTTTATAGATTTTGATATGTTGTCGAAGCACTTTTTAAATTAAGATCGGGTTTACTTTCTATTTTTTTTGGTTCAAACATTGGAGGCCCGTTGTAAGGAATAGGCGTTGGTTCTTTTGCAGGAGTATATTTTGGATTATCAGAATTTAACTCTTTACTATTTCCTGCATTAAGAGGAACTTCAGTTATTTCATATCCAACATCAACACCAAGTCCAACTATTGCTCTTATATCTACATTGAAAAAACTAAGTTTTCCTTTTTCACCAGATTTTTTATAATTTTCCCAAGTAGTTTCGCCAAAAGGAGTAGATTCTGTGCTTTGAACTTTATATGGCTCAGGACATGTCGGATTTTCATTTTCATCATGTCCAGATGTGTTTTTTTCATATGATCTTGATCCACCATAACCAAGTATATCAAAACCTGCGGCAGTCTGAACATCTTTTGAATTTGTAAAAAAACCAGAATCGTATTTTTTATCACTATGATAATAATCGACATGAAAAGTAGCACTTCCTTCACTTGTTGGCCCTTGTAAATATCCTCCGACGCCAATTATTCCTAATATATGAGCTGAAGCTTTTAATTGTAAACCAACAGATCCTTGAACTTTAAAATACAATCTTGAGCGATATTGATATCCTTGCTTTTCAGCGCCGTCTAAGTCAACATTTCTTATCACATCATTCTCAGCAAAAGCATAGGTACTTTCACTTCATTATCATTTTCCTTCCCATTAAACCCATACCTGTAGCCGCTTGTGGCCTGGTAAGAGCGTCCTGGCATTTGGCTGCCAAAGGCATAGTAATCGTTGGATGATAAAAGGTCGGCTTTGTAATGATCCACCTGGGTAGGATTTCCGGTTACCGGTACAGGCATTTTGCGGTCGCTTACAACAGTAATTACGTTTCCTAAATGATTGCTCAACTCGTAACTCACATTACCAGCTTGTACTTCCATTGTATAGGTTCCTGTTGATGTAATGTAAGGCGAAGAGAAACTCATGTTGCTTTGATCATTATAATTTCTCATACCTACACGCGTGCTTCCATAAATTGGATGCTCCGTAAGGTTCATCACCTGCGGCGGGCCAGATAGCCCTGGTTTATATTCGTAAGTTGCCATTACATTACCTTGCGCGTCTCTTACATAATAAGTGGTTTCCCAAAGGTTAGATGCCTGGCCATTAGTGTAACGTGTTTTGCTTACACGGTTGCCGGATGCGTCATAAGCAAAGATAAGGTTTTTTGAGGTGCT
>JAJONP010000009.1 GCA_021323555.1 Gammaproteobacteria bacterium | reverse complement strand
AAAGACCTCATGAATCATTAGGAAATTTATCTCCTAAAAAATTTATTGAGAAACAGTTAATCTCTACTAATCCGTTGTACTAAAAAGGGGGGCTTGACATGGCCACTACGAATAATAGATTAGAACAATTTTTTTTAAAGCATAAAAGAAATGCTTTTAACGCTTTAGCGCGATCAAATAAATGGGCTACTTCCAAAAAAGAAGCGGCCTATGCCTTATCAGATCAAAAAAGATGTTCCTTACAGAGTACCCTAAAGGAGCGGGCTAAAAATTTAATTCATTCGCTGACTCCACCCTCGTTCATCCCTATCGTTGTGGCGGCACAAACCCCTTTAAAACAAGGAAGGAAAAAAAATGAGCTTGTTCAGAAAAAGAGAAATAAATCGTTAGAAAACCGTGCGCAATTCGTTAGTAAATCGTTAAAGCTTCGTAAGCAAACTGTTAGTCTCCCGTTAGCAAACTGTAAGCAAATCGTTAGCGATCCGTTAGAAAATCCGTTAGCAAAAAAAGAAGAAAAAGTGTTTACTGACCTCAGGGATTTTTCAGAAAAAGAACGGAGTTTATTAACGCTTATATTTTGGCAATGTCATCATAACGGCTCATTGTTTTCTCCTCCTATCAGTACGGAGGAAATATGTCATACTTTAAAAATTAGCGTAGAAAGAGCGAGAAATTTAATCTTTCGCATCACCCAAAAGGGCGGCGTAAAGGTTACGCAACGTAAAAGTGGTCAAAATGCTTATAGGGTATTTGAATTACCAAAATCTTTATATCAATGGATGATAGATCAACAAAATAACAGAGGTGTAAGACTTCCTGAACCGTTAGCAAATCCGTTAGCAAATTCTCTATATAGTAATAGTTCTTTAATTAATAAAAAAACTACTAATTCTTTACCGGAAGATTGGAAAAAAATAAATTACGAACCCTTAGTGGAATTTGGGTTTTCTGAAACTCAGTTGCAACAGTTATACGAAACTCATGCAACAATGCCTGAAATAATTCAGGAATCTATTCATCATTTTGCATACGGGCTTGAATACAATGAAAAAACAAAGGCATATAAAAAGAAAGATCCTTTAAATGTTTTGATGGGTGTACTAAGGAAAGGACAATCTTGGAATGAAGCCAATTATATTTCTAAAAAAGAGTTGGCGTTGAAAAAAATACTCGAAGAAAAAAAGAAAGAAAAAGAAAGGTATAATTTAATGATAAAAGAATTAGTAGACATTGAATTTCCCATGTGGAGAAAAAAACTTTCTCCAAGTGAAATAAGATTGATTGTTCCAGAAGAAACGCTGAGAGTCAATTTAGCGCCAGCCATTACTGCCTGTCTTCGTATACATTATTTGGAGAAAATATTACTTCCTCGGTTAGAACGGGATGAAGCCAGTCAATCAGGAGGTAAAGTAAAGTAAAAGGCGTATTTCAATTAAAAGATGCCGGTTTAAGGAGTAAAAGCAATGTTTTCATCCAATGTATTTCCATGAATGATTGTATTGATTTTTGTTTTTTTATTATTTTTAGGCCTTCGAATCGTTCAGCAGTACGAGAAAAGTATTTTGTTGAGATTCAGAAAAATAATCAGTATTCGAGACCTGGGTTAAATTTAATGATTCCATGGAGGTATAGGATAAGAAATACGGTTTATTTTATACTCGTTGATACTGTAAAAAATATAGTTACAATTTAAAATGTGCATGTAGCAATGGATCAAATAGCACAAATTTCTCGCAATAGCGTTAGAAAATTTTAACGCGATAAAATTTTATCAGAAGGTGCGATGATGAATGCGGAAATGACTAAAATGCTTGATACCTCTACGGAGACTTGAGGTGCGGTGGCCAAACGTGTTGAAATAAAAAAATTGAATGATTGGATCACACCCAACGCGCTATTACAAAACAAACTGAGGCGGAACGCCAAAAGCGTGCTAAAATTATCTCATCCGATGTAAATTTTTATCCAAAAAAACTGGTTGATGCACCGGATAGGCTACTGTCTCATCCGATGGCATCACAATTGAGAAATTTACAAATGCTTATAGAAATCGTCATAGAAAAAGTTCGGCAACTATTTTTCCCGCACAAGTCATGGAACAAGCAGGGATATTTGACGGTTTCTTGCAGAGAAAAAGAATGCTAACCCCTAAATGCATAAGGTAATTTAATGGATATTGATCAAATCACAGCGCTGATACAGGAGGGTGAATCACCTCATCTCGAATTTAAAAAATCGACTGCTCAATTAAAATCTGCGTTTGAAACAGCGTGTGCATTTTTGAACAGAGGGGGAGGTATCGTATTAATAGGAGTGAAGAACGATGGTCAAAGGGTGGGGCAAGATGTGACGGATCATACACGCCAAGAAATCGCTCGCGAAATCAAAAAAATTGAACCATCTGCGCCTATTGATGTGCATTATATTCCTATTAAGGAGGGTAAATTTATTATTGTGCTCGAAGTGATGCTGGGGCGTCATGCACCTTACGTGTATGATGGTCGTCCCTATGAGCGTGTTCAGTCCTCCACAGGATCCATGTCGCAACATCTTTATGAGCAATTACTGGTTCGCCGAGGACAGTTAAACCATACATGGGAAAAGCAACCCGCACCAGGCTATGAATTAGACTCACTTGATCATGAAGAAATTCGACGCACTATTAAAGAGGGCGTGGATCATCGTCGGATTAGTGTTGAGGCGCTACAGTATGATATTGAACATATACTCCGTAATTTAAACTTATTGAAAGATAATCAGTTAATCAATGCGGCGATTGTTCTATATGCTAAAAACGTTTTACCGAACTATGCCAATTGCATGATAAAAATGGCTAGATTTATCGGTGTCGATAAGACAGGCGATTTTATAGATAACCAACGCATTTATGGTAATGCTTTTCATTTAATGTCTGAAGCCCATGAGTTTGTCAAACGGCATCTTCCTATCGCGGGTTTTTTTGAGCCAGATAGAATGCAACGTATTGATCAACCTGCCGTGCCCACACTTGCATTAAGAGAGGCTCTTATTAATGCCATCATTCACCGCGACTATGTTAACCGTTCTGCTTCGATTTCTTTGGCAATTTACGATGATAGATTAGAGCTATGGAATGTGGGTATATTACCACCGGAGCTAAAAATTGAAGATTTAAAAAAACCGCATGAATCCCATCCGAGAAATGAAGAAATCGCAACAATTTTTTACGAAAGAGGTTTAGTCGAAGGTTGGGGAACAGGAACGTTACGCATGATAAGTTATTGTCAGAAAAATGGAACACCTGAACCAGAATTTCAGGAGTATTCAGGTGGGTTTGCGGTCATTTTTCATTTTAAAGAACGGATGGGGCGTATTATCCAAGAAACAGGCGAAAATGTTTTTATTTCGCAAATTGAATTAACACTACGTCAAAAAAATATATTAAAAATCTTATCAATTGGTAGGAAAATGTCGATCAGTGATATTTTAAGTCACCTCGAAGATGCGCCTGCAATGAGAACTCTTCGAGATGACCTTGCTCGATTAAAAGAAAAAGGATTAATAGATTTAGAAGGGAGAGCTAAAGGTGCAAGATGGTTTTTAGTAAAAAGATGATTAAGACGGTATTAAGGCGGTTATTAAGGCGGTATTGAGGCGGTTATTAAGGCGGTATTGAGGCGGTTATTAAGGCGGTATTGAGGCGGTGATGTGAATGAATGTCAAATAGCTACATGGATTAACCTAGAAAAATAAAAGGTTTACAATAGACAGGGATTTTTAATAGGCTGATTATATTGGTATTTTAATTTAAGTGTTGAGAGTGATACAACGTATAATGATAAACTGCTTGTGGATGTTGTCAGCCTTTTTAAAGAAACCCTCTTTAAAAAAGAGAGCGATACTATGACTATGTTAATAAAACTACTTCATGAACTAAAAGAAACAATAAACCTATTTTTAGGCTGGCTTGAACTTGTATTAAAGCCAAGTGATGATAAAGAATATCAGTATGTCATGGATAGGATTGATGTAAGGGAAAGGCATAATAAACTTCAATCCATTATTTATTATAAATTAATTGGATGTAGAAAATTACTTTATGGATCCGCTGATGAATTAAATAAAAAAACATTATTTGCGTTATTCAGATCGGATCACGCGCAAATGATAATCTCTATTGCAACAGCAGAGGCCTTGTTAGATCATTCAACGGAAGAGATGCGCGATAAGTATAAAAAGTATGTTTCGTTTTGTAATTTAAAACTAAATGAAAAAAAATAATGATAACTTACTTGGCAATGGTCTTTTTAGTCTTTGAATTATTATCAACGATATTTAATCAGTATTTTTATAATGTAACAGTTTTAGGCATTGTTTTTCCTTTCAATGTCAGCGTCATTTTTTTCTGCCTGGGATTTTTTATTTTAGATATAACAACTGAAATTTATAATAACAAAGAGGCAGACAAACTGGTTTATGGAAAAGTGGTATGCCAAATTATTTTTTTTATTTTTGGGAAAATAGGAATTATAGGGGCATGTTTACAAGATTCACAACTTGATACTATTATTTCTACCACACCGACCATGATGGTCAACGGGGTTCTTGCATCCCTCACTGGATATAAAGTGACAACCCATATCATGCAAAGATTGAAAATTTCTTGTCATGGTCGATTTTTGCCGATACGCTATCTGTGCGCCAGTTTGCCAGGTGAAATTATCTTTTCTTTAGTATTTTCATTATTGTCTTTCTTTGATAAAAGAATATTTCATGAATGGATAATGATATTTTTTACCTTAACAATAGTAAAAATAGTGTTATCTTTTCTATTTGCATTCATAGTAATTCCAGTAACAGGATTGATAAGGTATTTTGGCGATATCCGAGAGGCTCCCATCCAGTATATACCGTTTACTTAAAATGATTTCGGGATTCAATTAAAACGCCAAAAATAGTTGCTGGATTATTGCATTTGTAACTTTCATAAAGAGGGTTCATAGCTTTGAAATAGGTTGTTTTTCCCTCTCTAAAATATTCCCTGAAAAGCACATCGTTATTTTTAGCTAATGAAAAAATCACATAATCCCCATTTCTTGGGTTACCTAAGGAGTTAAAAAGCAATAATGTTCCTCTCTGAAAAAAAGGCTCCATACAAGAATTTTCTAATAAAGTGGCGAAACAGGAACATGGCGAACTTAACGTAATATGAGTGAATTCATCCGTCAACAGGCCAGAATCTTTTTGGGTAAAAAGAGGAACGTGGTTAAGAGGGAGTATGGGAATACGTGCTATCTCGGTCGATTCTTCGGACAAGCTTTGACGATTACCTTTCCCAAATAAAAGCCACTCAGGGCTAACTTCTAAAGCCGTGGCTATTTCAATCACATACTTTGTTCTTGGATTGGATGAACATTTCAGTACATACTGCAATGCTTGGTTCGAAATCCCTATTTGTTGGGCAAGCCAAGCTTTTGATTTGTTTTGTTGTTTAAGGATCAATAAGACTCGTTCGCTGAACCCTATCTCCTCGTTTTTAGCCCTTTCTTGAATGGTTGCGATGTCCACAAGATGCATAAGTCCAATACCTCTAAAAGTTTTGATATAAAATTCTTTTTCTCATAATAAAAAAATTTTTTTATTTATATCCTCTACCTATTTAAAAAGTTAATAAGAAGAATATTTTTAATACATTTTTATCAATTTATGATAAAAAAAACTTAATTACACTGTTTTTGGAAAATTGGTACATTGAAATAATAAAAAATTCCTTTATTTTTATAAAAATTTTCTTTATTATTTGCGTTCTTACTCTATTATACAGAAAATTAATAAAAATAGTGCGGCATGATCTCTGTGAATAGGTAGGCACGTAAAACAAGGATAAAGGAGGAACAAAGTTGAAGCTGGATAAATTTTAGTCTTATCCAGGTAGGACAAACAAAAAAATAGATTCCAAAAGAGTCATTTTAGCGTTTGATGGAGTAATATAAAATGTTATTAAAAGTTGATTTTGAATACCCAAAAAATAATCCATCCTCTGTATCGGTTGATAGGATAGTAAGAGAAAATTGTCTTTATCCAGCGGTTTATTCGCCCTTTTTCATTTCATTTTTAAAATTCATTTTTATCACTCGATTGTTGAGAAAATCTTTATGAGAAATGTCATTTTAAAAATAGAACAATTATCTCAAGCTTATTATCCCATTATTAGAAATTTTCCTCTCATCAAAGAATTCTCGATGAAACGATTACAGCTCCAACAGCCTTTACATTCAAAAATAGAAGAAGAAAAAAGAGGAGATTTTATTATAGAAAAACGCAGGTGATTTTTATTTATTTTCCGTCATAAAATTTTTTCACTATAAAGAGAGCGACCGTATGCTGGTACTTTTAAGGAACGTGAAACAAACTATAAAAATTGGTCATGATATAGAAGTTAAAATTCTTTGTGTTCAGGGATCTGTGGTGCGAGTAGGTATTGATGCGCCAAAAGAAATCCAGGTACATAGAAAAGAGATTTATGAGCGAATGAATCAATGGAATGATCAGAAGAAAAAAATACCCTTTAAAAACCTAATAAAGGCATCGCCTAAATAACATTAGAAGAGGAATAGCCATGCATCAATTCCTAAGAAGAAAGGAGAAAATTTTTTTATACAAATTATTTTTTTCACATAATAAATGCATTTTAAATATTTTTATAATGATAAGCCTTTTTACGTTAAGTACGTATGTTTTTTCGGCCGATGCCACAACCGGCGGCACTGACCTATTAGCAGGCACAGAAAATAATCTAGTCGCTACATTAAAAGGAACGGGGAAAACCTATCTTTATATTGCAGAGGGCATTTTATCTTTGGCAGTTTTTATCAAAACAAAAAATCTTTTGATTCTAGGGGGAATTTTAGTGGTGGCTTGTTTCTTTAATATTCTACTGAAAGTGGCAGGAGCCTCTTAATGGACAAGCATTATATTCCACAATACCTTGACTCACCTTTTAAATTGATTTTATGGACAGTGGATGAAATAGTTTTATTTATTGTTCCGTTTTTTTCTTTTTTACTTATTTTAAATGCGCCTCTAATGGGGTTTCTTTTGGGGGCAGGGCTGATCATGGCATTGAAAAAAATAAAAGGAGAGGAAGGGCACCACTTTATTTTACATTTAGTGTATTGGTATTTACCGCCACTGGTTCTTTATAAAGTAACGCCACCTTCTCATATCAGGGAAATAATAGGGTAATGTGATGAAGCATTTATTACAAAAAACACGTATTCAATATTTAATTCAACATCGAAATGGTTATTTAGCGTTGGCAAGTGGGTTACTTGTATTGAATATTTTATTATCTCTTATCTTCTTCTTTATTTTAGGACATGAGCGAATTTTTTTAGTACCGCCTACCCTGGAAAAATCATTTTGGGTGAGCGAAAAAAGTGTCTCTCCTGTTTATTTATCTGAAATGAGTTTATTTTTTGCGAATCTTCGTTTTAACATAACGCCCTCGAATGCGGCTATGCAGCGTGATTTACTCTTGCGGTATGTAGATCCTTCTCTCTATGAATCATTAAAAAAAGAGTTAATTTCTGAAGAAAAAAGAATCATGAACGGGGATATTTTAACAGCGTTTTACCCTGTGGATGTCAAAGTGAATACCACTCAGTTAGTGGCTCAAGTAGTGGGTGATATGCAATCCAGGGTCGGAAATATTGTGCTTCCTGCTCAACGGGTGACATATCAAATTTCATTTACCTATCATGCAGGACGATTATTAGTGAAATCATTCGAAGAGGTCAAAACGAATGCGTAATATCACCGTTTTTATTCTATTGATCAGTGCTATTGTGGGATTCCAGGGTCGCTGTTATGCCCTCCAAATGAAACTCGTGCAAGATAATCAAACAGTTTTTGCAAAAATTTCATCGAAACAGCTTTCTCAAATTTTTGTGACGGATGATCGTATTTTGTCTGTGAGAGGCGTGGAAGGCGAATACCAATTGACGAAAGACGAGCAGAGAGGTGTTATTTTTATAAGAGCTGTGCCATCCAGTGAACGGCATATCATCACTCTTTTGATAAGCACGGAAAAAGAGCATAGCTACACAGTATTATTAGCCCCCTTAGACATTCCATCGGAAACGATTGAGTTAAGACCCCTTTCACCTGCCAAAAAAATAGCGGAACATTGGGAAAAAAATTCCCCTTATACAGAACTCCTGGTTACGCTCTTATATGACATGGTGAACGAGATAAAGCCAGAAGGTTATGCTGTCATTTCGCTCAGTGAAGGGCGTACGAAAAAACTGGCTGCCGGTGTGACGATGCGGCTAATGACGCTTTATAGGGGCAACCAATTACAAGGAGAAATTTGGAAGTTGAAAAATGAGAGCAAGATAACGCAAATCATCAGATCTAAAGATTTTTACCAACCGGATAGCCGCGCTATTTCTGTTCTGAATGAAGAACTGCACCAAAATGATGAAACTCTGCTTTACAGGGTGGTGGATCATGTCCGATAAGACGCCTTTAAAAAATATCAAATCAGCCCAAATAAAGAATTTGATTATTTTAGTAAGCGTTGTCATAGGCGTACTGATTTTATTAATTTCTTTATTATCGTCTGATAAAAAAGCGAATAGTCCTCTTCAAAAAATTGAAAAAACAGATTTTTCGAGTCCGTTAGACCATGTCGATGAGCAATCAACGATTTTAGAAAAAACACAGCAACAATTGGAAGACTCCGAAAAAAAGACCCAAGTTTTACAACAACAACTGGACTCACTGGTTAATTCAAGTCATACCCTCCTCGAAGAAAATAAAAAAAACGATACAGAGGTTAAATCGCGCATTGAGGCGTTAGAAAAAGAATGGAGCACTGTTGCCTCCCAACCTTTACCCCTAAAGAGAGTGTCTTCTGAAATGGCTGGGAGTCAAGCGTATCAAGGCTATCAACTGTCTTCGCCGCCTGGCTCTCCCAATCCAGCGGACAGGATAGGCGAAGGCATTCAAGAAGATAAACTTTCATTATCAGAGAATTCGTCTCAGCATGAAACACTTCTCAAAACTCCTGACACGTATGTGCCTGCGGGCACTTTTGTTAAAGCTGTTATGATTGGCGGGGCAGATGCATCTGCCGCTGTTAATGCACAATCGAATCCTACGCCGATGTTATTTCGATTAATTGAGAGAGGAACATTACCGAATCATCGAAAAAGCCATCTGAAAGACTGCATCGTCACGGCCGCAGTGATCGGGGACATCTCATCTGAACGTGGGATGATTCGATTAGAGAGTTTAAGTTGTGCCTTTCCTACGAATGAAGTAGTTGATCAGCCCGTTGAAGGCACTATTTTTGGTTCTGAAGGGAAAAATGGCGTGCGTGGCAATCCTGTTTGGCGAGAAGGCGTATTATTGCAGCGTGCATTTGCGGCGGGCGCTTTATCGGGATTTTCGAACGCTTTATCGCAGACCTATACCACTAACTCAGTCTCGACATTAGGAAACGTTCAAACAGTGAATGGCGGTAAAATGGCTCAATATGGGCTTGCCAATGGGGCAGGAAAAGCGATGGATAAATTAGCTGACTATAACATTCAGCGTGCTGATCAATATCACCCTGTGATTCAGTTGAGCGCGGGCACGGTAGTGGATGTCGTTTTCCTAAAGGGTTTTTATCTGGATGGGAAAAAACATGAATCAGAGCAACGTGTGACGACTGAAAATGGTCCTTCGCTGTTCGCTGTACCCAATTCTGATAAGTAGATTTTACCGTTGTCAGAAGAAAGCGTGAAGCAGATGTGAGATTAAGAAAAGAAAAAGAAAGAGAAAAAGAATGAGGATTGTGTGACTACTGTGCCAAATAGTTCTTAAGGAGTTCTTATGCAGAAAATAATATTCATTATTCTTACATCGATATTACTTACGAGCTGTGCTGAAATGAATTCAAATTTTGATTGTCCCATGAAACCAGGCACGCGCTGTGAAAGCTTGGATCAAGTAAACGCGCGAATTGATCGAGGCGAAATAGGCCATGATGAGATAGCTTGTCAATCTTGTCAGCAAAAAGATCGTCTGGCTATGACCCAAAATAAAGGAGTCATTCTTCATCAGAAAAATGAACCCTTGCGCTATTCTGAATCCGTCATGCGTGTTTGGATTGCACCTTTTGAAGATACCTCCGGTAATTATCATCAGGAAAGTGAAATTTTGACAGTCGTTAAACCTGCCCATTGGGCTGATTATCCTCTACATGCTGTTTCAAAAGAGGAGGAGTAATTTATGTGGGATTATTTTTCAGAGATGAGGCATAAACTGGCCGGGTGGCTGGGCGATAAAACATATTTTGGTGTTAACACTCTCCCAAAAAGTCGAAATGCATTAATCGATGAAAAAATGGATTCTACAGCATTGAGTCGTTTATTACCTTATGAAAGTTATGATCCTGAAACAGGTATTTTCATTAATAAAAAAAGTCAAGGCTTTATTTTAGAAGCTTTACCGCTTTTGGGAGCAAATGAGGAAATCGTGGCTATATTAACCAGTATTTTTACCGATATTTTACCCGCGCAGACGGATATTCAATTCATCTTATGGGGATCGGACAAGGTGGGAGAATTACTCTCGCGCTTTGAAGAAGAGCGATCAGGCAAAGGTGAAATTTTCGAATGGCTGGCAAAAAAACGCAGTGAATTTTTAAAAAAAGGCGTTTATCAAAGCTTGACATCACAGGGTAGCTTTATATTACGTGATTTTCGGTTGTTTATTGCTATTTCGTTACCCCGAAAGGTTCATGATCGGTTCACACATGATTTGATGACGGTGCGTGATGATATAGTAAGTTCATTAAAATCTATGCAAATGCCAACTAAAAATATATTGGTAAAAGAGTTTATCAGTCTATTATCGGATTTATTACATCCTTCATCTGATATTTACTCTTCTCAATCCGAATGGAATCCCTATGACTCACTTTCTACTCAATTGGATAATCCAGAATATTGCCTCCGTGTTTTTAAAGATAAATTACAGTTTGAAAATTTGGAAGGAAAATGGGAAGCGCGGTGTTTATCTATTAAAGATTATCCGTCTCATATAGCGCAATGGAAAATGACGGATTCGATAGGCCAACTGTTTAATCATTCACTTCAGATACCTTGTTCATTTGTGACGGCTTTATCTCTACGCGTCATTGATCATTCAAAATCGGCTATGCAATCGCAATTCACGTATCTCAATAAAGAAAAATCTGTTAAGAGCCCTCTCGCTAAATTTATGCCGTTAATTGGTAAGGAATTTCAGGAGTGGTCTTATATACGGGATCGGCTGGCGGAAGGAGATCGGTTAGTCCAAACCCATTTTCAAGTCATTCTTTTTTCGAAAGAAAATGAAGCCAGTGTGCATGAACGTAAAATTCGGGATTTATATCGTGCCAACGGGTGGCGTTTAAAAAAGACAGCGTATTTGCAGTTGCAATCCTTTTTGAGTGTGTTGCCAATGATGATGTCGGAAGGTCTTTGGCACGATATGAACGTATTAGGGCGATTACGTACCATGACAGCATTCAATGCGGCGAATATTGCGCCATTGCAAGGTGAGTGGAAAGGTAGCCGAACGCCTCGACTTATTTTACCCGGTAGGCGTGGGCAAATAGCCGTTTTTAGCCCATTTGATAATGCAGAGGGTAATTACAATGTGGCGATTGCAGCGGCTTCGGGACGAGGTAAATCCGTATTGACGCAAGAATATATCGTTTCACTCCTCAGTTCAGGCGGGCGTGTATGGGTCATTGATATTGGCCGCTCTTATGAAAAGACGTGTAAAATGTTGGGGGGTTCTTTCATTGAATTCTCAACCGATTTCTCTATTTCGTTAAATCCCTTTACCCATATTAAAGATTTTGATGCCTCCCTCTCCATGCTAAAGCCGCTACTGGCTGCGATGGCGCATCCGACAAGCTCTGCATCGGATGCGGAAATCACTTTTATTGAAAAAGGATTAAAAGCCGCATGGCAGGCAAGGGGCTGTCACGCGACCATTACAACCGTAGCAAAATGGTTAGAACACCAGGATTCGGCGGTATGTAAAAATTTATCCCATCTTCTCTATAGCTATACGTGTGAGGGCATGTATGGACGTTATTTTGAAGGGGACTCAACCATTGATTTATCCAATACATTTGTAGTGTTGGAACTGCAAGAGCTGAAAGCAAAAAGAGATTTACAACGCATTGTGATGTTAGTATTGATGTATCACATCAGTGAAGTGATGTATTTGGGAGAAAGGCAGCAGAATAAATCCTGTATTATTGATGAAGCCTGGGATTTATTTGGAGGAGACAACGATGGGGCTGCTCAATTCATTGAGACGGGTTATCGAACTGCCAGGCGTTATAATGCGAATTTTCTCACGATTGTTCAATCCATCAATGATTATTTTAAAAACTCAACAACGATAGCGGCATTCGAAAATTCAGATACAAAAATGATATTAGGGCAAACATCCGAAGCCATTGATCAACTGAAAAAATCAGAGCGCTTAACGATAGATCCTTTTACAGAAAAATTACTGAAAAGCCTTAGAAAAACAGATGAGTATTCAGAGTGTGTCATTAAAACGCCCTCCGGTGTTTCTGTCCATCGCATCATTTTAGATCCTTATTCTCGTATTCTCTATTCGTCAAAGGGTGAAGAATTTGAAGCTGTCAAAACGTTACAAGCGGAGGGCTATTCATTAATGCACGCGGTTGAGATCGTTGCAAGGAAATTTAGCCATGAAAATAAATGAAATTCTAAAAAATATTTTTAATCAAACCGCATTTGATTTGAATGCTGTCTACGCTTTTTTATTCGGTATGTTAGGTGCTTTGATTATATTGACAACGATACATTTTTTTGTTCCACCTTTTCCAACCTTTGCCAAGGTTAATGTAACGGCTATTGTTGATCAATTTATTAAAGAAGAAGCTGTAAAAAATCTGTCAGATATGGCTCGAAAAGAGGAAGTACAGTTGTTCGGCAAGAAATTAGAGACGAATTTACAACACATTGCAAAAACACATCATCTGGTTTTATTGCCGAGTGAAGCGGTCATTGCAGGTGTGCCTGATTATACGCCTGCTATTCGAAAAAAATTAAAGAGGTTGTCGAATGAAGCGCTTTCTTAATATCAGGGTTCATCCGTGGGCATGGATGATGGTGACATGGCTAACCGCACGCGCCGCTTTTTCAAGTAATTTAGGTGTGGTAGGACAAGTTTATTTTATTGCGGAAAATGATTTTCTTGTAGTGATAGAAGAGCGTATTCAGGAAATGCAGAAAAACGGTGGATGGCTGAAAATCCAGTATCAGATTAAAAAACGGATCGCAGAACACGCGGATAGACCCACTTCTTTATTTCTTCCTCGTACACAGACAGAAAAAATAGGACAAATAAATCCCTCGATGACAGTGCCTTATGATGTCAAAGATGCTGGCGGGAAAGTCATTTTGCCAATGGGCACGACAGTGAACCCACTCTCTATGGTTTCTTTGACAAAAGAACTTATTTTTTATGATGCAGATGATATTACTCAAGTTAGATGGGTCAAAAATTATGATAAAAAATTAAAAGAAGCGGGTATAAAAGACAAGCTGATTTTGGTGGGCGGTTCTGTCTCAAGCCAAAGCCATTTATTTGCTCGAGCGATTTACTTTGATCAGGCAGGCAGGCTGACCCGAAAATTTGGGATACAACATGTTCCTGCCATCGTGACACAATCCGGGCTTTTTTTAAGAATTAAGGAAGCCGTGCCATGATAAAAATAAAAAATAGAATTTTCATAGCATTTTTTTCCTTATTATTTTTTATTGAGAATGCTTTTTCCAATGACGCTTTATGCCATGGTTCATTTGTTAATCCTATCACGGATGTCTGTTGGAGTTGTTTATTTCCTATTACGATTGGATCCTTGCCTGTTGTCGAGAGCCTCGTGAGCGATACAGAAAATCCGAGCATGCCTGTGTGCGCCTGTGGCACGCCTTTTCCACGTATTGGCATCAGCACCGGATTTTGGGAGCCGATGGCGATGACGGATGTGACTCGTCACCCTTTTTGTATGGTGAATTTAGGCGGATTTCAATTAAATCTCGGTCTTGAGCGTGGTACAGGTAAAGTAGAAGCGGCGAGTTCGGACGATAACGCAAGCTTCTATTACGTACACTGGTATCGATTCCCTTTACTGTACTGGTTAAATCTTATTATCGAGGGTATATGTCTTGATAAAGGAGATTTAGACATCGCTTATTTAACGGAGTTTGACTCTACCTGGAATGATGATGAGCTTGGATTTATTGTAAATCCTGAAGCTTTGTTATTCGGCAATCTTTTGGCAGAAGCCGCATGTGCGGCGGACAGCCTAGCGGCTTCAATTTCTAAGCCTATTGACGCGCTTTTTTGGTGCGCGGGCGCTCAGGGCAGTATGTATCCTCTGAATGGGTATATTCAAGAGCATGTCGGTGGTGTGCAAGCCAGCCTACTTTTAACAGAGAGAATGGCTTATAAGCTGCACCGAGATCCTCCCTTGCTCCTTGATAGCGTTGCACAAAACAGCCCCCTACTTTGTTATACGTATCCAACCCCTATTATTCCCAAATCACGTTATCGTTATCAAATGATTAATCCTGTTCCCACCACGGGACAGGGTGGCTGTCATCCTTTTGGTGCGACAACGGCTACCTGGGGAGCGGGCCATGAGATACCCTTTAAAGGCGAAGATTTTGGGTATCTCGTTTTTAGAAAACGTAATTGTTGTGCTTTATAACTTAACTGGAAGGAAAAAATATGGCGATTGAAAATTTTTTTAATAATCTAAGCATGAAGAAAATAATAGTCTGGGGCATGAGCCTTCTTTTTGGCTTTGTTATTTTACGTGAATTGATCGCTTTTATTGCGTTCCATCTCGTATTTAACACGGTGAGCCATCACTGGGAGGATCAAACAAAAGAAATAGTTCAGCTCCCCCAAGACACCAGGAAAGAAATGGATCGAATTCAAAGGGGCATGAATCATGAAATAGAGGCAGTGCAACAAGGTGGTAATGAAATGCAGAAAAAAATGACGGGTTTACGATCAGAATTTGAAGGGGCTGAAAAAGTCCAAAAAGAAATAGCAACTGCTTGGCCTGAACTTTTAGAAAGATCAAAAGAAGACTCACAGCAAGTGGAAGCAGAAACACATGATTTTAAAAGCCAAACAAAAAAGGATCCGGAAGTATTTTCGCCTATTGAATCTTTTAAAAAATAGGGTAGTCACCACATGCGATATTTTATTTTAATCGGGCTGCTATTTTTTGTAGAGCGGGTGGCTGCTGAAATAAGAGCCCTTCCTCCCCTAGCGCATCCGCCCGTGATTATTTTTGTTTCATTCTCCATGCCTAAAGAGAGTCTTAGAGAGTGGATCGAAGCGGGAGAAATGATTCATGCGCCCCTTGTTTTGCGTGGTTTAGTCAATAATTCATTTAAAGAGACTGTGAAAAAAGTCAATGAATTGATTCAGAATAATCACGGCGGTATTCAAATTGATCCTACTTTATTTAAAAAATTTCATATTACTCAGGTGCCTGCTGTCGTAGTGAGTAACTCAGCGACTTGTTTGCTTACTTCACTGTGTCCGGATGAATTTGATGTGGTGTATGGTGACGTGGAATTGGCATATGCGCTTCGAAAAATAAGGAATGAAAAAGATAGTCTGTCTCCTATTGCAGAAAAAATGTTAAACACATTGTATAAAGGAAATCATGCGTGATAAAAAAATATTATACCTATTCTTAGGCATATTACTACTTGAAAATACCTATGCAGATAATGCTGATTTTAATAAACAGTTTGATCAGGGTATTCAAGCAGCGCACACATTTCAAGATCAACCCATAAATACGCTAAAAAGTTTAAACATGGGTGACATTATAAAAAATTACACGAACCACCCATCCGAGATACATTATCAAAATAATATGGAGCGCTTGACAAGCGAGGCCATTGCTAAAAGCGAAAGTGATCCTATCGGAAAAAATATTAACGATAGCATTAAAAACCGTCCGCAATTTGCTATTAAGCCAAATTCTCTTGACATCCAGGCTATTCAAAAGCAAGGCGAAGATGCGATGGCGGGGGTCGCACACCAATTTGGCGATTGTACCCAAAAAATGTCTTGTACGACAACGTATGAAACGAAGACGTGCCAAGAATCACCTAAAAATCTTTCTCAATTTTGTCAGAGAACATTGACCATCACTCTTATTCCACGTCAAGTTGTGGAGCATTACACACTCACACTTCATATTGATGAGCCACGTGAGTATGTCGGGGTTACTATCAATACGGTAGATGGTGAACTGAAATTTATTCAACCGCGTCATAAAGCCCATGCTTATTTAGTGGGGCGTGTTCCAAAAGATGCTAATTGTAGGAGCTTAAGCGGGAAGGTCACTGAGAAGGTGGAGGGTTTAGATGGGTTTTCTCCTCCTTCTTGCGAGAATAATGAAAATCTGACTGTGCATGTGACTCGTGATCACACTATCCATCATATGGATATTCCAATGGAGGTGACTGCCACACGTATTGTTCTCGATCAAAAGGATAGCTGGACGGAGGGCTGCACGGTGTATGCGGAAAATCCTCTTTGTGTGTTAAAAAATGAAACATGTATTGAGCCCCATTCAACGCACTTGATACAAGCTGTGTCGGTGACGCGCGATTGTTGGGAGAAAGAAGCCGAGTATTTATGCCATGCAGCGAGTGATGTTAAAACGAAAGAAACATGTCAATCGTTACGAGATCAAGGCTGTGAGCAAATCGGTTCTGTTTGTGAAAGCAAAACGGAGTCTGGTTGTGCCTTCTATCATCAAGCTCTGCGTTGCCCCACAAAAAAATGCACGACTGTGGGAATGATTTGTCTGGGTACCACTTATTGTTTGAATGGTGACTGTATCAAATCACAAAAATCAGTCGATGCGGATTTTCAAAAATCGGTTTCTGCTTTATCGGTGGTACAGGATGCGTCAAAAAAGCTGGATAATAATAACCTGATTTTTTCGGGAAAAATCCAGTCTTGCGATAATACTATTTTAGGCGCGGTGACGTGTTGTCGTAATGAGGGATGGTTAGTCAATGACTTATCACTGGTGAAGTGTACAGCTGAAGAAAAAGCATTGGGAAAAGCAAAAGAAAAAGGTCTAACAGTCTATGTAGGTGGCTATTGTGATAAAGACATTTTAGGGATTTGTACGGTCCATCGGAAAGCCTACTGCATATTCCCTTCTAAATTAGCTCGTATTATTCAAGAGCAAGGGCGTCAGCAACAATTGCATATCTCTTTTGGAGAAGGGGAACATCCGAATTGTCGAGGGATGAGCGCGGAAGAATTTCAAGCGCTCAATTTCAGTCAAATTGATTTCAGTGATTTTTATGCGGATATCGCAGCGAAAGAGCATATTGAAGATCCTCTAGTGCTGCGTAATCGTGTTAAGAATAAAGTGCAGACTCGGGCTGACAGGGAGATATCCCATGCATAAAAAAATTATTTATTATGCAGTTTTTTGGGGGTTATTAAGTAATAGCTTTTCTTTGCGCGCAGATGAAACACGTTATTTTAATCACCATGAACAAGGCTGGCATTGGTACAATGAGTTCCAAAAAGAAAAAGAATATAATGAAGAAGGGGTATTCGATCCTACCGAACAAATGAATGCCGTGCGTGCCACCATCAAAAATGCACTGAATAAAGCTGTTCTCTCTCCTAATAAAGAAAACGTCAAAAATTATTTAATGCTTCAAAACCAATTGATGAATCGATCCAGTGAATTTCAGCATTATTGGGAAGCTGTTTTACTTGAAAACCCTGAATTGGATTATTCCATGATGCATCCTACCAATACTATTGCTCAACAGGTGGAATATAGTCAACAAAAAAATAAAGAAAATAATTTGATTGAAGAGCTTGCTAAAAAGAGTGGCCTTTTCTTTTTTTACCGTGGCACATGTGGGTATTGTCAAAAATTCGCGCCTATTGTGAAGGATTTTGCAGACACCTACGGTATTCACGTTGTGGCTATTACGACAGACGGGATGTCATTGCCTGAATTTCCTCATTCTTATCGAGACCAAGGCCAAGCGGAGAAATTTCATGTGACAGCCGAACCCGCATTATTTGCCGTGGATCCTTATACGCAAAAAGCATTTCCCATTGCGTATGGATTAACGAGCCAGGCCGATATTAAGAAAAATATTTTGAATATTGCAACACGTTATGAGGGGGATGTGAAATGAAATTAGGCGGTTCTTTTTTCTCTATCGTTTTATTTGTTTTTGCATCCACTCTCTATGCAGATTCGAGCGAGTCAGGTAAGAGCATTAGTGATGATCTTAATGCTTATTTTAATCGGTTAGGCTTTTCATCGAGTATCACCTCTCCCCAAGCGTATAATGGCCAGCGTGCAGGGTTTTATACAGGCGGCAGTCTTTTCATGCGAGCCCCTGTCAACAATTTACAACTGATGGAAGTGGATTTGCCGAGCTATCATGCAGGATGCGGTGGCATTGATTTGTATGCGGGAGGCATTTCGTTTATTAAAGCACCTGCACTGATTAATGCGATGAAAGGAGTGATGAACAATGCGGGCGGTTATGCCTTCATGCTTGCTCTGGAAACTGCAACACCCGAGCTTGCTAATGTTCTGAAAAATATGTACGGATTAGCGAACAGTGTTAATCACCTGGATATTAATTCTTGCGAAATAGGCCAGGATTTAGTGGGGGGATTATGGCCGCGAACACAAGCTTCTCAGCAACAAATTTGTCGGGATGTGGGAAGTAATAGCGAGAGAGGATTATTTTCGGATTGGGCAGAAGCGAGGCAGAAATGCGGCACAGAAGGTAGTTTTAATGACACGATGAATAAAGCGCGTCAAGATCCTCATTATAAAAATTTAGTTTTTGATCGTGGCAATATTGTATGGAAGGCGCTTAAGCAAAATAGTCTCTTAAATAAGGATGATGAATTAGCTGAATTCTTTATGACATTATCGGGTACAGTGATTTTATATAAAGAAACAATGGATGAAAATGCAACAATTAAGCATGTGACGTTACCGAGTAAAATGGATGATAACAATAACTTAATTAAAGTACTCTTAAAAGGGGGCACAGCCACCATTTATCACTGTCGTGATAGTAAAGAACCTGATGGCTGTCTTGATATTGATCCTCAAGGGATTCAAGTTCAAATAGGAAGTAATAAATCATTTGGAGCAAGAGTCAAAACACTATTAGACAGTATGGCGGATAAAATAGTCACTGACACAGCATTAACGGATGAAGAAAAGGGTTTATTACAAGCGACCAGTTTGCCTATTTACAAGATGCTGAATGTAAAAGTGGCTTTTACAAAAGGCAATCAATTCGTGGATGTGTCGAGCTATTCCGATGCGATTGCAAATGATATTTTATATCAATATTTAAAGCAAAGTTTAGAAACCGTGCGCCTGAGTTTATCCGCTGTCCAATACCCAGATGATCTGATTAACGAGCTACGTCCTCGCATCGATAAAGAAATTGATGTGTTGCGCGAAGAGCAGCAAAGTGCTTACACGCGTATGTCGACTGCCATACAAATTATTCAAGAAACTCAATTAATTGAGCGTATGTTAGCAGGTGATTTATCCACAGAGTTAGGCAACACCCTTTCGTGGGCTAAAGCGTTGAAATAAATTGGCTAAGCAGGAGTCCTGTATGTCGAATTTGAGTTTACCTGTGATTGTATATGGCAACCGTGACCTCTTTATTGAATATTTTAAAGCGATTGTCGCAACCATCGGAACAACGGATTTTAAAGTATTGTGTCACATAGCCATCTTATTGGCAGGTGTGTCAGTGTTATATGGGTTTATTTTGAACCGTGATTTAACCGCTATGCTCAAATGGTTTGCCCTATTTTACGTAAGTCTTTACATTCTCTTTATTCCTAAAGCAACTATCGTTGTGACGGATCGGTTGAATGGCGATTTGCCAATACCTAATCCTATTAAGAATGTTCCTCTTGGACTAGCCATGGTTGCAAGCTATACGAGTGTGATAGGAGATACCTTAACACGAACACTCGAATCGACTTTTACAATGCCTGAGGATTTACGTTATAGCAAAACAGGTATGGTATTTGCATCACGTTTAATGGAAGCGGCGGGACAGTTTGAAATTACAGATGCAAAATTTGATGAAAATATGCGGGAATTTGCGCATCAATGTATTTTCTACGATATTCTTTTAAATAAGTATTCGATGGATAGTTTGACCTCAGCTCCTGATTTATGGATATTTATCTCGAAATATGCCTCGCCAGCGCGCGCTTTTATTTATGATCGCAAAGTGGTGACTTGTTCTGATGGCGCAACCAAGCTTACTCAAGATTGGAAGGATGTTATTGATAAAGCGATTGGTCAATACGGACAACTGTTATTTCCTCATTTATCAAAAGAACAAGCAAAGACACAAATATTGAAATTTTTGCCAACAAGTTATTTCTACTTAACGAAATTGTCCGATACGGCGAATAATATTATGCAACAAAATTTAATGGCAAATGCCATTCAAAGAGGGATCGTCAGTATGGGTGCAAAGTTGGATGCCGCGGCCGCAATTGAATCGTATGCTTTTACAAGAGCGCAAGAGCAGAAACGATTGACCATGAAGACGCTAGGTGATATGGCAGCCCATTGGTTACCTCTCATGAAAAATGTGTTTGAAGCGATTATGTATGGCTCATTTATTTTTATTGTGTTGTTGTCTGTGTTTCCCTTTGGTGGGTTTGTCGTGAAGAACTATCTTTATACGTTATTGTGGATTCAGTTATGGGCACCGCTTTATGCCATTATTAACTTGACGATTTCTTATTATGGAGCGTTACAAAGCACAGCCATCGCGAAACATGGCATTTCTCTTAAAGTGATGTCAAGCCTCTTACAAATTAACTCAGACATTTCAACACTCGCAGGCTATTTGACACTCAGTGTGCCTTTTCTTTCAGCAGGATTAGTGAAAGGAATGGCCTCGACATTTACTCAGCTTGCACAATATATTGGTGGTGTCACTCAATCGTCAGCTGCAATGGGTGCAGGGGAAGCCGTTTCTGGAAATATAAGTTTTGGGAATACGAATGTCGGGAACCATAGTGCATTCAACATGTCCTCCAATCATATTGATACGAGTGGCCGTTTTTCTTCAAACATGATTACTACACAGTTACCAGGAGGATCCATGGCCTCGATGATGCCAGATGGCAGTGTCGTCATGAATACGCATAATTCTATTTCTCATTTAGGCACCTCTGTGAATCTTGCAAAAGCGATTCGTGCGACCGCCTCTCAACAAGCAGATGCTGCTTTTACTCATGCCAATAACCAAAATAGAACATTTAGCGAAGCATTTAATTCAGCCATGCGAAATGTCTATGATCTGAGTGATACTATTTCTAAATCCGATAATAGTAGTGAGAGTTGGAGCCATAGTATGAACGGGTCTACGGCGAATGCGCTGAGTACTATTCATAATTTAACAGAGCGATTTGCAACGAGTCAGGGTATCACTTTTAGTGATGCCGAAAGGGCATTAACGGCTGCTTATATGGAAGGGAGAGTAGGCGGGTCTATTCCGTTGCTAAAGGTTGGCGGGTCAATCGGTGGAAAAGTGGAACACGATAAAACAAATTCAATGGAGCAAAGGGAGAGTTATTCTGAAGCAAGAGAGTTTGTGAAAACTACGAACTATTCACAAAGTATGGATGTAGTCGAAAGGGCTTCTCATGACCGAAGTTTTCGTACATCGACTGAGAAAGGACAGCGCTTAGTGGAAGGCATGAGCACGTCATTTGATCATGCAGAATCTGCAAGACGGGATATGCTAGAAAGTTATCAAAAAGCACAAAACTATCGAGAGATTGCGACACATGCAAAAGAAGATGCGGTCAATGTGGGGGCAAACGCCAGCCAAGTCTTTCAAGAATGGCTCCTTAACCAGCCGAGTACGCGCGGCGATGGAAAAATGAATTTAGACGAAGCAGAAAATATTGTTCGACATCACCCTCAATTAGCGGCGAATTATGCAGAACAATTTAGTCGTCACTATGTTCAGCAAATGATGTCGAGATCCGATAGCCAATTATCATACTCCGCACAGTCGGTTGAGGCTTCTTATCAATTGCAGAGTCAAAAAATGAAAGGAGAAAAGGATGTGGTATCCGATTATCAATCTCATAATAAGGCAGCTCTTTCGCGTATCGCAACTCAAACCAATCTTTCATCGAACACTCCAATGGATAAATCTATTAAAAATGATGTAGATAGCTTTATTGCAGCTCATCAAAAAGAAGCCACTCATGTAGAACCGATAGATTCAGCAGGGCAGAAAATTATAAAAGAGGTGAAGCATCAAGAAAAGAAAGAGTAAAGGCATATGAATTCTGATACCGCATTGAAAAATTTCACGCGTGGCGGCCAAACGTTGCTCCACAGTTTTAGAATGATTAAACAAATAGTGGATAGAGTTATACTTTTTTGCTTTTTATTTTTTTGTTGTTTAAGCGCAGGATTCATTTCTCTTTTAACAACCAAGTATCAGCGTTATTTAATGGAACAAGTCGCATGGGCTGAAATTTTATCTTTTTTTAATCCAGACGCTCAACAAGATTTTATTAACCCTAGCGGACAAGTCGCACATGTTTTTTCAAAACAGGTACTAAACGCGCATTTTATTCATTTAGCACTTAAGACAATAAGTCAAATAGCGATGGAAGCAATGCTCATCAGTCTCTTGATAACGGCGCTAAGCTTTGTTTGTCTCTATAGGTGGTTAAAAAAGAGAGGAGAGGCTCAGGCAGAAACCAAACAACTCCGCGGTGATGAAATAGCTCTTCCTTGTGAAGTTAAAAAAATGATTCTAAAAAAGAAAAGGCTATCCGATATGAAAATAGGCCACTTACCGATGCCAGCGAATTTCGAATGCCGTCATATTTTCGTGCACGGTACGACAGGGAGCGGTAAATCCGTTTGCATTCGAGAATTGCTTGATCAAATTAGACATCGGGGTGATAGAGCCATTATTTACGATAAAGGCGGTTCTTATATTCAGAACTATTATCAAGCGGGAAGAGATATTATTTTAAATCCACTGGATGAAAGAACGGCCTCCTGGCACTTATGGGATGAATGCAGAGATTCAACGGATTATGACAGCTTAGCCGCCGCATTGATGCCGATGCCTAGTGGAACAACCGATCCTTTTTGGATTAATGCAGCCAGGACTATTTTTGCTGCATCAGCTCGTCAGATGCAAAAACAAGCGGATCGTTCGATGATCAACCTTTTGAAATTCTTGCTGACAGCGGATTTAGATAGCATAGAGTTCTCTTTACGAGGTACAGAAGCCGAGACATTGGTGTCTGAAAAAAATGAAAAAACAGCCATCTCGATTAAATCTGTTTTAGCAACGTATTTAAAAAGTTTGAAATATGTGAAGGAAGATGAAAAACCTTTTTCAATTAGACAGTGGGTACAACAGGATGAAAATTCTCATTGGCTATTTATCAGTTCATTATCAGATCGCCACGAAACGCTTAAACCTCTTATCTCCATGTGGCTAGATTTAGCCGCCAATGCGCTAATGAGTTTAACGCCCTCGGATATCCGCCGAATCTGGATTATTTTAGATGAATTACCGACATTGCAAAAATTGCCTTATTTGCCAGAGTGTTTTGCGGAATCCAGAAAATTCGGCGGCTGCTTAGTCGCAGGGGTTCAATCGATTGCGCAATTAAGAAAAATATATGGTACGAATGCGGCGGAGGAAATATCAGGTCTTTGTAACACGCGGTTATTCTTTCGTGAACCGAGTTCAGATACGGCACAATGGGTCTCTAAAGAACTGGGACAATCTGAAGTTGAAGAAGTGAAGGAAGGGATTTCCTACGGTGAAAGCGCGATGCGCTCAGGTATTTCTCTCTCGAGTCAGCAATCCCAGCGCCAACTGGTAAGCGCGTCAGAAATTATGCGATTGAATGACTTAGAAGCGTATATTCGATTACCTGGCAGTTTTCCTATTACCAAAGTGACGCTCAATTATAAAAATCCCCAGCACTTGGCAGAGTCATTTATCGCACGCCAAATAGATGAAAGGAATTTTAACGAAATTGACTCTCTTTTAAATAGGATTGAAACCCAAGGTGCGCCTGATACGAAGGGTCTAGGAAGCAGTCCGCAAAGAATTGCTAAACCTATCTCCAATAAAAAATATCAGTCTGAAAATAATCCAAAAAATAAAATAAAAATAGATAAAAAGTATAAAAGAAATGAAAAAAATAAAGTTTATCCATTAGAGTGGTAAATTATGTTGTCTGATAAAGTTCTAAAAAGCGTGGAAGATGCTAAAAAATATTTTCTTGAGCAGGATAATTATTATTTAAAAGACAGTCCTGAATGGAAAGAAGCTAGCCGATGGTTAGGAAAAGGTGCTGAGAAACTTGGGCTATCAGGCTCTATTAATACCGATATCTTTGAGCAATTACTGAAAGGTAAATTACCGGATGGTACAGAACTCGGGAAGAAAGAAAAAGATGGAAAACTCAACCATCGACCAGGGTGGGACCTTACTTTTTCAGCACCCAAATCGCTCTCTATTTTAGCGGAAGTCGGGCAAGATAAACGCATTTATGCAGCGCATGATAAAGCGGTAGAAGTGGCTTTATCTTACATTGAACGGGCTTGTGCCGGGATGCGTGTGACTGTGGGAGGTACCACAAAATTTGAGAATACCCATAATCTCATTGCAGCCAGCTTTAGACATGATACATCCAGAGAGTTAGATCCTCAATTGCATACTCATTGCGTAGTGATGAATGCCACAGAGCGTAAAGATGGGCAATGGCGTTCCCAGGCCAGTGATAAATTTGGGTATAAGGAGGGGGGCAAAGGATTTATTGAGCGGGTGCGCAAAAATAAAATTTATTTTGGAACGCTTTATCGCTCTGAATTAGCGTATGAAATAACGCAACTCGGGTATGATATTATCAAAACCCATGCTGATGGCCGTTTTGAAGTGGCAGGCGTACCAGAGAGTGTGATTAAACATTTTTCAGCGCGTCGCCAGGAGATAGAAAAATTTTTAGATGAAAAAGGCTGGACAGGTGCCAGAGCGTCAGCGTTCGCAGCCCTGGAAACCCGTGATGAAAAAAAACCGATAGATAGAGAGATTCTTCACGCGGAGTGGTTACAACGATCAAACACATTAGGTTTTGATGTCAAGCACTTTATTGAGCAGTCAAAGTCCTTAAAAATTAACTCGCAGGCTGATTTGCCCAGTGAAAACGCTCAGCTGCCTAGCATCCTTAATGATGTTATTGAAAATTTATCGGAATTTGACGTACGTCTTTCGCACCATAAAATATTGAATAGAGCGGTTGAAGAAACGCTGGGTACGGCAACCTCGAAGGAAATAATGGCTGCCATGGAACAAGCTGTAAAAGAAGGTCGGTTGATTCCATTGGAAGGAACGCAACCAGAGTTATTTTATACTACGCCCTCCTTAATTAAGATAGAAGAATCTCTTTTAACAACGGTTGCCTATCATCAATACAGTGTTTTTCCTCTCCTCCCCGCACTTAAAGTCATGGAGTCAGTAAATAGCCGTGCTGATCTCTCAGGCGAACAGAAAGATGCAATTTTGAATGTTTTAACAAGCCAAGATCGTTTTGTTGCGATTAATGGGGTCGCAGGCAGTGGAAAAAGCCGTGTGTTAAGTGAGGTTGCGAAAACGCTGACTCAACATAAATGCTCTGTCATTTGTCTTACCCAAACAAAAGCCCGCGCTCAATTCTATCAAGAAAGAGGCATTGTAGCAGAAACACTCTCGGGATTTTTATTAAAAGTGGATGGGAAAACGGCTAAAAAACAGGATATGATTTTAGTCGATCATGCGGAACATATTTCTGCCAAACAATTCCAAAAACTGTTTGGTTATATTCAGCAAACGAACAGCCGTTCTATTATTGCTTGCGATACCCGAGGGTATTTGTCTTTTAGTAGCGGAACCCCTATTGAACAAATGATAAAAAATGGATTGAAAACATCTACATTAGTCGAGATCCAGAGAATGATTTCTGATTCCTCGAAAAAAGCGATTCAAGAAACTCTCCAAGGCAATATAAAAAATGCTTTTGAAAAGATAGGGCATCGTTTCATTGAAATAGAAAACAAGGAAGAGCGATTAAAAAGTATAGCTAAGCACTATGTGAGTTTATCGCCACAGGAAAGAGCAGCAACATCCCTCTTTATGCCAAGTCAAAAAGAGTGTTCTTCTATCAATGAAATGATCAGAGATCAGCTGAAGCAAAATAAAGAAATAGCATGGGAAGGTCATCAGGTCATGGTGCTTTCTCCTCACTTTATGAGTGAGTTGGACTTGAAATCGGCTAAAAAGCATAAGGCCGGTACTTATTTACAGTTTTATAAAAATATTCCCTCCTTTAATATCAAAAAAGGTGATTACTGTTTGATTGAAGAGGTGGATGGTAAAAAGAATACGTTAATGCTTAAAAGAAATAACGGAGCGTGCCTAGAAATGGATTTGAGGCATGCTCTTTTTAAAAAGTCAGGTGTCATGAGTGTTTTTGCTGTTCAAAAGAAAGAGATGGTAGTCGGCGATCAAATTATTTTTACGCGCGGAATAAGAGCAACCAATATTATTTCTGGCGATAGCGTAAGTGTCCGAAAAATCAATCATCGCTTTATGGAGGTTGAAAATACGGCTGGCAAAACCCTTAAGCTTTATTTGAATGATTTGAATAATATCCATTTTGATTATGCATACTCGACTACCTCAAAAAAAGGGCGATATAGAATTTCAAAAAATATCATAGCACATCAATCGAGTGATTCATTTCAAATTGATCAACGCGTTTTTTATAAAAATTTATCTCAAGCCACGGATCATATATGGCTTTATATAGATAACAAAGAACAATATCTGAAGCAATTATCTCTCCGAACGGGTAATAAAATAGCCGCAATAGATGCACTTCTGATAGGTGAGATAGAAAAAGAAAAAAATATGCAGTTGATTGTTGATCCCGAAAAACTATTACCCGAACAAATGAGACTTTTACAATTACATATACAAAAAACGATTATGCAATTACAAAAAAATCATCGTGACAAATATTCTGATGACGTAGAAAAAATGGCACTGAATGCAGTAAATTACGCTAGGATGAATTTATCTGAGCGGAATGCGGCGTTTACCCATAAAGAATTGCTGAGTATGGCAGTCAAACATGTGTTAGGTAAAGTGCCACCCGGAAAAATCGAGTCTGCTATTTCTCAATTGGAAGAGAATGGCGAACTGCTGCAAGGCTTTTATCGATCAGAGGGCACGTTATGGACGACAAAAGAAGCTATTCAGAACGAAGAAGAATTACTACGAGTGATTAAAGACAATAAAAACAAAATGCACCCTATTACAGCACCTGAAGAAGTTGATAAAAGATTAAGTGAAACGCTCTTAAATCAGGGTCAAAAAGAAGCCGCTAAAACATTACTCACGACAAAAGACCGATTTACTTTATTGCAAGCGGCAGCAGGTTCGGGGAAAACAACCCTGATGGAACCCGTAAAACCTCTTGTCGAAACCGCAGGGTTGACTTTCAGAGGGATTGCCCCGAGTCATACAGCCGTTGAAGAGTTAAATGCCCGTGGTATTCCATCCCAAACATTACAAAGTTTTTTAATAGAGGCACAACAGCATAATGGCCGTTCTGAAGTGCCAGATTTTAGCCACGTTTTCTTTATTTTAGATGAAGCTTCCATGGTTTCAACAAAGGACTGTCTTGATTATGTCAAATACATTGCCAAAACAGGCGCGCGTTCTGTTGAATCAGGCGATGCCATGCAGTTACTTTCGCCTAATGCAGGCAATCCCTTTGAGTTACAGCAAAAATCCGCTGCGCTGACTTTAAAACTCACTGAAATTATGCGACAAGATAAAAGCAAAGAGAAATTAGTACAAGCGGTCGATCAGATCATTCATAAAAACTATGCAGGCGCACTCCATTCGCTTGACAATCAAGTCAAACTCAATGAAATACCTTTCGAACTGTCTGAACAAAATCATCGTGGCCGAAACCATCAAACGGAACCCCCTGGGATTATTGAAGTAGAGGAACTGCATGAACGTCTGCAACGCATGGCAGATAATTTTTTATCGCGTGATGAACCTACTCGAAAAAATACAGTGGTTATTGTGCCTCTCAATGAGCATCGCGTAATCGTCAATACTTTAATACGAGAAGGGCTGCAATTAGAAGGGAAAATAGGCGAGACAGGACAACGCTATTCAGTAATGGTGCCTAAACACTTAAATGCCATTGAAGTCACACAAGCCTATCATTTTAAAGCAGGCGATTTCTTAAGAATCAATCGTCACATAGGTGGATTGAATATTAAAAAAGGAAGCTATCTTAAAGTGCAATCTGTGAATGACATGGATAACTTGCTGACTTTAGAAACGGCCGATGGAAAAACTATTTTTTTACAACCGAACCGTTTGAATTCCTCTCAGAGAGGGGGTATTGAAGTGTATAAAAAAGAAGAAAGAGAATTAGCAGCGGGAGATGAAATTCGATTGACGCGATCTGATAAAAAACAAAATTTTTTCAGTAGTATGAGAGGTGAAGTGATAAATGCCACAAAAGACAAAATTATATTTAAACTTAAAAATGGAGAGATGAGAACGCTGACATCCGAAAACCCTGTTTTTCTGCATTGGGATTATAATTATGCAGTCACGGCTTTCGGAGCTCAAGGAAAAACAATCAATGAGGTGATTACACACGAAGATAGCCGATATCGAACAACTAACCAGCGTTCATTATATGTTGAAATAACCCGTGCAAAAAAACAAGTTACTCTTTATACCAATAATAAAAAGAAGTTAATAGAGAAAATACAACGAGAAACGGGGGATAAATTAATGGCATTCGAAGTCGTTGGAGCGCTTAAAGAAGAGCATGGATCAATTGATAAAAAAATAGAAAAGAAAAATGTAAGCGCACAGAAAGCGAAAAAAATACCGTCTATTAAGCAGTGGGAGGCTAAAGATATTCAATATCGATTAAAAGAATCGGCGGAAGCTATCATTGAAAAATTACTTGGCGCACCTTTAAAAAAATCAGCGAGCGAATGGCGTTATGGCAGCAAACAAGGCAGTTTAGTGTTTACGTTGAAAGGAAAGAGTAGAGGACTTTGGTATGATCATCAAGCGGGTGAGGGCGGTGATCTATTAAAACTCATTGCAAAACAGCACGGCATGTCATTAAAAGAAAATTTTAAAAAAGTATTAGAGACGGCAGCCCATTTGTTAGGGCTGGCTGATTCACTTAAAAAGGAACTTACTCCGTTTGATAAAAAAGATAAACTCTCTCTCAAACAGATCAAAATAGAGAATGACGAGAGTTTCTCTGAACAACAAAAGAAAAGCATAGAAAAAGCAAAAAAACTGTTTGCCGAAAGCTATCTTATTTCTGGGACTTTAGCAGAACGTTATTTACGCGAACATCGTGGCATCACAAAACAATTGCCGGATAGTTTGCGTTATCATCCACGTATTTATTCCCACCGAAATGGCGGCACTTATCCTGCTTTATTAATCATTGCAAAAAATGATAAAAATGAAGTACAAGCCGTACAGGCGATCTACTTGGATAAAAGCACCGCTCATAAAGCGGACGTTGAAGTCAAAAAACAAAGTTTCGGTGTCATCAAGAGAAGTTGTGTAACTTTGCAGACGGGAAAAAATATGGATAATAAGATTCTCTTTTGTGAAGGCGTTGAAACAGGCTTGAGTTTATGTGAAGCCGACTTGGATAAGACAGTGAAAGCTGTTTTAGGCGTGTCTAATTTTAAAAATATTCCAATTCAACCTCAGGGAAAAGAAGTTATTTTCTGCTTAGATAATGATGGGGATAATAAAGGCACGCAGAAGCTCATTCGAGAGGCATGCGAGAAACAACATGCTGTAGGAAACACAGTTTATACGAATATGCCTGCAAAAATAAAAGCCGATTATAATGATGTTTTAAAAGAACAGGGCGCAAGTGCTATAAAATATTACATTGATCATTCGGTGCGGTATGATCCCCCAATCAACCCAGAGCTGCGACAAGCTTCTCGCTTGGACAATACTAAAAATAGAGAAAAGGATTTTCTGCATGACTCGAGACACATTAATTTTGCTGATAGAAATGCAAATGAAAAATTGTCTCATAAATCTAGCAGAGATCATTTTGAACAACAAGCGTCTGAAATTAGATCTTACGAGATAAGTAAAAATAAGAGTTACAACATAGAGCAAGAATTATAATATTGTGACCTATACACCACAAGTTGTCTTCTGGTTAGGTAATGGAACGGAATTGTGTTTTGATGTCTGTATTGCTTATCGATCACCTGTCCACCTATTGGATTGGTTACAGCAATGTCAAAAAAACGACAGAGCCATTCTTTGTCATTTCATCATTGTTGATTTATAGGGTTAATTTTGTTTAAAAATCAATGGGTTAATTATATCGCTAGACAATTAATTAGCGCTATACTTAATTAAAGTCGCAATGCTAATGAGGAAAGCTTATGCAAGCTAAACAAAAGCAATCTATGAAGCTTAAGAAATACGAGCTTCCTAAAGGAAAAGACAATAAAAACGAGCAAAAAAATCAATCGAAGGCTAATACAAAGCCGCAAAAAATAAAGAAACATAAATGTAGGAAAGGTAATAGGGTAGGAATAAAGGAAATAATAATAAAACAGGTAGATAAAGGAGAAGAGGACGAAAAAGAAATAAATGAAGAAGAAGAGGAAGGAAAGGAAAACGGATTTGAAAAATCCCCATCACAATTGGAAAAAAATACAGGTAAAGCCTTGCAGCAGGTATACCCAGCTGCCAGTGCCTCTTCTGAACTTAGCTCATCTCCTAAATTTTTTTCAAGAAAAAAAACTTCGGAAGCGATTCCTAAACATGAAGCAGTAAAAAAGCTGAAACTGTAACCCTGTCTGCGTAAATGGCCAGGAGAGTCATCTAAACTGTGTAAATTGGAACAGTGTAAATTTTTTTAAACA
>JAJONP010000086.1 GCA_021323555.1 Gammaproteobacteria bacterium | reverse complement strand
AGAGTTCATTTGAATTTCTGACGATGCTAATGAAAAATCACTTCGCTGGAAAACAAACATCCGCCCGCTTACTGATGGCCTAGGGGTGACCTGTTACTATAAGACTGATTTTTTATTTAGCTAAAACCTAAAAGTTCAGTGCGATTGCACTGGCTCGCGAGATTGGCCAAATACGGATTTTGCCTGTTAGGACGTGCACATTTACAATTTCACGATTTAAAGTTTAAGGCATTGACTTCTTTAATCAACTTATTTGCCTTCAATTCAAGCTGTAGTACCAGTACAGGGATTTTATGTTCAACTTTATTGTGAAGAGCTTTTTCGAGTACGGCTGCTGCGTCTTTTAATTTAACGGCACCGCAATAACACAGTGCGCCATGCAATTTATGCGTGCGTTGTAATAATTCAATAGCATTGTTATCACTGTACGCTTTTTTAATTTCTTTAATTTCCTTGGGCAAGTCTTTAATCAGCAATATTAACATTTTTTCTGCGAATTCGCGGTGATTATCTGCCAATGACATGGCTTTATCCCAATCAATCTCTGAGTCTTGTTTTGGATCTTCTGAGCTTCCCACAGAATTCCCATAGCGCAATAAATCAATGGCCATTAACAAGGCTGCTTGATCAACCGGTTTTTCAAAAGAAACGGCTATACCTAAAGATTCAGAGAAATCCGAATAATCTATTGGATAGGTAGGAGGGTTGTTAGAGATTGTAATAATTTCCAGAGTAGGATATCTACTTTTTATTTCAGCAGTTAATGAGGCACCGGATATTTTCGGCATCATACTATCAGCAATCATAATACTAGGTTGAGTTTTCTTTAATAGCTCAAGTGCTTCTTCGGCATTGCTGGCGGTTGTTACTTGATGCGATGCACATTCTAACTGGTAGGCGAGTTTTCTTCTGACCAGTTCATTGTCTTCTACCAAAAGAATGGTTGCCATGATGTTATCTCATCCTTAAAAATACGTGGCGCTAATGATAACGATCTTGGGACATTCAGTAAAGATGAGAATGTTCATTTAACTGTTTCATTTCCACGAAGGCCGGAATGGTACAGTTAAATACACATACTCATATGCCTTGGTAAGTTGTATAAAGCTCTCTGATTCGTTACTATGGGTTAACTATTCAAGTTGGAAATTGTTAAGAAGTAGACGCTGATGCACTTAAAAAAAATCAAACTCGCAGGTTTTAAGTCTTTTGTTGACCCAACAACAGTACTCGTCCCAAGCAATTTAATCGCGGTGGTAGGCCCTAATGGTTGCGGTAAATCGAATATTATTGACGCAGTTTGCTGGGTCATGGGAGAAAGCTCTGCCAAATATTTGCGGGGCGAAACATTAACAGATGTGATTTTTAACGGGTCAAGCGCTCGTAAGCCTGTAGGTCAAGCCTCCGTAGAATTAGTCTTTGATAACCAAGAGGGTCCCCTGGGGGGTGAATATGCGAGCTATGCAGAAATTTCGATTCGGCGGCAAATTTCACGGGATGCTGAATCCGCATATTTTTTGAACGGTTCGCGCTGTCGGCGGCGTGATGTCATCGATATTTTCTTAGGTACGGGGCTTGGCCCACGTAGCTATTCCATTATCGGGCAAAACATGATTTCCCGGGTAATCGAAGCCAAACCGGATGACCTGCGTATTTATTTAGAAGAAGCTGCAGGTGTTTCGCGTTACAAAGAGCGTCGGCGCGAAACAGAAAATCGCATTCAGCATACCAAAGATAATATGGCGCGGCTAAATGATGTACGTGCAGAATTAGAAACACAATTAAATACCCTTCAACGCCAAGCAAATGCGGCTGAAAAATTTAAAATATTAAAAGAAGAAGAACGACTTGTGCGCGGTCAAAGCTATGCGATTCAGTGGCGTCAGTTAGATCATAAACTTGTAGAAGATTCTTTATTGATTCAACAAAAGGCAACTCAATTAGAAGCGCACCAAACGGAAGTGAGTGACATTAACCTTCAAATAGACTATCAACGTGAAACAGAACGTGCCATTAATGAAAAATATCAGGAAGTGCAGCGACTTTATTACGTGATAGGCAATGACATTGCGCGTCTGGAGCAAGAAATTCAGCACCATGAAGAACGGTCTAGGCAATGGGTTGCAGAAAGCCAGCGTATTGATACGGATACATCAGCCATCAGTCATCAAATAAAAACATTAGAAAATCAGTTGGAAGAGAACCAAGAAGAAGAACAACAGCTAGAATTAGAATCACAAGATGCTACGCACGCTGTGAAAAGCGCGCTCGATAGGTTGTCTCAGACAGAAGAAATGATGCAAATCGGGCAAAGTCAATGGGATGAATTTAATCAAGGCATCGCTGCGACAACGCAAACCGCTCAAGTCGAGCAAACGCGAATCCAACATTTAGAACAGAAAATGGCAACGCTTAAACAACGTCAGGCGCAGCTTAATCAAGATAAACCACAGTTTGATTTTCCTAAATTAGAGAATGAGATAGCTATTCTTTCTGAACAAGTTTCTATGATAGAAACGAAAAAAGCAGAGCAGGATGCAGCGCTTTCTGAAACTCGACAGCAGATAGCGGATTTACAAATGTTGCGTGAGCAAACACTACAAGAGCTCGATCAAGTACGTAATGAATTACAGCAATGGCGCGGCCAGACAGCTTCTCTTGAAGCATTACAACAGACTGCATTAGGCCAGCGTAATAATGCCATTATTCCCTGGTTAGCAGAACATCAGCTAGATCAATTACCCCGTTTGGCGCAAGAAATCACAGTCGAATCAGGGTGGGAACAAGCGGTTGAAAAAGTATTAGGCGCTTATTTGCAAGCGGTTTGTGTCAACGACCTGTCTGACGTTTCATCCTATCTATCAAAATTAAATACAGGGAGTTTATCTGTATTTTCCAGGCAATCACCTCCTATAGAACTGAATCAATCACAAAATACACGGTTACTCAGTAAGGTAAAATCTTCTCTCCCACTGGAGGGATTGCTTGCAGATGTTTATATTGCAGAATCATTCGAAGACGCGCTAAAGCAGAGTAAGTCTCTGGCTTCGCATGAATCCGTAGTGACAAGAGAAGGTGTGTGGTTGGGTGCTTCTTGGTTACGTGTGATGCGAGAAGAAAGCCCAGAAGCAGGCGTATTTCAACGTCAGCAAGATTTAAAACAATTGGCGGAGCAGATTGCACAAGCTGTTGAAAGGCATCATCAATTAGAACAAAACTTGAATCAACAAAATGATTCATTAAAAACATTCGAAACTAAATTAGCGGATCTACAAAAAAATGTGAACCAATTACATATTCACTTGGCTGAACATCGCGCGTCACACAAAATGAAACAAAATCAGATGATGGATTTACAGGCTCGCGCTGAGCGTTTCCATCAAGAACTTACAGAAAATATAGAACAATTAGAAGAAACCGAACTAAGTCTTACGCAATCACGCGATACGTGGCAGCGCGCGATGCGAACACTAGAAGAACAGTCAAAAGAGCGTGAGATCATCAATCAAAGGCGTACGATACAACGTGATGAATTACAAGAGGCGCGTGACCAATTGGATCAGTTAAAAGAAGATGCACATCAATTAAAAATTCGTTTGCAAGCCAATCAGTCGCAACAAGCAGCTACGCAACAAGCTATACAGCGTTTAAACGAACAATTAGCCAATTTGAGTGAACGCAAAACGGGTTTACAAAACGAAATGGATGCGGCACAGCCTATTGAGATACGACAAAAAGAATTAGCTGATCGTCTTAATTCGCGTTTGGAAATTGAAGCGGATTTAAGTAAAACGCGTGTAGCGACAGAATTGGCCCAACAAGAGCTCAGTCGATTAGAGGCTCGCCGGCTTGAAATTGAGCGTGAAATAACTCATAGCCGTGATTGCCTCGAAACAGCACGGATTGAGTCGCAAGGTGTGAAGGTGAAAGCAGAAACAGTGAAAGAGCAATTGCAAGAAACAGGTTTGCAATTGGAAGAATTGTTGCAATCCTTACCTGAAGAAGCTGTTCTGAATGAATGGTTGACCCGTCTGGAAAGTATCACGCAACGCATTCACCGTTTGGGCGCTATTAACTTAGTGGCGATTGAAGAATACGCAACTTGTTCTGAACGTAAAAATTATTTAGATCAACAATTTGATGACTTGCAGACAGGATTGACAACATTAGAAGAGGCAATTGCTAAAATTGATAAAGAAACACGAGCTAAATTCAAAGAAACATTTGATAAAGTGAACGCGCGGTTTCAAGAGTTATTTCCTATCATATTTGGTGGCGGTAAAGCGTATCTTGAGTTAACAGGTGAAAATTTATTAGATTCAGGGATTATCTTGATGGCATGTCCACCAGGCAAGCGTAACAGCAGTATTCATTTATTGTCAGGCGGTGAAAAAGCCATGACTGCGATTGCATTAGTCTTTTCTATTTTCCATTTGAATCCTGCACCTTTTTGTTTACTGGATGAAGTCGATGCACCCTTAGATGATGCGAATATTGGGCGTTTTTGTGATTTAGTTAAAAAGATGGCGGAAAAAACACAGTTTATTTTTATTAGTCATAATAAATTAGCGATTGAAATGGGTGAGCATTTAATTGGTGTGACCATGAATGAGCCGGGTGTATCACGTCTGGTAAGCGTGAATGTACAAGAGGCGATAAGCCTTGCCGAGGCATAATACCATGCGTTTTAACCCAAAAATAGAAAAAAAAATTAAGGCGTTACGCGAAGAAATTAACGAACATAATTATTATTATTATACATTAGATCATCCTGTTATTTCTGATAGTGAATACGATCAGAAATTTCGAGAGTTACAGCAACTCGAAACACAATATCCAGAATTACTCAGCCCCGATTCACCGACTCAGCGCGTAGGTGCTTTGCCTCTTAAAGCATTTGCAGAAGTGACGCACGATGTGCCTATGCTTTCTTTGGAAAATGCTTTTAATGAAGAAGAAGTGATTGCGTTTGATAAACGTGTGCGAGAACGGTTAGAGATAACGGATGAAGTCATTTATTCTTGCGAGCCTAAAATGGATGGTCTTGCAGTGAGTATCCGTTATGAAGAAGGCAAGCTGACACGTGCAGCAACGCGGGGTGATGGCGCGACAGGGGAAGATATTACACAAAATATTCGTACAATTAAAACAGTGCCTTTACTATTACGTGGAAATGATTTTCCATCTATTTTAGAAGTGCGTGGGGAAGTTTATATTCCCAAAAAAAGTTTTTTAGAATTAAATGCCCATGCCGCAGCGCGTGGCGAAAAAGTATTTATGAATCCACGTAATGCAGCCGCAGGCAGTTTGCGACAATTAGATCCACAAATCACTGCGTCCAGGCCATTAGCTATGTTCTTTTATGGGGTAGGCGCAGTCAAAGGGCGAGCATTACCCAATACACACAGCGCGCTCTTAGCGAAATTAAAAGCATGGGGTTTTCGGGTGAACCCAGAGAGTCAAGTCGTGCAGGGTATCGCAGGATGTTTAGCATATTATTCACATTTAAGTGAAAAGCGTGATCGTTTACCTTATGAGATAGATGGTGTCGTTTATAAAGTGGATTCTATTGTAAACCAAACGCAATTAGGTTTTGTATCACGCGCGCCGCGCTGGGCGATTGCGCATAAATTCCGTGCGGAAGAAGTCGTGACAGTGATTGAGTCTGTAGAATTTCAAGTAGGGCGAACAGGTGCGCTTACACCTGTTGCACGTTTGAAACCCGTATTGGTACATGGCGTCACTATCAGTAATGCAACCTTGCACAATATGGATGAAATAAAACGTAAAAATATTCATATCGGTGACAGTGTGCTTGTGCGGCGAGCCGGGGATGTGATTCCGGAAGTCGTCAGTGTGTTGACTGAGCAGCGACCTTCCACCGTATGTGCGATTGTATTACCAACGAAATGTCCTGTCTGTCATTCGCATGTCGAACATACCACAGGTGAAGCTGTTGCGCGTTGCAGTGGTGGTTTAGTATGTCCCGCACAACGCAAAGAAGCCATTAAACATTTTGCGTCAAGACGCGCGATGGATATAGCGGGTCTAGGTGATAAAATCATTGATCAGTTAGTCGATATGCATTTAGTGAATACCGTTGCTGATCTTTATTCGTTGACGTTGGAATCCTTAGTGAATTTAGAGCGCATGGCGGAAAAATCCGCGCAGAATATTTTAGATGCGCTTAATAAAAGTAAAAAAACAACATTAGCACGATTTTTATTTGCATTAGGCATACGCGATGTGGGAGAAGCCACGGCGAAACAATTAGCAAATTATTTCTGTGAATTACCCCACTTATTCACAGCAACTCTCGAGTCATTACAAAAAGTACCTGATATCGGTCCTGTTGTCGCAGCGCATATAATAGCTTTTTTTGCAGAGCCACATAATCATAAAGTCATCACACAGCTTTTAGCAGCAGGTATTCATTGGGATCCAGTGATAAAAAAGAATGATTCATTGCCATTAGCAAATAAAACATTTGTGCTGACAGGAACAATGCAAAAATTTACACGGATCGAAGCAAAAGAAAAATTAGAGAGTTTAGGTGCGACAGTCGCAGGCAGTGTTTCTAAAAAAACTGATTATGTCATAGCAGGAGTAGATCCTGGTTCTAAACTCATCAAGGCGAAAGCGCTAGGTGTTGAGATTATGGATGAAGAACAATTATTGCAGTTTTTACAAAAATATAGTTAAATGCAAAAAATCATTACTTCAGAGATTAAAATGAAGCGAATTTTATTATTAACGAGTTTTTTTTTATTAAATCTTTTCATTGTCAGTGTACGAGCAGCGCCACCTTATAAATTATATAATCATTCAAGCAAACCGTGGAGGGTATCTATTTCTTCATTGCACACTATAGGCGTGTATCGACATCTAAAGCAGATAAATAAAAATGACTCTATAATAGTAGTTAATCCCCAAGAAAGTGTACCTCTTAATTATCCGATTAGCGAAAGATGCGAACCAGACACTAGCTGTCGAGTCTCATTGAACGAGGGGATGAAAGTCTTCATCACTGATTTTGAAGGTAAATCTCAATGTTATATCGTAAGGTCCCAATGGTTTTCTTCGGAAGCGGCTTATATTAGGCATAACGGAAACACAGGGCCTGTGGTTTTAAACGGTATGGGAGAAGCTGGCCAGGACGGGGATATCGATATAATAGGAGAGGCGTGGGCAAATGATAAACAAGATTTCGGCGCTACTTGTTAATAAAATGAGGTAAAAATGAAAAAAATTTTATTAGTAATAAACATGTTCTTAATTACTTTTTCTACAGCTATGGCTCAGACATATGAATTCCGTAATTTTTCAAGTAAACCCTGGACAGTTACCTTTTCTTTGATGGACGGTTATGTCAATCATACTCAATATACTTCTTTCGTAATCCAGCCAAATACGCTTATTCCAATTAACTATAATAGGAGAGTAGAGGAAGAGCCTGCCTCTAGTGGTAAGTGGTTAGGACAGGTCATTATCACCGATTTTGAAAATAAATCTCGTTGCTATATTGTTGCAGATTATTCATGGGCCGCTGGTGATGGGGTAGCCCCTTATATTGAGCACAAGGGGAAAACAGGACCAGTTTTTTTGAATGTAAGTAATGACACTACCTATGATGGGGATATGGATTTTATAGGAGATTCCTGGGGAGATGATAAACAAAATTTCGGTGCTACTTGTTAAGAAGTAATTTTTTCTTGATATTAAGGGCATCCGCGCGCTTTCTTTAACAGCACATGTAGAGCGCCACTACTGCCATCACTTGTCTTGACAGAACAAAATGCTAAAACATGATCCGTTTGGCGTAACCATTGATTGAGTTTATTTTTTAAAATAGGGTAGAGGTTCGTGCGGCCTTTGCCATGGATAATTAACACTTGACGTATTCCCTGACGATGACATTCCATTAAAAAATGACTTAACGCGTTTCTGGCTTCTGTAACAACCATTCCATGCAAATCAAGCGATGCTTCTATAGTGTATTGCTTGCCACGCATTTGGCGGAGTATTTTAGTTTGAATGCCTGGGCGGGAAAATCCAATTAAATCACTGGCTGTGACAGGTTCTTGGGTTTCATAATCTGAAAATTCGAGGATAGGATAAGTGTCTTGTAAGAGAGACTGAGGACGATGTTTAGGAGGGGGTATTCGTGTGGCTGGTATATGTTTATTAGGATAGTGTCAAAGGTAATATAAATTCCATAGCTAAGGGCAAAGAAAATTCCAGAGCAAAATAGGAACAAGATTGATTTAAGCAAATAAAGAATAGTGTTTAATT
>JAJONP010000085.1 GCA_021323555.1 Gammaproteobacteria bacterium | reverse complement strand
AAATGGGTACCCCCTAGTTTATAAGCCGTATAACGCAATTTAGAAATGGTATTATGTACAACATCTACCATACGAGTACCGATTGAAGACATTAAGCCAGGTGACGGCGCGTTGATAGAGATAGGTTTAGAAATAACAACGGTTTCAACCTTTGTTTTTTCTTGGTACGTTACTACTTTCGATAGATGGGGGTGAATATGCTGCAAATGATGACGTATCGCATGTTTTTTTTTAAGATGTGAGTGAGAAAATGATGCATGTCCTTCAGAATAACAGACAATACTCCAAAGACTTCCTAAAGAAAAAAGAAGTGTTAAAATTACTTTTATTTTTTGAATCATGTTTTATGACAACTTAAATTAATAAAGAATAATAAAACATACTAGCCTTTATTCTCCTCTCAGTGCAAGCCCAGTGACATTTTTTGAACAAATAGGGAATTTGCCTCGTTCTTAAAAATATTTTCGTAGCGTTCCCTGGGTAATTAGGTAAAATGATGCGCGAAGCTATTTTTATAGCATTATAGGGCTCAATCGCGGTAGAAATTTGCCTTCCTTAAGAAAAATTTTCTCGTAAAAGAAATGTTTTCTCGATGGGGAGCATATTACTCCAAAAGAAAGATACCGCAGTTGAAACTCATTTACAACAATTATTTTTTAAATAGTAATGGACAAATAATTATGCCAACTCAATTAACCGAAGAACTTTCAAAAAGATTGCGAGCGGCTAGAAAAGCAGCAGGCTTTAAATCTGCAAAAGAGTTTGCTAAAGAGTATGGTGTTCCTGTCTCAACGTATTCTCAACATGAAACAGGAAAAAGAAGCATTAGTTCTGACTTAATTATGGATTATAGCGCCTATTTTAAAATTAAGCCTTGCTGGTTATTGACAGGCGAGGGCGAACCTTTTCTAGTGGAAGGTCAAAAAGATAAAAAAGCCATTATTGCAAGAGAAGTTTTTTCAATTTCGCCCAACGTTAATGAAAATCATATCAAATACCAACATATTGATCTTGCCTTGCTTAAAAGAATTTTACTTGCAGCTGAGACTTTATTTGAAGATGAGTCAGTGAAATTATCTTATTCCGGATTAATTCATCATTGTTTTGATATATACGATACCGTCTCTACTTTAAATGCAGATGCGGAAGAAAAAGATAAAATTATTAATTTAACACTATCCTCAATAAAACGTGGATCATTAACAAAGATATATAAAAAGGCTTGTGTTCCCTAAACGACGCAGTGCCATGTGTTGCATCACAATAATAAAGATATTTATTTTTGCGGGAGATGGCAGTTGACGGAAAGTTTTTATTTAATTGGGTTATTTTCATGAAAGTTTGCCAGTGAAGTGCGCTGTTTTTAGGAAAGCTTAAATGAATGTTCTTAGGTTATAACGTAAAAATGTATCTAATGCTCTCTACATTATCTATTCCAAATAGCCGACCCTGCTTGGCCTGTTCCATTTCCAACCGTCATTTTTATACTTTGAATGCGATGACGCTCTAATTCATTTTTATCAAGCAGTAAATTTTTCAGAAACCAATGAGATAATTCTTCTATCGTGACATTATAAATCGGTAATATTTTTGCATCTCTTTTTAAAAACATTAATTTTTCATTATTAAAATAAACGCAATGATAATCACCTTCATCCGTAATTTTATGGTATTGGCATAAGCCTGCAAGTAAAACAGTTTTATCAAGTTGTCCGCATAATTTATAGATTTTATCTTTATAAAAACGATAATCAAAAGAGAGTCCTTCTTCTTCAACCACAGTCACAATAGAAGCCCGTACTCTATAGCTATGCCCATGCAAGTTTTCACGTTCTGTACTTGAAAACACAGTAAAATGTCCTGCGGAAAATTCCATACTTTCTTTCAATAATTTGATTGTCGCTAATCGGCTCATACATCCTCCTTTTTATGCGCATAAAGTAGTAATGGCAATAAGCAACAAAGTAGTATGCCAGTGATTAATATCGCCTCGTACTTTAGCACGCTACCCATATTTATTTTAGCAGGCGGCATGAACCCTAATAGAATGGCACCGATACATGTTAAAATACCCATGCTGCAGACTAACCATACTCCTATATTTCCACCTGGAATATGATAAGCACGAGAAACATGCGCATGTTTGTAACGCAATCGAATGGCTGCTGCAAATAATAAAATATAAAAAAGCAGAGCCAATTGCGCTGTTAAATTTGATAACACCCAATATGCACTATTCACGCTCGGCATAATAAAAAATATAATACATAATAGACTCACAATTACGCCCTGCGTGAATAGGATCCCGACCGGCATATTTTCTTTGTTGCGTTTTGCTAAAAACCTTGGCAAATTACTTTCCTCAGCAGCGATTAATAACCCGCGTGCGGGCCCTAAAATCCATGCTGTTGCACCGCTTAAACTTCCCAAAATAATTAAAATTGCAATCACTGGAATGAATCCTGTTAAATGATACGCATTAAAAAAAATTACAAAGGCATCCATTAATCCGGAGACCAGATTCAACTGTTTAACAGGCACAACGATTGCAATGGCGAGACAAGAAAAAATAAGCGTGCTTAGAATAATAATCGCGGAATAAATGAGGGCACGTGGATAATCTCGTTTTGGAGAGCGCACATCGCCTGCATGCACAGCGGACATTTCCATTCCCATCAGACCAAATAAAATATTTGTTAAAAAAGCAATATTTTGTAGATGCGAAAAATCAGGAATACAGCTTTTAAAAGAAAAAGAAATTTGACTGGGTTTTCCCCAATGCAGCCATATAAAACTTAAGAAGGTAATTAATAACATAGGCAAAATAGTACCCACGATGGCACCCATTACACTTAGCCAACTTGCTACTTTCAAGCCAAGACAGTTCAGTAACGTTGTTCCCCAAAAAGAGAATAAAATAACACTTAACATAAAAAACTTATTTTCGACCAGCGGAGGGTATATTAAATAAGCTATAATGCCTGCTATAAAAGCAAAGATAGTAGGATACCAAACGACATTGTAAATCCATTGCAGCCAAATGGTCAGAAACCCCCACCGCGACCCAAAGGCTTCACGTACCCAAATATACACTCCCCCTGTATTGGGCCAACCTGTCGCTAATTCTGCAGTGACTAAAATGGTGGGAATAAAGAATAAGAGAGCCGCTAGCAGATAAAAAAAGACTAATGAGAAGCCATAAACGGCACCTGCAGTTAAGCTACGCAAATTATCAATCGCAATGACGTTCATCATTACGAGCGTGAAAACAGAGAGTCTTTTGCTTTTGGAAGAATCTAATTGTATGCCCATTAACCAAACTCCGCGGAAAAATGACTGATTTTATCACATCAATCGCTAGAATTCCCGTGGAAGAAATAATTTACCCAGGCACAGACTTTCTTGTTTCTCGTGTCTGAAAATGGTGATCCCCTACGGATGGTTGGGCTGCTGCCATGCTGGAGGAGGAAGATGAAGATGAAGATGAAGATGAAGATGAAGATGAAGATGGTACTAGCGTATCATAATGCACTCTATGGTAAGTAAGTCCTTGTCGTGGTGAACCTCCAGGACTATCAAGGGAGAAAAGGTGTGACCGGTTTGGTGAACTTATTTGATGCGAGAGTAATTTAGAAGGGGGTAAACATATCCCAGGTGAGCGACCAGAAGGCATAGCTAGTGTAGTATTTTGGATAGATTTTGTAATAAGATCTGATAAAAAAGCCGTATTTATCACATTATTTGAGGAAGAATTTGTACTGGCCTTATTTATTTTCTTTTTTAATTCGTCATTTTCTGTTTTTAATTTCTTTTTTTCTATTTTTAATGCATCATATTCTTGTTGTAAATCCAGGTAATAATTCTGGCTTTTATAGAGCCAACAGCCTGTATAAATGACAAAACCCACAAGAGGTAAGACCCAACAGCCTGTATAAATGGCAAAACCCACAAGAGGTGATAGAAAAAAAAACAAACCTCCTATAGTCAATTTCCAATTATAGATTTTCGGGGTAGGAGTAGGGTCATTAGAACCATTCTCCTTAGAATTCTTAGAATCTTTAGAATCTTTAGAATCCTTAGAATCTTTAGAATCTTTAGAATCATTAGAGCCATTAGAATCATTAGAATCATTAGAATCACCAGAAAAATTAGAATCACCAGAAAAATTAGAATCACCAGAAACATTAGAAAAATTAGAAATAATAGAAGTAGTTGAAGCGCGCGAAGGAGGTACAGATGATGGCATCTGTTCTGGTGAATTTTGTTTTTCTTCTCTTTCTTTATCGGTTAACTGATCCCGTTTCTTCTTAATGCTATCCAATAATTTATTATCGGCTAACTGATCCCGTTCTTTCTTAATGCTATCCAATAATTCATTTAAGCCAACACTCGTAATCCTTTGATTTATTTCCAATCCTCTTTCCATCGATGAATTTTTTTTAGCCAGCAGCAGTAAAACGTTGTATTTCTCGTCCAGTTCTTTGTATAATGCGCTTGCTTCTTCAGAAGTGACTAATTCCTCAAGTTTTTTTTCATGTTCTTTAAGCAACGTTGAAGCTATTGTTGTCCACAACTCATTGTTTGCTTTTTTCTTCTCACCTTCCATTTTATTTAATTCTTGAAAATGTTTTTTGTGTGCCTCGAAATCTGATTTTGCCTTTTTTAAACTAGCAACTAGTTGTTTTTCCCATACAGCTAATATATGAAGCTGACGCTCTTGCAAAGCTTGATTGATTTCATCTAGGCAATGTTCTTTTAATTTTTCTAAGTCCCTGTTCTTTTTTTCTGTAAGTTTTTCTTGAGCAGTGGTAGCTTGTGTTTTTTGTTCTGTGATTTGTGTACTCGTAAGAGACAATGATTCTTTTAAAGAATCAATAGTTAATGGTGTAGACTCGTGAACGCCAGATTTTTCTACTGAGTTAGTTCGCTCGGGTCGCAGTTGCAATGCAATTAAAATCTGATTTGCCGTATTTCTGAGGAAACCTGGAGAAGCGCTATTAGTAGGTTGTTCTGGAGAAGCGCTATTAGTAGATTGCTCTATTGCTGCAATTCGACTTATCAGATTCTTTAAGCTTTCTAATACAGCATCACATTTTTCCTGTTTTTTTAAATAAGACGCATTATCTTTGTCGAAAAGTTCGTTGATTGTTTGCCCTTCGGATATTGTCTCACAGTTAAAATGGATGTCTTGAATGTTGAAAGGAACAACTGCTGAAGAACTTCCTTCGAGCTTTTTAGTATGCTCTTCTAAGTCTTTAACGAAAAGCTCTTCCTTTTCTACAAGTTGTTTATATTTAGCTGCTAACTGTGTTAGGCTATCGAGTTCTTCTTCCTGATAAAATAAGATTTCTTCAGCTGTGATCTCTTCTATCTTCTCTTCTTCTGTTTTTTTATATGACAATAAAATTTTTTCTATTGCTGCAAGAGACTTTACCGCTTTTTGAAAAGATTCTAGGCTGTTTTGTAAATCCTCATCTTTCTGTTTCTCCTGCTTTTCATGAGCTATGAGATTATCTTGATAGACGTTTGCGTATTCCTGAACTAATTGATCTCGTCTCTGTTCCCATTCGAATCCTGATGGTAAAGGTATTTTTTCCTCTTTTTCTTTCCTGCCTTCCTCTCCTACTGAAAAATCAGCTATAATAGCATCAAATTCGTTTTTTATTTTTTCTAAAGAATCTTCTAATGGCTCAGGAGAAGGATTTTCTTTCCAAGGGGATGGTGCCGGTCTTAGGGGGGACAAGAAGGAAAACCTTGAAGGAGTTCTTGTATGTTTAGATTGATATCCTTCTCCTCGTATGGCATCCTCTTTTTGTTCAAGAAGATCTTCTGCTGGCTGAGGAGATGGCGATGGTGTTTTGGGAGGGGAAGGGAATTTTGAAGGAGTTTTTAAATGGGTGGGTCGAGGTCCTCTTTCCATAATAGGTATCCTTTTTATCGCTGATGACAATCCCTGCCTTCTCTAGCTATTAGTATAAAAAGATAAACTTAAGAAAGTGTTAAGAGGGTTTAACACCATCTTTTTAGCGTATTTTCTATTATGATTTTTATTTCTGTTTATTTTTTTATCGGGAAAAAATGAAATAACTCTAGTCAATTAAAGCAGAAATAAGTACGATTAATAAATATTTTTCATTGCAGGAGTTTGTATGTCGATACACAAGAAAATTGCTATTGTTATGGCAGCCATATCCATGAGTTATCTAACCTCTATTGCTTTTGCAGTAGATCAAGCAGCAAAAGAAGAAACAACGCCACCTGAGGCAGCAGGCGCTTTAACAGCAGATCAAATTCCACCTGTCAGTAGCACCTTGCCTGCTAAGGAGGGGGCTGTTGTTCAATCTCCTAAAAGTGAGTAACTGTTTACGCCTTAATAGGCAAAGTCCGTATTTGGCCAATCTCGTGCGAAAATTTTATAAAAATCTGCTCACATACCAGTGTATGCTGCGCTATTTTTATAAAATTTTCGCGCGACCTTGGCTCAAATCCGAACTTTTTGCGTAAAGTCAAAAGCCCGGTGAACATACACTTATAAAAGTGATGCGTCTACAACAGAGGCTAATCAATAAAGTATAAATCAGTCATTTTGTTCGATGACTTTGCGAATCACAAACCGTGGGCGTTTGCGTACTTCTTGATAAATGCGGCCGATGTATTCACCGACAACACCTAATCCAAGTAACACGATACCAATGAGAAAAAATAGAATTGCAAATAATGTAAAAACCCCTTCGACTTCAGGGCCAACAAAAATACGGCGTAAGCCTAAATAGACAACAAATAAAAAGCTTAATAAAGAAATAGCTATACCGATGAGTGTAAATACTTGCAAAGGAAATAAAGAAAATCCTGTGACTAAATCAAAATTATAACGAATTAATTTATAAAAACTATAATTAGAAGTCCCTGCGAAACGCTCTTCATGTGCTACGCCAACCTCTGTCGGATTTGAGGCATAATTTAAAGCTAAGGCTGGAATAAATGTTGTTGCTTCGCCTGTTGAAACCATTAAATCAACAATAGAACGGCGATAAGCCCGTAACATGCAGCCTTCATCTTTCATCTTTAATTTTGGCATCATCCATGCGCGGATCTTATTATGCATTTTTGAAACGAGAAGGCGCCACCCGCTATCTTGTCGATTTTGACGATGCGTATTGACGACATCGTGGCCTGCTTCCATGGCTGCGATTAATTTGGGAATTTCTTCAGGGGGATTTTGCAAATCTGCGTCCATTGTAATAATAATTTCACCACGTACTCGTTCAAACCCTGCCATGATTGCCATGTGTTGGCCAAAGTTACCATTGAATTCAATGACTCGAATTTGCGAAGGGCGGCGATCATGTAACATTTGTAATAATTGGCTGGATTGATCACGGCTTCCGTCATTCGTCAAAATGATTTCGTAAGATTTGCCTAATGGATCCAATGTTTTTGTTAAACGCCGATAAAGTTCTTCTAATGTTTTTTCCTCGTTATAAACAGGAATAACGATACTAATGTAGGGAGTGTTTTGAGGCATGTGAATGACCTATTAAACTAATATAATAGATAAGGATTATATTATATAATTTATTTGATTTTAATGGGTTTATTTTATTAAAGATTTTTTATGGATTCTAATACAATAAAAAAGATATTCCTGCGTTTTCGTTGTGCTAACCCATCGCCTGCGACTGAGCTTGTTTATCATAGTCACTTTGAATTATTAATTGCCGTTATATTATCTGCGCAAGCAACCGATGTATCAGTTAATAAAGCTACTCAAAAATTATTTGCCGTTGCGAATACACCTGAGAAAATACTTGCCTTAGGCGAGGAAAAATTAAAAACCTTTATTAAAACAATCGGATTATTTAATAGTAAAGCGGCTCATATTATTAAAACCTGCAAAATTCTAGTAGAAAAACATCAATCATGCGTTCCTCAAGAGAGAGTAGCTTTAGAAGCTTTACCAGGGGTTGGACGTAAAACTGCGAACGTGATTTTAAATACGTGCTTTGGGCAACCTATGATTGCAGTGGATACGCATATTTTTCGTGTGGCGAATCGTATTGGCTTGACTCAAGAAAAGACACCTTTGGGCGTTGAAAAAAAATTATTAAAAATCATTCCACCTGAATTTTTAAAAGAAGCACATCATTGGTTGGTTTTGCATGGGCGTTATAAGTGCACTGCGCGAAAGCCGCACTGCGCCACGTGTTTGATTCATGATCTTTGCTTGTTTCCAGATAAAGAAGATTGAATGTAGGGTGGATTAGACGCGCTTTTTGCGTCGTAATCCACCAAATCAATCTACCTTAT
>JAJONP010000084.1 GCA_021323555.1 Gammaproteobacteria bacterium | reverse complement strand
CATCATCGGTTGATTCGGTGGCAGATGTTTCTGCTTCGGCAACTCCTGTCGCAGGGTTCGGCAATCTGACTTTTCCGGAAGATTGAACAGGGCTTATAAAAGGTAACACCAGATGCTTTGAGTGGCGGAACGCTATAGGGTTAGTAAGGGCGGCTAAAGAACAACGAGGAAAAGGAAGAGATTTTTCTTCCTCCTCAAACGGAGCCCATGTATTCATTTCACTATGTAAAGCCCCTTCATCTTTTCTCCTCATAGCTAAAGTTTTAGCCACGGCGATTCTAGCCGCTTTAATGTGTAGAACTTCCACCATACCAAAAGCATCTTCCAAGCGACTTAATTCATCTTCTACCGGTTCTTCTTTACAAAGTAAACGAGGAGCTATATTAACCATTACGGTATTAGTGGCGTAATCCATCAGCTTGACAGTTTCTAAACCTAATCCTTGTTTCTTCAAACGTGGTATTTCCTCTTCAGCCTCCGCTATTTCAGCAATATAACGGCCCACCGCCTGACTCTCGGCTAACATAAGACGTGCATCCAGCAGGTTTTCAAAAACTTTTCCTTCTTGGATGATACTGCTTTCATCATAAAATCCCTTAAATAACAATTCTGCTGAAAGTAGCTCATCACTTAAGAGAACCACAAAGCAGCAAGGCGCTGGATACATTGTATAATTACCGTAAAGAGTAGGGGGTTCCAACTTATCTCTCGCAATTTCTTCGACCGTTGCTAACTCTACGTCTACCATAAACTGAGAGTTATTCATGACCTCACCCGTCTTACCCTGGATAACCAATTGCATAGGCTCGCCTATTTTTTCTTTCACGTGTTTGATTCGGCTGGCCGGCTTGCGTAATAAATCCAACGAATAATAAATTGTCTTATTAGGTGATAAATGAAGCGGCTGAAAATTATAAATAAGTAAATATTCCGTTTCTTTATTACAAAAGTAGCCTTCATTTATTTTTGTTTGAACAAATGAAACGATACGGCCAAATTTACCCGCAATTTCATCAGGCACGCGGTTGATGCTGGAAGGCCAAGGGCCAAAGTAAGATCGTAGATTTTTTGTCTTATTGGCATTAGCCGCAATAATGGCAAGAAATTCAGGGCTTTTCATAATGAATTCCTTTCGCACTTATAGATAAAAAGTCGCCGACAGATAACTTGAAGAACTATAAAGAATCTCTACCAGCGTCAGGCTTATAACGAGTGGACAACAAAACAAACTCACTACAAACCGTTGGCAGGCAATAACCAAAATTTTCTTAACATCATCCTTTATTAAATTTAATAGCCGCTTTTTGATTATTTTGGAATTTTACACGGATAATAACAGGTGTCTGTAGGAAATCTGCGTAATCTCCTAGTAAAATAATCATGCAAAGTCATAGATAGGCTGGCTCGTATTGTAGCGCTATCTATAGATAGCCTAACAACGCAAGAAAAGAAATGACTTCCTGAAGCACATGCCTATAAAGCGAAAACTTTACGTATTGGATCAGAAGCCAGCGAAGATGTTGCATTCATGCATTTAGAGTCAGCGTTAACAATTTCGCCTGCTCTTAAAGAAGCTATTTCTAAAAGGAGAGCGTCATATAAAGTGTGTAAATAGCCTGTGAATCACACATATAAATATTTATATTAAATCTTAGTTCAGCTAAGCGCCTGTACCTTCTTTGATGTTATCGCAGTAAAGGCCACGAGTGGTTACAAAAATTATTTCCATTTTATTAAAGTCACCCGAGTCCTTTTATTTTTTTCAGTTTGTATATCAAACTCATCCACTAATCTTTTTGAGCCGCTGAGTCCAAGGCCCATTCCTTTTCCCGTGGTATAACCTTCCTGAAAAGCGCGAGCAAGATCGGGGATACCAGAACCCTGGTCTTCAAAAATTATTTTGATACCGATCCTGTTTTCATTTTCAATAACATCAATAACTGCCTGTCCGCCACCACCGTATTTTAAAGTATTACGAGCAATCTCACTCGCGGCAGTGACAATTTTAGTTTGATCAATGAGCTTTAACAGCAGCCTGCTTGCAAACTCTTTTACACGTTGTCGAGTAGTAACCACATCTGCTTCGCATTGAATTTTTACAGTTTCTGAAATCCAATTCTGGTTCATATTCGGTTCCTAAAGGTTTATCTACTTATCGGATTGTAATAGTTTCATTCCTTTTTCTACCGTCAAAGCTGTCAACACCCCTTTAAGAGAGAGGCCCAGTTCAACCAGCGTGATAGCTACGTTGGGTTGGATACCTACTACTACCGTTTTTACTCCTAGTAATTTTGCAATCAGAGAAATATTAGCAAATGTTCTACCCATAAAAGAATCGATAATCTCAAGCGCGGAGACGTCAATGATGATACCTTTCCCTCCTGTCTCGGTTATTTTATTGCTCAGATCATCCTGAAGAGTCGTTACCAAACGGTCATCAATATCTACTTGAATAGTGATTAACAGGCAATTTCCAAGTTTGTAAATCGGAATATGTTCTAACATGCTTTCTTTTCTCCTTTTTCCTTACCTTATTTGGAGTAAGCACTATTTAACTCAGCTAAAATAGAAAAAGAAGCATTACTTTTAATTTTCGAAATAGCTAATATCAAAGCATCTGCAAGAGTGGATTTTGTTAATACGCCTTCCAGATCAATGCCTAAGTGTACAATCGTTTGAGCAATTTGAGGGCGCATGCCACTGATAATACATTCTGCTCCCATCAATCCTGCGGCAGTAACAGTTTTAAGTAAATGCTGCGCAACAAGTGTATCTACGTTCGGAACGCCCGTAATATCAATAATAGCTACCTCTGCTTCAAAAGTTATAATACTTTGTAACAGATTTTCCATGACAATTTGGGCACGATCACTGTCTAACGTACCAATCATAGGCAATGCAACAATCTTATCCCATAATTTGATGACAGGAGAGGATAATTCGAGCATTTCTTCCTGTTGTTGCTTAATGATGTTTTCTCTCACCTTACTAGAACACTCTATCGTATATAAACCTAATTTGTCTAATAAGAGAGCAATTTGACAGACTCCTTTTATCAACCGCTCCATCTCATTTTTAAACTCATCGCTTGATAAGTCAAACAAAGCTCTTTTTAAAGAAAAAATAAATGTAGCAATTTCAGAAGGTGAAAAACCCTGCTGGCCGCGTTCCTTCGACAGAGTATTTAAAAACAATCGTATTTCCTGCCACACAGGGGATTCAATTTCATCAAAATTTCCTTCGGCCTGGATTAAAGAAGAGTTTAATAATTTTAGAAATTCCGTACATTCTTTAGTAAGCTCATCTTCTGTAAGCATCATCCTACGGTCTTTCATCATTAAGCTTTGTTCATTTATCCAAGCATTTAATAATCGAGTTTCATTATTAGTAAGAATACGCATTAAATCTGACATGGTGAACTCCTAAGAATTTTATAATAATACTTTATGTAAAAATGTTAACAATGTTAAAATGTTAAAAAAGAAAAGTAAGAGGCGATGTATTTAATATATGTATAGCAGAGTATTTCCCTATGAGTATTACCGCAAGTTACTCGAAACTTCTTCTCTCCCTCAGCATTTATAGCATAGGCGATGTAGCTCATGCAAGGCAACGCGCGCGACAGATTGCAAGCTTACTCGGATTTGATATACAAAAGCAAATTCATATTGCAACAGCCGTCTCAGAAATTGCCCGCAATGCTTGTATGCATGCTAAGAATGGAAGTATTGAGTATCTTATCCACTTTCATGAAGAATCTTTTTTTTTAAAAATAATCGTTCTTGATGAAGGGCCTGGCATCAAAGAACTAGAGACTATTCTAACGGGCATTTCACGCACTGGAAAAGGAAAAGTTTTTGGAATTACTGGCACGAAAAATCTAGTAGATGATTTTAAAATCGTAACGAACTCTGAGACGGGAACGCAGGTTTTTATGGAAATGCGTTTTTCATCTGACATGACGGCTATTACAACCCAAAAAATAGCTGATATTGCAAATGCACTTGTTAAATATCAGCCAACTGATGCATCACGTGAAGCGCAACAGCAAAATAAGGAATTGCTCCACGCGTTAGAACTGTTAAAAGAAGCACATGAAAAACTGGATCAGCGTGTAGAGGAACGCACGCGGGAACTCACATCTTCCAATGAGAAATTAGAAAAAGAAATTGAAGAACATGTTTTATCCAAACGTTTATTACAAAATGTATCGGAACGTTTAAATTTGGCATTGCAGGCCTCCCACGCAGGTACATGGAGTTATAATGTAAAAGAAGATCATTTTATTATAGGGGATGAATATATGAGTCAGTTACTTGAGATAAATAATAAAGCCCTTGTTTATTCTCACGATGATTTTTTAAATCGGGTACACGAAGAGGATAGGGAAAGAGTCAAAAATGAAATGGAAGAAGTCATTGGCCAAAAAAAGATTTACGATTGCGACTACCGGATACGTTTAAGAGATAATACATTTCGCTTTTTAAGTGCACGTGGGAAAATATATTCTACCTCCTCTCACGCTGACGTATTGGTGACGGGCATCTGCTGGGACATTACCCAGCGCAAGAAAATGGAGGCCTGGTTTTATCAACACGCCCAAGAACTCAGCAAAATAGAAAGAATCAATACGATGGGAGAAATGGCTTCCACACTCTCTCATGAATTAAATCAGCCGTTGGCATCAATTGCGAGTTATGTAGAAGGTTGTATTAGACGGCTGAAATCAAAAAAATTTGATATGCCTGCAATAATATCAGCGCTCGAAGAAACCGTCAGCCAAGTAGAACGATCTGGAGAAATTATTCATCGAATGAAAAATTTTATCCGTCAAGGCGTTTTGACTTATGAATATGTGGATATCAATCTGTTAATTGAAGAAACAATCAGGCTGGTCAGGCAGGAACTCTCAGGCTATTCAAATAAAATTAAAATAGTGCATGAAAAAAATGATAGCCTTCCTGTAATTAAAGTCGATAGAATCCAAATCCAGCAAGTCTTTTTGAATCTTCTGCGCAATGCTGCCCAGACTGTTGATCAAAATAAAATTTCTTTTCCTCTTGTTTCTATTAAAACAGAGAAAATGAATAACCAATTTATTAAAGTGATGGTCATCGATAATGGGCCAGGCATATTGAAAGAACACGAAGCTCGATTATTTGAGCCTTATTTTACGACCAAAAAAAACGGGATGGGGATCGGCCTTGCCATTTGTCGGACTATCATTGAAGCTCATCGCGGGCATCTTTTTTTTCTGCCGGTTACCACAGGTGGCGCGGAATTTTACTTTATTCTTCCTATCAATGAGGATGAAAGAATATGAAACCAAATCCAATTATTTACATCGTAGACGATGATGTAGCGCTGTGTAAATCGCTACAATGGTTATTGGAATCAACCGGTTATCAGGTGAGAATATATCATATGGCCGAAGAATATTTAAAAAATTTTCATATTAACCTTCGCGGGTGTCTCATTTTAGACATCCGTATGCCTGGCATGAGCGGACTTGAATTGCAAACCTCTCTTGCCTCTGCTTATAATCGTATGCCCATTATTATTTTAACAGGTCACGGTGATATTCCCATTGCAGTAAATGCCATGAAGCGAGGTGCGTTTGATGTTATTACCAAGCCATTTAACGCTCAGCACCTATTGAATTGTGTCGAAAGAGCTATGGCACAAGATGCCTATCATAATAAAGAACGCTTGAATGCGGATAATTTTCTTAAACGCTTAGCTAGTCTCTCAACCAGAGAAAAACAGATACTAGAATATATCGTGGCGGGGAAATTAAACAAGCAGATTGCGGCAGAATTAGATATTGCTGTCAAAACCGTAGAATTGCATCGCTCTCATCTGATGCATAAACTCGAAGTAAGGTCTCTCGCGGAAGTAATTAGACTATATTGTCTTTATTTTCTATCAATTTATACCTGAATGAAAAGAATCCATTTTTTAAATAATTTTATGTTTTAGCAGCCGATTTTAGGAATAACCCTAGTTGGCTAGGGTATCTTCATATTTTCCTCTGGAATTGAAATTAGTATAAATACTGTTATTAAATTTTAAATTTATAATAATTGAGAGGAGAAAACCCATGATTTCTACTAAAAAGATAAGAGATCTTCTCGCCTTTCCAGTAGGAAAACTAATAAATCTGGAAGAAGAGAAACGCCAAAAAGAAAAAGACAGGCATCAGTCATCAAATAATAATTTTCGGCTTAAAAAATTCCGAAACGGCGATATGGCAATTGCCTACAAAGAAAATTTTGTGGATGGAAAAGCCCGCCCATCCGACTTGATATACAAAATCATGCAAAAACGAAAGCAAGATTCCCGTCAAAGCAAAAAACATCGTATATTAGAAGGCAATCAGGCACAAGAAGCTGAAAACTATCAGGGACTTTTGTTAGAAAAGAGCTTTGATGAGAGATGGTTTATTAAAAATAATGTGAGTAACCAACTTTCTGAACCTGAGCCAGATATTTCTTATATATTTGTCACTATGCCGAGTGGTACGATTCGAATTAGTACCCGTAACCAAGATGGACATATCAGTCTTTCAGGCTTCTCACAGTATGTTAAATATGCTGGAGAAGTCATTTTTAGCAAAAACCAGAAAATTATTTCCTGGAACAATGCTTCTTATTCTTATTCGCCTCCACCCTTTTTAGCATTTCAGTCTAATTTTCAAGAAGGAACACGTTTCTTTTCAAAAAAAGTTGATCGAAATGATCCTCAATTGGAAGCTGCCCCTATTTTTTCAAAGAAGTGCTAAAAAATGGTGATAACAGTAATTTTTGAAGTTGAGCTGTAAAAAATACTTATACTGATTTGTATGAATTAGAATAGGGTTTTATAAATAATTAGAGTAGTATAAGCACATGTTAATAACAACTTCATTATTATAATACTAAAGGCTATGCATAAAATAATTATTAGTGATCATGCACACGTAGGAGAAGCAAGAAGGTTTGCTACTTTGCTAGCAAGTGAAGCAGGTTTTGATACCAGTCAAATTGCAAAAATTGCTATCATCGTGACAGAAGCAGCCATGAATATCATCAAACATGCAAATGCAGAAGGGGAAATTTTGCTTGAAGTCTATCAGGATAGTTTTAAATCGGAATTTCAGTTATATGCAATTGATGAGGGCCGCGGAGTTTCAAATACAAGTATATGTATTCAGGATGGTTATTCTACAGCCAATACACCGGGAATAGGGCTCGGCGCTATTAAACGCCTGACTTCTCAATTTGAATTTTATTCTTCCGTAAATCAAGGAACCGTATTATGGGCAAAAATCGAAAAACCCTTGCCAACTAAATCAAATGCTTTAATAGCATCGAAATCCTCCAGTTTGCTTGAATGGGGAGTTATTTGCGTACCAATGGCGCAAGAAGAAGTATCGGGTGATGCATGGTCAACTTATACCATGGCTGACAACACCCAACTATTCATGTTAGTCGATGGATTAGGGCATGGACCCGATGCTTATCTTGCCGCGAGCGAAGCAGTAAAGATATTCAATGAAAAGAGCCATGCTTCTCTGACTGATATTCTTCTGGCGCAACACACGGCCCTTAAAAAAACACGAGGAGCTGCTATAGCCATTATTAAAATTGATCCTCTCTGCCAGCAAGCCACATATCTTGGGGTAGGAAATATCTCAGGAACCATTCTAACATCGCTCAAACATTATAGTATGTTGTCTTATAGTGGAATCGTAGGCCATCAATTTCGGACAATCCACGAAATGAAATATCCCTTTAATAGCAAATCAATTTTAGTAATGCACAGTGACGGGTTATCTCATCAATGGGGAAAAATATATTCGGGAGAGTTACTCCGTCAATCACCTGCTACCATCGCAGGTATATTATATCGAGGCTTTAAGCACAAAAGAGACGATACCAGTGTACTAGTGGCTAAAGTAAAATCAATCAGTAGATGAAAAATGTGATAGATGGCCCTCGCTTTTTCTCAAAGTGTCGCCGCCTACAGGTTATCATGGGATTAGCCTGGTTTTTGCAGAATTGTCTAAAAAATTCTAACATTATCATCTTCTATTAAAACTAGATTTTATTTTTTAAACGTGTATCCTGTTTTGATGTTAAAAAAGGAGAAAAATAAAATGAAAAAGCTTATGCAATTGATGAGCGTTTTTTTGTTAGCACTGCCTTTAGTAGAAATAATAGCTCTGCAAGGATGTTCCAGTACACCGCATTCTGAAAGTAGTGGGCAGTATATTGACAATAGTGCGATTACACTCAAAGTCAAAACTAAACTACTGGCCGATAAATCTATAA